>JBDKRR010000276.1:0-6421 GCA_039683315.1 Sulfuricella sp.
CGCCACCCGTGCGGAACAAGCGGGCGGCATCATCGGCATGCATGAGCGCCAGGCCACTGTCGTATTCGTAGTGGCCAGCATTGAAGATGCCCACCACCGTCACCTGCTTGAGGCGCGGCACCACGCCAGCCGGCGTCACCTGGCCTTGCGGGGCCATCACCACCACCTTGTCGCCCACCCGCGCGCCGAGTGCCCGCGCCAGTTCGGAACCGAGCACGATGCCGAACTCTCCGGCACGCAAATCACTCAGCTTGCCCTGTTTCATGTGGCTGGAAAACTGCGCCACCCCGCTCTCGAGTTCCGGCAAGATGCCGCGCACGATCGCGCCCTGCACCGCCGAGTCGTAGGTCAGCATGTTCTGGGCCATGATGTAGGGCGCCGCAGCCGTCACTTCGGGATGGCGCGACGCCTCGGCTGCAACCCGGCGCCAGTCGGCCAGGGTATTGTCGCTGCCGGTGATCTGGATATGCGCCGCCACGCCGAGAATGCGGCTGCGCAGTTCGTCCTGGAAACCGTTCATTACCGACAGCACCACGATCAGCGCCGCCACGCCGAGCGCGATGCCCGCCATGGAAATCAGGGAAATAAAGGAGATGAAATGATTGCGACGCTTGGCACGGGTGTAGCGCAAGCCGATAAAGAGTTCGAAAGCAGGCACGAATGGGTTCTTTTTAACCTGGAAACGATAGTTGGACGGGGTATCCCCGCAGCGCCAGCACTATAGCATATCTGGCGCCATTACCGCGCGCAGCACGACCTGCGTTTCGTCCTGGCGCACCCGGCTGGAAAGCCACCACACCGCACCTTTCTTGATGGTCCACGAGGCTTCTTCGCCGCCCAGCAAAAGCGCCGCCACCTGCCCCAGGGTCGGCTGATGCCCCACTACCAGCACCGCGCCCCTGGCGTCCGGCCAACCCGCGGCGGCTAGCAGGGAGGGCACCGAAGCGCCGACGCCGATTTCCTTCAGCGTTTCGAATTTGTCGCTCAGGGCCTGTGCGGTCTGTTGGGTACGCTTCGCCGGGCTGACGATGACACGCGTTTCCTTGGGCAAACGCTCACGTAGCCAGGCTGCCATCTGGTCGGCCTGCTTTTCGCCTTTGGCAGTCAACTTGCGGCTCTGATCGGGCAGGCCGTCTTCGGCCTCGGCATGACGCCACAGAATCAAATCCATCGTGTGCTCCTTGTTTATTGGCAAGCCATTATTCTATCGAGCCAATGTTACACTAACGCGCACCATGCAATGCCACCTGCTTATTCCCTCACTCTTTCCGCCCGGCGCCGTGACGCAGCAAAACGACCCGCTGCACGGCATCAAGGTGCCCGCCCTGCAGACCCTGCTCGCACGTGCCAGTTGCGCGCAAGCGCCGCACAAAGAGATGGAAAGCTGGCTATGCGAAAGCTTCGGCGCAACACGCCAGCAGGATTACCCCGCGGCCCCGCTGTGCCTCATGGCCGAGGGCGTCACCCCTGAAGCTCATTACTGGCTGCGTGCAGACCCGGTGCATCTGGGCGTGGAACGGGATCAACTGGTATTGTCGGAAGCCTCGACTTTTTCTCTCGCCCCGGACGAAGCCGATGCCCTGATTGCAACGCTGAACCAGCACTTCGCCGCCGACGGCCTGCATTTCGTCGCGCCCCGAGCGCAACACTGGTATCTGCGCCTCGCGCGCGCGCCGCTGATCTCTACCCACGGCCTGTTTCAGGCAGCCGGGCGCAGCATTCACCCCCTGCTGCCGGCAGGGCAGGATGCCATGCGTTGGCGCGCCCTGCTCAACGAAGTTCAGATGCTGCTGTTCGAGCATCCGGTCAATGTCGCACGGGAAGAACGCGGCTCCGCGCCGATCAACAGCATCTGGCTATCCGGCGGGGGGGTGTTGCCGCAGAACTTAACCCAGCCGTTTGACCGGATCTGGGCCGGCGACGCACTGGCGCGCGGCCTGGCGCTGGCAGCGCGCATCCCACATGAAAATCTGCCCGAAAACGCAGCGGCGTGGCTGAAACGGGCCGCACTGGGAAAGCACCTGCTGGTGCTGGATGCCTTGCGTCCTGCCGCCTTCTACGGCGATCCAAATGCGTGGCGCGCACAGTTAGCTCGGCTGGAAGAGAAATGGTTTGCGCCCCTGAAACAAGCGCTGCAACGCGGGAGCATCACCCTGACGCTGCACGCCCCGACGCCCGCCGGAACCCTGAGTTTCATGCTCACCCGCGGCAGCCTGTGGAAGCTGTGGCAACCCGCCCGCCCCCTGACCAGCTACCGACCGCAAGGAATCTAGCCATGCCCGCCATCGTTGCGCGCCATTTCGCGCCAACTGACGCCCAAACCCTGCTGCAACACGGACTGCACCCGGTGCTGGCGCGCATCTACGCCGCGCGCGGCATCGGCTCGCCGCAGCAGCTGGAATACGACCTCAAGAACATGCTTCCGCTATCCCTGCTGAAAAACGCGCAGCACATGGCGGTTCTCCTCGCCGACGCCATTGCGGCCGGGAAACGTTTGCTTGTCATCGCCGATTACGATTCCGATGGCGCCACCGCCTGTGCCGTGGCTGTCCGCGCATTGCGGGCGTTCGGCGCGCAGGTAGATTACCTGGTGCCCAACCGCTTCGAATACGGCTACGGGCTGACGCCCGAGATTGTCCGGCTCGCGGCATCAGGCAAGCCGGACATACTCATCACCGTGGACAACGGCATCGCCAGCGTGGCGGGCGTCGCCGAGGCGAACCGTCTGGGCATGCAGGTTCTGGTCACCGACCACCACCTGCCCGGCGACGAACTGCCGGACGCCGCCTGCATCGTCAACCCCAACCAGCCCGGCTGCGAGTTCCCGAGCAAGAATTTGGCCGGTGTCGGCGTGATTTTCTACGTCATGCTGGCGCTGCGCGCCGAGATGCGCCAGCGCGATGCCTTCGCCGGCAAATCCGAGCCCAACCTCGGCAATCTTCTCGACCTGGTGGCGCTGGGCACGGTGGCCGACGTGGTCAGGCTGGACGATCTCAACCGCACCCTGGTCAGCAACGGCCTCAAGCGCATGCGCGCCGGCAAGGCCTGCGCCGGCATCCAGGCTTTGCTCAAAGTCGCGGGGCGCAACGAACGGCGCGCCTCATCCTGGGACCTGGGCTTCGCGCTCGGACCGCGCCTCAATGCCGCCGGACGGCTGGAGGACATGGCGCTGGGCATCGAATGCCTGCTGTGCGACGACCCGGCTCGCGCGCTCGAACTGGCGCAACAGCTCGACACGCTCAACCGCGAACGCCGCGCCATCGAAGCCGACATGCACAACCAGGCGCTGGCTGCGCTGGAGCAGATCACGGTGCAGGACAACTGCAGCCTCAGCCTGTTCGACCCGGACTGGCACCAGGGCGTGATCGGCATCCTGGCTTCGCGTCTCAAGGAAAAGTATCACCGCCCGGTGATCGCCTTCGCCCAGGGCAACGACGGCGAGATCAAGGGTTCCGGGCGTTCCATTGCCGGCTTGCACTTGCGCGATGCGCTGGATCTGGTCGCAAAACGCCATCCCGATATGATCAGGAAATTCGGCGGTCATGCCATGGCGGCAGGCCTGACCATCGCCGAGGAGGATTTTGCGCGTTTCGAGACGGCCTTCGAAACCGTTTGCGCCCAATTGCTCACCCCCGCCCTGCTGACCCAGACGGTAGAAACTGACGGTGCGCTGGAAACCCCGGAAATGTCGCTGGAACTGGCGCAGCTGCTGAGAGCAGAGGTCTGGGGCCAGGCTTTTCCTGAGCCGGCGTTTCAGGGCGAGTTCCAGGTGGAGCAGCAGCGCGTGGTGGGCGAGAAGCACCTGAAACTGCGCCTCAAGCAGTCGGGACGCAGCTTCGAAGCCATGCTGTTTTTTCACGCCGAGCCTTTGCCGGAGCGGCTGCGCGCGGTTTACCGCCTGGATGTAAACGAGTATAACGGCAATACCACGCTGCAATTGCTGCTCAACCACTGGGAATCTGCATAACCTATGGACCTGCCCTCCATACAAGGCAACGGCGCCGAGTACATCCCGACCTTTCTTACCAGCCTGGCAATCGGCCTGCTGATCGGACTGGAGCGCGAGCGCAACCCCAGCGCCAAGGCCGGGCTGCGCACCTTCGCGCTGGTCGCGCTGGCAGGCACGCTGGCGGCGATGCTTTCCCAAGTCACGCAGTCGCCCTGGGTGCTGGCACTGGGGCTGTTCACGGTCGGACTGGTCATCGTCGGCGCGTACTTCGTCCAGCGCACCCCTGACGAAGATCCCGGCACCACGACCTCGGCGGCCATGCTGGTGTGCTATCTGCTGGGTGCCATGGTGTGGTTCGGCGCCCAGACGCCGGCGCTGATGCTGGCCATCGTGGTAGCCATCCTGCTCTATTTCAAGCCGGAATTGCGCGGCTGGAGCCAGAATCTGTCACGTCGCGACCTGATCTCCATCTTCCAGTTCGCGGTGCTGACTTTCATCATCCTGCCGATTCTGCCCGACCACAACTACGGCCCCTACAATACGCTCAACCCGCACCAGACCTGGCTCATGGTGGTGCTGATTTCCGGCTTGAGCCTGGCCGGCTACGTCGCGCTGCGTATCGTCGGGCAACGTTATGGTGCGCCGATTCTCGGACTGCTCGGGGGACTGGTATCGAGCACGGCCACCAGCATGGTTTACGCGCGGCACGGCAAAAACCAGGACATGCTGCAACTGGCCGTGGTCGTCATCCTGATCGCCAACCTCGTGGTGTTCGTGCGCCTGGCAGCGGAAGGTCTTGCGGTCTCGCCCAAATCCCTGCCTTTCCTGCTGCCGGTATTAGCGAGCGGACTGGTGTTCGGACTGCTCGGCACGGCCCTGCTGTGGCATAAACTGGCGAAGTCTGCCGAACTGCTGCCGATTCCGGAAATCACCAACCCCACCGAAATTCGCACGGCGCTGGGCTTCGGGCTGCTTTATGCCCTGGTGCTTTTTTTCTCCGCATGGCTGTCGGAACTGGGCGGCAGCAAAGGTTTATATATGGTAGCCGTGATTTCCGGCCTCACCGATGTCGACGCCATCACCCTTTCCAGCCTGCGCCTGTTCGAACTGGGAAAATTGGAATCTTCCCAGGTAGTTATAGCCATTACCCTTGGCTTCCTGGCCAATCTGGGCTTCAAATTTGGCCTGATCGCCACGATCGGCGGCGTACATCTGGCTAAACGCTGCGCCATCGGTTTCGCTGCCATGGGGCTGGGAATGGGCATAGGACTGATATGGCTGCAATGAGCGCAAGCGAACTGGTCAAGGACATCGGCGGACTGGTTTCGCTGCCGGACGTTTATCTGCGCATCAACCGTCTGGTGGACGATCCGAACAGCAGCAGCGCGGATATCGCCAAGGCCATCAGCCAGGACCCCTCCTTCACCGTGCGCCTGTTGCGTGTCGCCAATAGCGCCCTGTACGGATTTTCTTCGACCATCGACACCGTAGCCAAGGCTGCGACCATCATCGGTACTGTCCAGATACGCAGCCTGGCGCTTTCGATGTCCGTTGCGCGCAGCTTCGCCGGCTTGCCCAACGATCTGGTTTCGATGGACAACTTCTGGCGTCACAGCCTGTTGTGCGCCCTGGCGGCACGGCAACTGGCCAAGGAGGCGCGCCGCTGCGACCCGGACGCCCTGTTCACCGCCGGACTGCTGCACGACATCGGCGAACTGGTCATTTTCAACCGCCTGCCGGAACAAGCCAGGGAAGCGCTGGAACTGGTGCTGGACAGCCAGGACGAAATTCCAGTTTATGCAGCCGAACGCCAGGTACTGGGATTCGACCATGCCGAAGTCGGCGGTGAAATGGCGCGCGCGTGGAAGTTGCCTCCCCTGCTGGAAGAATGCATCGCCCATCACCACGACATTTCCGATGCCAAACATTATCCCAGGGAAACAGCGCTGATCCACATCGCCAACGTCATCGCCCTGATGGCCGAGATCGATACGCTCGATCCAGCAGACGTCGCGCCCATCGACCCGCAGGCCTGGGAAATCACAGGCCTGAGCGTGGACGCGGTCGAACCGGCGATGCGTGCCATACAGGCCGAAGTCATCGAGGTCGAAAAGCTGTTTCTGGGCGATCAGTAGCTCATGGCTCTCGCCCCGCTCATCACCCCTCCCCCGCCCAAACCCACCCTGCCCGGCTTCGAACATGTGCGGCGTTCCTGGAACGCCAACTACGAAGCCTACGCAGCCCGCATCCTGCCCGGCGAATACTACGTCACCAAGAACGACGAGGGCGTTTACACGACATTAGGCTCATGCATTTCCGCGTGTATCCGCGACCGTGTGCTGGGGATCGGCGGCATGAACCACTTCATGCTGCCCAGCACCGACTCGTGCGAGGCGGGTGCATGGAAAGCCTCCAGCCAAAGCTCCGCCACGCGTTACGGCAACTACGCCATGGAACACCTGATCAACGAGA
>JBDKRR010000277.1:0-2105 GCA_039683315.1 Sulfuricella sp.
GCGGTGGCCGACGTGTTCGACGCCCTCACCTCCCGCCGCTCCTACAAGGACGCCTGGAGCAACGACGCCGCCTTCGACCTGCTGCTCGAACTATCGGACAGCAAATTCGACCGCGACTGCGTGCAAACCCTGATCGCGCGCCGCGAAGAAGTAGAACAGATCCAGGCACGCTTCCGCGAAGAAACCATCTCCTGAGACATCACCTACAACGGCACACCACTGGCTAAAGCCAAATGTAGGATGGGTGTAACCACCAAGCGTTGCGCAGCAACACATATAAAAAACTGATGGGTGCGCTCCGCGCATAGTTTCTTATTGCCGGGCTGCCCCGGCAATCGATACGCCCGCGCAGCATACAAAGCCATACGGCGCAATGCGCTTCGCTTATGGCGCCAAGATCACCGCAAAGCGGTGCCCTCTTGGCGGGCATGACCCTTGCGGTTATTGGCGCCCTACCTTGGTTTTTGGCGCTTGCCCTAGCGCAGGATATAGCGCCTCTCAAGAAACACCATGCAACCCATTGATTCTGTAGGTTGGTGGTGAGCGTAGCGAACCCCAACGTGGCGCCGCCGACAATATCGGCCATGTCGCGATTCCGGCAGGGAAGTGTTGGGGTTCACGTTGTTCACCACCAACCTACGGTATTTCTTCGGCGCGATTTGCGCCCCAAGGCCGATTACTTCGCTAACCATTCGACATAAAATTGCCCCGCGCGAAGGCTGCCATGCTTCACACAGACTTTGCCACGAACGTGAGCAGCTGGTCACAGCTCTCGGGCGCAATAACCAAAGGGCATTGCAAAGCGGTCTGAAGAATGCTTCTACAGCATCAAAGCCGCTCAAGCACCGTCAGGTTGAAATCGCAATCGCCTTGCAGGGCCGCCAACTGATCGTCGCGCAACCGCTTCACCCAGCACTTCTCGTAGGTCTTGCCGCCGTCGCTCTGCCAGCGGAATCCCTTCCCCTTGGCCTTTTCGCGTTCGTCGTAGCTGACGTTGGCCTGGACGATTAGCCATTTGCGCTGGCTGTTGGCGATGACTTGCTGGATGTCGTAGCGGGCCAGGATGGTGAGCATGGTGAGGACGTCGGTTACCGCACGGTGCTGGAACGGGTTCACCATGCCGTGGAAGCCGGCCAGGTAGATCAGGTTGCGGCTCGTGCAACTGCGCGGGTAATCGACATCGTATTGCGTATCGAGCCACGGAGTCGCGGGCAGCTTGAGCCCGAATTGGGAAAAGGCGGCTTCGATCAGCGGGCGGTCGAATTCGCGGCCGTTATGGGCGACGACGTAATCCGCTTTTTTCATCAGCTTGGCGATCGGCTGCAAGGTACGGATGTCGTCCGGTCGCCCGTGGCGGGCCAGCAGTTCGTCGCTGATGCCGGTGTACTCCGCCGCTTCCGGCGAAACGGGCTGATCGGGTTTGAGGAGCAGGGAAAGGAAATCGACCGGTTGTGAGAATTCGGTGTCCCAAAGCACCAGGCCGATTTCGGTGATGAAGTTCGTTTCCTGCGGGGCATTGAAGGCGCCGCCTGTTTCAAGGTCAAGTCCCAGCAACAGCATGTTTGCTCTTTTTCTTGTGGATAATCGGAAGAGGAAAATCATACTCCGCAGGCATTTATAGGCAAGTCAAACGGTGGGCACGCCACGCTTTGCCTGTTATCGAAAGTGACTTCAGACACCATGATCTTGGCAAGTGAGGCTCTCAGCCATCTTTTTGTTCCTACCCCCTGTTGCGCCATTGGCTTAAGGTAGTGCCAACGAGCAGGTCGCGAGCGTGAATTTGGCGTGGCGTATGATGACTCGTTTGAGCAGCTATAAAGAAAACAGGCGGCCGCCGGAGCAGCCGCCTGTTTTGTGACACGTGGTGCAGAGGCAAGTTATGGACAGTGACTAATTCAGATTGCCGATCAAGGGCGGAAGCGATTGAGTGCATCCTCTACGATCTGACGATGGTTCGTAGGCGGCTGATTAGGGTCCGTATTAAAGAAACGCCTGTTTGCATAAGGCGAATTCGGCATGAGTTTCTCTTTGAGAACTTCCTCGCGCAAATCTCCGACGTTTCTCTTCCAGTAATCGAGGCTCAGCACATCCTGTTCGGACAGGGT
>JBDKRR010000278.1:0-30442 GCA_039683315.1 Sulfuricella sp.
GGCGGCGTTTTTTCGCTTTCCCCTTATTGCATGCGTTCAATGGGAGATCCAACATGAATCAGCATTGCCTCAAATTGTCCCTCGCCACACTTTTCGCCAGCGGTCTTTCCTGCGCGCAAGCCGCGCCGGTGAATTACGAAATGAATTTGCGCACCTATTCAGGCATGGGAGCCGGGGGTGCCATGGGTATGATGGGCGCGATGTTCGGCGGCAAGAGTAGCGTCAACAAGCAGATGGACTTGCGCCTCACCAATCCCGCAGACATTCCCGGCGATTACAGCGCCGAGCATATCGTGCCCGACGGCATGCGCATCGGCCCTGCGCTACCCCTGAAGGGCGAGCGGCGCGGCAAGGGAGGGGAAGGCGACAGCGGGACGGAACAGCCCGAGGGAAAAGTGCTCATTTATTGGGGCTGTAGCCCCACTGTGGCGAAAGGGCAGCCGGAAGTCATCGATTTCCGGAACATGTCCGGCCGGGTGCCACCGGAAGTGGCGGCCATGGCGCGGCAGAGCCGCACGAAGAAGGGCGGCGGCAGCGTGGAATCCCTCCCGCCGCGCACCCTGTGGTGGCCGCACGGCGACGATGGATTCAAAGGCATTCCCGAGGATGCTTCCGCAGTCGGCGACCATGCCGTAAAAGCCAACTTCATGCAGCGCGACATCGCCTATACGCTGGACAAGGAAATGGATTTCCTCGAGCCGATGAATCTCAAGGCGACAAGTTCGGACCTCAAGGCGGCCATCCCGCTCGAATGGGACAAGCTCTCGCGCGCCAAGGGATACAACCTCAACGCCGCAGGGGCGACGGGCGACAAGGAAGTGACGATCTGGATGGCCGCCAGGAACAAGAACCCGATGCTTCCCGGCAGTCAGAACACCTGCACCATTCCGCTCGGTATTTTCGAGAAGGCGCAAGGCGCCATGGTCATGGGCGAAGCCGTCGGGCCGACCAGGGGTTTCGCTTACCCACCGCAGAAACCGGGAGAGAAAAAGCCCCTGATCTGGAGCGCCAGGGTGCGGGTGTCGGCTTTCGACAATGTGATGCTGGGGATGGGGAACGTCGCCAAGGATGCCGCCGGCGATGCCGCTGCGGATTCGGTGGTGCCGGGCGGAGGCGGCCTCATCAAGTCCCTCAAGGGCTTGTTCGGGAATTGAAGCGGGCGCCGGCTTCCGCAGCCGGCGGAGGGCGTAGACCTACCAGGCCGCGCCCCCGGCGCTGAGGTGCGCGCCGGCCTGGAGTAATTTGACGGCCGCTTCACGGCTCAGCACGGGAATGTTGTTCGGGCAGAAGAAGTCGTCATGAAGCATATGATGCTGCCGATTCACATCCTTGTAGCTGATCGTCTCCCATTTCGCGCTGCGTGCCTTTGCCCAGCTGCCATCGGCTCGCCCGAAAGCGTAGCGCTTCACTTCCGCCGGGTCGCAGCGTATACCCTCGTAGGAAATGTTCACCGCGCCGGTGGAAGACTTGATGATCAGGGTGTAGCGCACCACGCCGTCTTTACCCGGCGTAATGGATGGGGCGTCGATGTAAAAACGGTTGTCGGTGGTGGCGCTGACAAAGAAGGGCAGGAGGTTTTCAGGCTTGGGGGCAGGCGGCAGTTGCGCCTCGAGTTCTGCCCAAGGCTTCTCGTCGTCCTCGTAGTCGGATTTCCCCCAGTTGGGCTTGCCGAAATCGAAAGCGTGGGCCGCAAGCGGCAGGTAGCACAACAGCAGCAGTAGTTTTTTCATTTTTAAGCCCAATAAAAAACCCCGCACGCCTCTCGGCGCCGGGGATTCTTCACGATCGCGCGGCCAGCATGATACCGGCGCAGCGGTCATTACTTGAGTTTGATTTCCTTGTATTCCACATGCTTGCGCACCTTGGGATCATATTTCATGATCGCCATTTTTTCCGGCATAGTGCGCTTGTTCTTGGTCGTGGTATAGAAGTGACCGGTACCCGCAGTGGATTCCAGCTTGATTTTTTCGCGTCCGCCTTTAGCCATGATCTACTCCTTAAACCGATTCGCCACTGGCGCGAAGATCGGCCAGCACTGCATCGATGCCATTCTTGTCAATAGTGCGCAGCGCAGCGCAGCTCACGCGCAGGCGCACCCAACGGTTTTCGCTTTCAACCCAGAACCGGCGGTATTGCAGGTTGGGCAGGAAACGACGCTTGGTTCTGTTGTTGGCGTGGGAAACATTATTCCCGGTCATCGGGCCCTTGCCGGTGACTTTACATACGCGTGCCATTTTGGGTACTCCGGAATTCGAAAAACGCGATTTATACCATGTTTTCGAGGTTGGACTCAAGAAAAAAATCGCATGCCGTTGTCGAAAGCGACGTCGAGATGGCCGCGCAACGAGGCTGGATCAGCTCCCGCGTAAACGCCCCAGTTGGCCTGGGTGGGCAGAATTTCCATGCCGCAATAGCTCAGTACGCCGAGCATCGGCTCCAGGTAAAGGGTGGCGAGAACCACATCGGTCCGTTGGCGGCTGCCGACGTTGACCAGCATTTGTGCGCGCATTTTGAGCTGGCCCACGGTGCGGCCGTCGATATGCTGGAACGCGAAGCCCTGGGTCAAAACCCGTTGCAGCCAGCCGCTGAGGATGGCGGGCGGCGTGCTCCACCATACCGGGTAGGCCAGTACCAGGCCGTCGCTGCGCTTGATGCGCTCCTGCCAGGCGCGGATTTCCGGCGAGACTTGCCCTGCTTTCCAGTTCTCCAGTTCCTGGATGGAAACCACCGGGTCGAAGCCTTCGCCGTAAAGGTCGGCGATTTCCGCTTCGTGGCCGCTGGCGTTCACGCCTGCGGCAAAACGCTGTGCCAGTGCCTGGGTAAAACTGTCCTGCTGCGGGTGGGCGGTGACGATCAAAACTTTCAAAATTAAATTAACCCTCGTTCTGCAAACGACAGCACCGTACTGCCGCCAACTATAAAGTGATCAAGAACACGTGTATCTATGAGCGCCAGGGCATTTTTCAAGGCCTGGGTGAGAATCTGGTCGGCATTGCTCGGCTCGGATGTGCCGGAAGGATGGTTGTGCGCCAGGATCACGCTCGCGGCATTATGGTGCAGCGAGCGCTTGACGACTTCGCGCGGGTAAACCGAGGTCTGGGTCAGCGTTCCCCTGAACAGTTCTTCGATCACGATCGGCCGGTTTTGCGCATCGAGGAACAGCACGGCGAATACTTCGTAGCCCTTGCGGCCCAGTGTGAGGCGCAGGTAGTCCTTGACCGCCGCCGGGGAGTTCAGCGCGTCGCTGGCGCGCATTTTCTCCTGCATGGCGCGCCGCGCCATTTCCAGCACCGCCTGCAATTGCGCATATTTGGCCGGGCCGAGTCCGGGAATGCTGCAGAATTCCTGCTGGCTGGCATCGAACAGCCGGGCCAGGTCGCCGAAATGACTGGCCATTTCGCGTGCCAAATCCACCGCGCTTTTGCCCGCCACGCCGACGCGCAGGAAAATGGCCAGCAGTTCTGCGTCCGACAGGCTGGCAGCGCCCTGTTTCAGCAGTCGCTCCCTGGGGCGTTCGTCTTCGGGCCAGTCAGTAATCGCCATCAGCTATCGGGAACCCGTCTTTTTAACGTAAAATGAGGGCCATTATGACCGATTTGGCGAAAAAGCGCCTGTTGCTGGGCGTAACTGGTGGCGTGGCCGCTTATAAAGCGGCGGAACTGGTGCGCCTGCTCGTGCAACACAATGCCGAAGTGCAGGTGGTGATGACGCAGGCCGCGTGCCAGTTCATCACCCCGGTGACCATGCAGGCGCTCTCCGGGCGCCCGGTGTTTACCGACCTGTGGGACAACCGCATCGACAACGGCATGGCGCACATCGACTTCACCCGCGATGTCGACGCCGTGCTGGTGGCACCGGCCAGCGCCGACTTCATCTCCAAGCTGGCGCACGGCACGGCCGACGACCTGCTTTCCACCCTGTGCCTGGCGCGCATGTGCCCGCTGCTGGTGGCGCCGGCCATGAACAAGCAGATGTGGGAAAACCCCGCCACCCAGCGCAACGTCAAGCAGATTCGCGAAGACGGCATCAATATCCTCGGCCCCGACAGCGGCGCGCAGGCCTGCGGCGAAACGGGCATGGGGCGGATGCTGGAGGCGCAGGACCTGCTGGCCGGCATTGAGGCCTTCTTCCAGCCCAAGCTGCTGCAGGGCAAGCACGTCCTGGTTACCGCCGGGCCGACTTTCGAAGCCATCGACGCGGTACGCGGCATAACCAATTCGAGTTCGGGCAAGATGGGCTATGCCGTGGCGCGCGCGGCGCTCGAAGCCGGGGCGGTAGTGAAGCTGATCAGCGGTCCAAGCTGCCTCAAGCCGCCCCTGGGTGCGGAGTTGGTCAATGTCGTCAGCGCCCAGCAAATGCTCAAGGCGGTGAACGAGGCCGTGAACTGGGCGGACATTTTCATCGGTGTGGCAGCGGTGGCCGACTATTACGTGCTCAACCCCTCCGAGCAGAAGATCAAGAAGGACGCGCACATCCTCACGCTGGAACTGGCGCCCAACCCGGATATCGTGTCGAACGTGGTGAACCTGCCCGACCCGCCGTTCTGCGTCGGCTTCGCGGCGGAGAGCGAGAATCTCTACGAATACGCCGAGATGAAGCGGCGCCGCAAAAACCTGCCGCTGCTGGCCGCCAACCTGGTGCAGACCGCCGTCGGCGGCGACGAAAACGAACTGGTACTGTTCGACGATGTCGGCGCCCACCCGCTGCCGCGCGCGCCGAAAATCACCCTGGCACGCCAGTTGATCGCCCATGTCGCGAACTTGTACCAAAAAACACTGACCATGAAAAAACAGAATGGATAAAGCAGCATGAAAATCGACGTAAAAATTCTCGACCCGCGCATGCATGAGCAACTCCCTGCCTATGCCACGCCCGGTGCGGCGGGCCTTGATCTGCGTGCCTGCCTGGCCGACGCGCTGGAGCTTAAGCCGGGGCAGACCGAACTGATTCCCACCGGCATCGCCATTCACCTGGCCGATCCCGGTTACGCCGCGATGATCCTGCCGCGCTCCGGCCTGGGCCACAAGCACGGCATCGTGCTGGGCAACCTGGTCGGCCTGATCGATTCCGACTACCAGGGGCAATTGTTCGTGTCCTGCTGGAACCGCGGCCAGACGGCTTTCACCATCAACCCCATGGAACGCATCGCCCAGCTGGTGGTGGTGCCGGTGGTGCAGGCTCAGTTCAACATAGTCGACGATTTCGCTGGTAGCGAGCGCGGCACCGGCGGCTTCGGCAGTACCGGCAAGCATTGATATTCAGTACCACGAAGAGCACAGAGCACACGGAGATTTAATCAGCTGTTCTCCGTGCGCTCCGTGTCCTCCGTGGTTAATTGTTTTTAATTTATTTTAGAGTAACCGACCATGCTACAAACCTATCGTGACCACGTCGCCGAGCGCGCCGCCCAAGGTCTGCCCCCCCTGCCGCTTTCGCCCGAACAGACCGCCGCCCTGGTTGAACTGCTGAAATCCCCGCCCAAGGGCGAAGAGGATTTTCTGCTCGACCTGTTCGAGAATCGCGTCCCGGCCGGGGTGGATCAGGCCGCCTACGTCAAGGCGGCGTTCCTCGCCGACCTGGCGCATGGCAAGGTGGAGTCGCCGCTGGTGTGCAGGCAGCACGCGGTACAGCTGCTGGGCACCATGCTCGGCGGCTATAACGTCGGTACCCTGGTTTCGCTGCTGGACGACGCGACCCTTGCGCCGGACGCGGTGCAGGCGCTGTCGCACACGATCCTCATCTTCGACGCCTTCCACGACGTGGCGGAAAAAGTGAAAGCCGGCAATGCCCACGCCAAACAGCTGATGCAATCCTGGGCGGACGCCGAATGGTTCACCAGCAAGCCGGCGCTGGCGGAAAGCATACAGTGCGTGGTGTTCAAGGTGGACGGCGAGACCAACACCGACGACCTTTCCCCGGCGCAAGCTGCATGGTCGCGTCCCGACATTCCGCTGCACGCCACGGAAATGCTGGTCAACAAGATGCCGGACGGCCTGGCGACGATCGAAAAACTGAAACAGAAAGGCCTGCCGCTCGCCTACGTGGGCGACGTGGTGGGCACCGGTTCCTCGCGCAAGTCCGCCATCAACTCGGTGCAGTGGTTCATGGGCGCCGACATCCCGCACATCCCCGGCAAGCGCACCGGCGGTATCGTGCTGGGCACCAAGATCGCGCCAATTTTCTTCAACACCGCCGAGGATTCCGGCGCGCTGCCGATCCAGTGCGACGTGTCCGCCATGAAAATGGGCGACGTCATCACCATCTTCCCCTTCAAAGGCGAAGTGCATGACGCAGCCGGAAAAATCATCGCCACCTTCAAGCTGGAGCCGGTCACGCTGGCCGACGAAGTGCGCGCCGGCGGCCGCATTCCCCTGATCATCGGACGCGGCCTGAGCGCCAAGGCGCGCGAGACGCTCGGTTTGCCGCATTCCGACCTGTTCATCCAGCCGCTGCCGGTGAAGGACAGCGGCAAGGGCTACACCCTGGCGCAGAAAATGGTGGGCCGCGCCTGCGGTGTCATGGGCGTGCGCCCCGGCACCTATTGCGAGCCGAGAATGGCCTCGGTCGGCTCGCAGGACACCACCGGCGGCATGACCCGAGACGAGCTGAAGGAACTGGCCTGCCTGGGCTTCTCCGCCGACCTGGTGATGCAGAGTTTCTGCCATACCGCGGCCTATCCGAAGCCGGTGGACATCAAGCTGCACCATACCCTGCCGGAGTTCATCTCGTCGCGCGGCGGCGTGTCTTTGCGCCCGGGCGACGGCGTGATCCACTCCTGGCTCAACCGCATGCTGCTGCCCGACACCGTGGGCACCGGTGGCGATTCGCACACCCGCTTCCCGATCGGGATCAGTTTCCCCGCCGGCTCCGGGCTGGTCGCCTTCGCCGCCGCCATGGGCGCGATGCCGCTCGACATGCCGGAATCGGTGCTGGTGCGCTTCAAGGGCGAGATGCAGCCGGGCATCACCCTGCGCGACCTGGTCAACGCCATTCCCTACGCCGCCATCCAGAAGGGTGACCTGACGGTCGGCAAGCAGGGCAAGAAGAACGTGTTCTCCGGCCGCATCCTGGAGATCGAGGGTCTGCCCCAGCTCAAGGTCGAGCAGGCGTTCGAGCTGGCGGACGCCTCCGCCGAGCGCTCCGCCGCTGCATGCACGGTGCGCCTGGATAAGGCGCCGGTGGCCGAATACCTCAATTCCAACGTGGTGCTGCTGGAAAACATGATCGAAAACGGCTACCAGGATGCGCGCACCCTGCAGCGTCGCATCGACGCCATGAAGGCGTGGCTGGCCAAGCCAGAGCTGATGCAGCCCGATGCCGATGCGGAATACGCTTACGTGCTGGAGATCGACCTCGCCCAGATCAAGGAGCCGCTGGTGGCCTGCCCCAACGACCCGGACGACATCAAGCCGCTGTCCGCCGTGGCCGGTGACAAGATCGACGAGGTGTTCATCGGCAGCTGCATGACCAATATCGGCCACTACCGCGCCGCTTCCAAAATTCTGGAAGACGCCGGCATGATCCCGACCAAGCTATGGGTGGCGCCGCCCACCCGCATGGATGAAGCGCAACTGCGCGAAGAGGGCGTGTACGGCATCTTCGGCCGCGCCGGCGCGCGCATGGAAATGCCCGGTTGTTCCCTGTGCATGGGCAACCAGGCGCGGGTCGCCGACCGAGCCACGGTGTTCTCCACCAGCACGCGCAACTTCGACAACCGCATGGGCAAGGATGCGCGCTGCTATCTCGGCTCGGCCGAACTGGCAGCCGTGTGCGCGCGGCTGGGGAGAATTCCCAGCACGGGGGAGTACTTGTCTCTGGTCAAGGATAAGATTGCGCCCTTGGCGGACAATATCTACCGTTACCTCAACTTCAATCAGATGGAAAGCTACAGTCGCAAGGGCAAAGTGATTCCCATGGCGCAGGTTTGATTTAAGCAGTCAGTGGTCAGCCTTCAGTGGAACCCGGTTTTGCTGATGGCTGAAAGCTGACCGCTGATAGCTAACAAAGAGAAAAATCATGAAACTCATCATATCCCTGACCAGTCCCTTCGCACGCAAAGTGCGCGTGGTGATGGCGGAAAAGCGCATCGATTACGAACCCGTGGTGGACATCCCGTGGGAGCCGACCACGCGCGTGCCGGAGTACAACCCGCTGGGCAAAGTGCCGGTGCTGGTGATGGACGACGGCAGCACCTTGTTCGATTCGCGCGTGATCGTGGAATACCTGGATCAGCTCACCCCGGTCTCGCCCCTGCTGCCCAAGGAGAACCGGCCGCGCATCGCGGTGCGGCGCTGGGAGGCACTGGCGGATGGGGTGACCGAGTCCGCCGCTACCATTTTCCTGGAAAAGAAACGCCCCGAGATCAAGCAGGACGTGGAGTGGATCGTGCGCCAGGAAGGTCAGGTTTTTCGCGGGCTGGAAGCCATGTCGGAAGAGTTGGGCGAAAAATCCTGGTGTACCGGCGATTTCTTCACCCTTGCGGATATCGCAGTGGGCTGCGCCCTGGGCTATTTGGATTTCCGCTTTCCCCACATCCAGTGGCGCGAGTCGCATCCGAACCTGGGCAAACTGGCAGAGAAACTGGCCCAGCGCCAGTCCTTCAAGGACACCGTGCCGGTGGCGTGATGCCGCCCTGACCCGATCACTTTGCCGTTGTCGGAGGGAATATGCGCTTTCTCATCGCCATGCTGGCTGCAATATGGCTCGTGCCTTGTGCGCGAGCCGAAACGGTTCACAAGTGTTTCGATGCCAATGGCCGGGTTACCTACCAGTCGCAGTCCTGCGCCAGCTCCCACCTGAAAGAAGGTGGGCAGATCGAGCCCGCAACCGAGGTGTCACCGGAGGAAGTTGCGCAGACCAGGGCCGCGACGGAAAAAATGCGAGCGCGGCTGGAAGCACAACAAAAACTCAGGGCCGAAGCCGAGGCGAAGGCGCTGCAGCAGGAACAGGAAGAGCGCCGCCTACAGGCCCTGGAGCGACAGGCCAAGGCTGCGGAAGAGCAGGCACGCGCCGCCGAGCGCGAGGCCCGGGCGGCAGAGGAGGCGGCTCGGGCACCCTACGTCATCGTCGCCCCGCGCCGCGTCCCGGCAGGGAAACCCAGGTCGGAACACAAGCCGCCGCCGTCATCGCAGCGCTGCGCACCGGGTGACCGGAGTTGCCGGTAGGGGTCTGTATCCCGGGCAAGTTTCACTCCCTGGGGGTCCCTGTCGGACTTGAAGAATTTAGTATTCCCCGCTCATGCACACATGAGCACTCACCCTGATTGCCAAATTCAGCAGTCAATCCTGACATCAAGCACAGCGCCGTGGATTCCGGCGAATAGTCCAGCCTGAGCCATTCCAAGCCAAATTCTTGGCGATGATGAATAAATATGGAATCGCCATCGGCATTATGATAAATTCACGGCCGCAAAAGAGACCTGTAGGTCCATATATCGCCGAGGAATTGATGAAACTAGAGCAGCACACAAGCTTTCCGGAAGTCGTTTGTCGCCACGGCAGGCGGCCTGCGGCGGATACGATGCCAAGGCGGCTCATTGCACTTCTATTATTGTTGGCCGCCATTGGCGAGCCGTGCTTCGCCCAGGGGCGCGACGAAGCGCAGCGATTGCTTCAGGAACGGCAGGACAGGGAACGGGTCGAGGCCCTCACGCGGCCCGCGCCGGCAGTCGCCGGTGAAGCCGACGTCGTCCGCGCCGACGGCGGCATCGAACCGTCTCGGGTGCCCGAGCAGGAACCGGCCTTCCTGATCCAGCGTATCACCGTCAAGGGCGACACCCTTCTGTCCGAGGCAGCGCGCGAAACGCTTCTGGCGCCCTTCGTCGGCCTCAAGCTCGGCCCGCGTCGCATCGACCTGCTGCTGCGCCGGTTCACCGCCGGCTACATGGAGCGCGGCTACATCACCACCCGCGCCTACATCGGACCGCAGAACCTGGCCTCGGGTGAGCTCGAGGTCACCATCGTTCCCGGCACCATCGAATCCGTGCGCCTGAACGGCGCCTCCCTGGCTGGTGCGGCGGCCATCGCCTTGCCGCAGTCTTCCGGCGGGGCACTGCGCCTGGCGGACGTGGAACAGGCGGTGGACCAGATCAATCGCCTTCGCTCGAACCGCGCCGAGGCCCAGATCCTGCCGGGCCAGTCGCTCGGAACGTCGATCATCGCCATTGAAAACCGCGCGGAGAAACCTTGGCGGATCTCGCTGGGCAGCGACAACTACGGCCAACCGGCTACCGGCCAGGGGCGCGTGCGGGCCGGCGTCGACGTGGACAACCTGCTCGGCGCGTGGGACGCCTGGAGCGCAACTCATGTGGAATCGCGGGATTCCCGCGCCGACCTTTTCGCATTTTCCGTGCCGGTGGGTTATGGCACCTTCTCGTACGCTTACGCCCGCGCCGACTATCTCACGCCCATCGGCACCATCGCAGTCTCCACGGGCGACTCCCACAACCAGACCCTGGCCTGGAACCAGGTGCTGGGCCGGGACACCCATGGCCGCACCGCCCTCGATGCCGCCCTGGCCCTGCGCGAATCCTGGCGCCGCCTCAACGACATCTCCCTGACGCCCCAGCAGCAGGCATCCCTGCGCCTTGCCCTGTCGCGGCAGCAGCGCTTCACCATCGGTTCCGTGTCCGCCGAATTCGGCATTACCAAAGGGCTTGACGCCTTCGGCTACGACAAGGACCTGCCCGGCCTGCCGGATTCGGCTGCCCACAACCAGTTCGACAAGTATGACGTGAACCTCGCCGCCATCCTCGCCTTGGGCGCAGACTGGGCCTGGCGCGGCAACCTCACGGCCCAGGACGCCCGCGTCGGCCTGCCCGGCGCCGAGCAACTCTTCGTCGGCGGCGCCGCCACGGTGCGCGGCTTCCCGGAGGGTATCATCGCCGGCGACCGGGGCTACGTGCTGCGCAACGAACTGCAATGGACCGGCGCCATGCCTCGCGCCGTCCTCGCCACCGGCGCGCAGTTCGCCCCCTTCGTCTTTGTCGACGCCTCTCGCACCCGCCTCCTGGCCGACGGCAACGACAAACGTCTTTCCTCTTTCGGCTTCGGCCTGCGCCTGGCCTGGAAAGCAGCCAGCCTCGAAGCCGCCTGGGCGCACCCCGTCGCCGCGCCCGACGGCGTATCGAAGGCGAACCGCGTCCACGCCAATCTCTCCCTCCTGTTCTGAAAGAAAACGTCATGAACCCTCGCCTGTCCGTTGCCATCCTCGCCATCCTTCTCAGCATCGTCGCCGGGGAAGCCGCCGCCGCCAAAAACTCCGCCGCCAAGGAAACTCCGGCCGCCGCCCGCGTCAATGGCATTCCCATTCCCATGGCGCGTTTCGATGACGCGCTACGACTGGCTATCGCCCAAGGCAAGCCCGACACGCCCGAATTGCGCACAGCCATCCGGAACCAGCTCATTGCCCGCGAAGTATTCCGCCAGGAAGCCGTCAAGCGCGGCTGGCAGAACGATCCCCAAGTGCTGGAAGCACGGGATGCAGCCATGATCCAGCGCTACCTGAAGGACGCCGTGCGGCCGGAGCCGGTCGCCGAGTCGGCTGTCCGCGCCCGTTACGAAAGTATCGTGGCCGGCCTGGGCGAACGGGAGTTCCATTTTCGCCTCATCGCCGTCGCCGACGAAACCCAGGCAAAACAAATCCTGACCACCCTCAAGGCGGGCCAGGCGGACTTCGCGGCCCTCGCTCGTCAGCACAGCCTGCTTCCCTCCCGCGACAAGGGGGGCGAGATGGACTGGATTTCCTTCAAGACCCCTGCCGAAGAAGGCCATACCCAAGGCCTGCCGCTGCCGCTCGCCAATGCCCTCGCCGCACTGCCGGCCGGGGCGGTGACCGCCGCGCCGATTTCCTGGCAAGGGCGCTGGTACCTGGCTCGCATGGACGAGGTCCGCCCCACGCACATCCCGGCCTATGACGAAGTCAAAGCCGCCCTGCGCCGCGCGCTCGAAGCCCTGGCCCTGGAGAAGGCGACCGCCGAGCTGGTAGTCCGCCTGATCGCCAACGCCAAGATCCAGTAGGCCGTCACCGTTCCCCAAGGAGAGCCGACCATGGCTGCAAGCGCTATCGACATCCCCGTCACTACCACCGGCCGTCGCCTGTCCACCGGTCTGCTTGTCCTGTGGCTGCTTGTTTCGCCCACCGGCCTCGTGTTCGCCGGCCCGATAGCCGACGCGGCGGCCATTGCCAGCCAGCGCCCCACGGTCACCACCGCGCCCACCGGCGTGGCCATGGTCAACATCGCCGCTCCCAACGGCGCCGGTCTTTCCTACAACCGCTACCAGCGTTTCGACGTGGACCCCACCGGCCTGCTGCTCAACAACAGCACAGTGCCGCTGACCACGCCGCTCGGTCCCATCATCCCAGCCAACGCCAACCTGGGCGGGCGTTCCGCCAGCCTAATCGTCAACGAAGTCGTCACCGCCGTTCCCAGCCAATTGAACGGCCCGCTGGCGGTGCTGGGCGATCCGGCCAACGTGGTCATCGCCAATCCCAACGGCATCACCTGCAACGGCTGTTCCTTCCTCAATACCCCACAGGTGCAGCTTTCCACCGGCAGCATAGGTTTCCGCGACGCTGCCGGCACCGCCACGAGCTTCGACGCCGCGACAGGCATTACCCTCCAGGTAGCCGGCGGACAGATCCGCATCGACGGCGCCGGGCTTTCTTCGCCCCTGGCGCGTCTCGACCTCATCGCCGAAACCCTCTCCGCCAACGGCCCGGTCACCGTCACCGGCTCCCTGAACCTCCTGGCCGGGCGCCAGACCGTGGATGCCGAAAGCCTCGCCATCCTGGCTACGGGCGCGGGCAACAGCAAGGCCGGCATCGGCCAGGACTGGGCCGTGGATGCCACGGCATTCGGCGCGATGAACGCCGGCAGCATCCGCATCGTCGCCACGCCTGCGGGCATGGGCGTGCGCAGCGCCGCCCAGATGGCCGCCTCTGGCGGCGACCTCGCCATCAACGCCAACGGCGATCTCACGCTCGCGAATGCCGCCGCCAGCCGCGACATAAGCCTCACCGCCAGCGGCGCCGCCACCAACGGCGGCCAGATCGCCGCCGGGCGCAACCTCAGCCTTACCACCGCCAGCCTGGACAATCGCAACCGGACCATCACCGCCCAAGGCGGCGACCTCACCCTGGTTGCCACCGGCGCCATCGACAATACCGGCGGCACGCTGGCTGGCGCCCATGGCGCCACGATCCAGGCGGATGCCATTTCGAACGCCAACGGCAACCTCATCGCCTACGCCGGCGACCTTACCCTGACCGCCACCGACGCCGTGGCCAACAGCAGCGGCCTGATCGCCGCCTCCGGCGCATTGACGCTGACCGCCGCATCGCTGAGCAATACCGGCGGCAACGTCCAGGCCGCCAACGGCAACCTGGGCGTCAACCTCGCCGGCCCGTTGGACAACACCTCAGGCACCCTCACTGCCGGCCAGAGCGCGGCCATCCAGGCGGGCTCCGTCTCGAACGCCAACGGCAGCCTCATCGCCTACGCCGGCGACCTCACCCTGACCGCCACCGGCGCCGTGGACAACAGCAGCGGCCTGATCGCCGCCGCCAACGGGCTGGCGCTGACCGCCGCATCGCTCGATAGCACCGCCGGCCTGCTCCAGGCGGGCGGCAACCTCGGCCTT
The DNA here is from genome assembly GCA_039683315.1 of Sulfuricella sp. Classification (GTDB taxonomy): domain Bacteria; phylum Pseudomonadota; class Gammaproteobacteria; order Burkholderiales; family Sulfuricellaceae; genus Sulfurimicrobium. Next base: position 13,641 of record JBDKRR010000278.1, read on the forward strand.
ACCCTGCCGGGCGGCAGCTTCGACCTCTCCGGCGCCCAGGCCGGTACCCTCGCGGCGGGCGGCGCGCTGGCGGTCCATGCCGATACCCTCGCCAACACCGGCAGCTTTGGCCACGCCGGCGCCATGACCCTCATCGCCGACAGCCAGCTCACCAACACCGGCGCTTTGGCCACCGGCGGCAACCTCGTCCTTGCCTCCGGCCAATTCCAGAACGACGGCTTCCTCTACACCGGCGGCAACCTGGCGGTTACCGCCGACAGCTTCACCAACACCGGCTGGATCACCATCGACGGCACGGCCAGCTTCAGCCTCGTCCACGCTTTCGACAACCGACTTGCCGCCAGCATCGACCTCTCCGGCGCCTTGAGCCTGACCGCCGGCTCCATCGTCAACACCGGCTCGCTCGCCACCCAAGGCTCCGCCACCCTTGCCGCCGGCACGCTCGCCAACAGCGGCACGCTCGCCGCCGGCACCTCGCTCATCGCGCAGGGCACGACCTCGCTGGTCAACACCGGCATCCTGGCCTCCGGCGGCGACGCCACGCTCATCGCGGCGAACCTCACCAACACCGGCACGGTTTCCAGCAACGGCAATCTCGCGCTCGCCGCGCCCACCTTCGCCAACAGCGGCCTGGTCATCGCCACGAACGATCTCACACTGGCCGCCACCACTGGCTTCACCAACAGCGGCGCCGTCGCCGCCGGCAACGACGCCACCTTCACCCTGGGCAGCGCCGCCACCAACGCCGGCGGCCTGCTTACGGCTGGCAACGACCTCACGCTCACCACCCAGGCATCGGGCAATCTCGGCGGCATCATCGGCGCCAACCGTGACCTGATCCTTCACCTCGCCGACTACACCAACGGGGCAGGGGAGACGGCCTTGCTCGCCGGGCGCAACCTCAGCGTCAGCGCCAACAGCCTCACCACCGCCGGCACCCTGGCGGCCTACCAGGACCTGACCATCACCACCGCCGGCGGGCTCACCAATAGCGGCCAACTCCTTGCCGGCCGCGACGCCGCCTTCACCGTGGGCGGCACCCTCGCCAACACCGGCGCCATCGAAGCCGGCCGCGACCTGACGGTAACCGCCGCCGCCCTCAGCAACGGCAACGGCGGCGCCGCCACCGTCCAGTCCTACGGCGAAAGCACCAGCATGGCGGACTACCGCACCTGGGTGCTCACCTACATCGACGACCCGGTCATCCAGGGCAAACTCTTCAACGAAATCACCCCCGACTCGCAGGTGCACAACTCCCGGTTCTACCTCTACGACCGCTGGAGCTACTTCATGGACTCGGGCCTCATCGGACCCTATTTCTCCCTCACCATCACCCAGCACAGCGCCAACGCCAGCCTATCCGCCGGGCGCAACCTCAACGCCGGCGTCACCGGCACGCTCGCCAACAACGCCTCCCGGATCACCGCCGGCAACGACCTCACCCTCAACGCCGCCGACATCCAGAACCTCGCTTCTCAAGACACCTACCAGGGCGACGCCCGCGCAGGCGGCGGCGGCCACACCCTGATCGCCTACGGCAACAGCGCCGCCGACATCCAGGCCGGCAACAACGTCACCCTCACCGCCGCCACCCAGACCAACACCGGCACCATCCAGGGCAACAGCGTCTACCTGGGCGGCGCCCTCACCAACGGCCTCACCAACTACAACCCGCCCACCCCCGCCACCACGCTCCCCCACGCCGTCATCGACCTATCGGGCGCGCCTGCGGGCACCGCCCCCGGCGCGCTCCCCGGCAGCGCCACCCCCGCCTTCCCCGCACCCCCCGCCGGCGCCACCTACACCCCCGCCGCCCCGACCCTGTTCAGCTCCGCCGCCCAGCTCAGCCTGCTCGCCCCGGTAGGGCAAAGCTACCTGCTCGGCCTCTTGCCCCCCGACCTGCGCCCCGGCGCCACGCCCTTCCTCATGGACGCCTGGCTCGAACAACAGACCCTGCGCCAAGCCGCCCTGCGCGAAACCGGCCAGTCCACCTTCCTCGCCGGCCTCGCCTACGACGCGGAAAGCGGCCTCAGCGTCGACAGCCAACAGCGCGCACTGCTCTATCAAAACGCAGCCCGCTTCGCCAGCGCCCAAGGCATCCAGCTCGGCACCGCCCTCAGCGCCGCCCAGCAAGCCCAACTCACCCAACCCATCCTGTGGTACGTAGAAGAACCCATCACCGCCCCCGACGGCACCACCCACACCGCCCTCGTCCCCCGACTCTACCTCCCCGCCGGCCAGCTCGACCAAATGGCCAACTTCGCCGGCGGCGTCATCCGCGGCCAGGACATCACCCTCGACGCCGGCGCAGGCACCATCGACAACACCGGCTACGTCATCGCCGGCAACCGCCTCACCATCAACGCCGACGAACTCCTCAACCAGGCCCGCTCCGCCGCCTGGGGCACTTACACCCAAGGCGTGGAAGGCGGCTACATCGAAGTCTCCGGCGACCGGGTCCAGCCGGGCGGCTTCCTCAGCGCCGCCACCCTCGACCTCAACGCCGCCCGCATCCAGAACATCTCGGGCGCCCTCCTCGAAGCCGGGCAGGACAAAGCCGCCGCCCTGGAAAAAGCCCTGGGCGCAAACTTCAGCCAAAGCCAGAACATCGACCACACCGTCACCCAGCTCCACGTGGACAGCGGCTTCGGGATCGAACAGCTGCTCATCATGGTAGTCGCGGTGGTGGTGACGATCTACACCGCCGGCGCGGCATCGGAAATGATAGCGACAGCAGCCACGAACAGCGCCGTAGCGGCGGGAACGGTGGTGGCGGGTTCCAGTGCCGCCACCGCCGTCGGCACGGCCGCGGCCTCGAGCGCCTGGGGCATGGCCGCGTCAAGCGCCGCAGGTGCCATGGCATCAAGCGCCGTGACCGGCGTCCTCAGCGGCAACTTCAGCCTCGACAACGTCCTCAGGAGCGGGCTCATCGCAGGGTTCACCGCCGGCCTGACCGGCATGCCGATGTTCGAGCGCGCAGATGGCACGATGCAAAGCCTCAACCAGATGGCGAACGTCCAGACCACCGCCGGCAACGTCGTCGGGACGTTCAACGCCGACACCTTCGGCCAGAACCTCCTCGGCATGGCCGGGCGCGGAGTGATGACGGCCGGGGTCAACACGGCGGTCTATGGCGGCAGCTTCGGCACCGCCTTCCGCGACAGCCTGGTCAACGACCTGGCGGCGGTGGGCGCGAATGCGGTGGGGCTGGGAACGCGGGCCTACACGCCGGAGAACGTGGCGGGCCATGCCCTGGTGGGCGCGGCAGCAGCCGCGCTCAGGGGGCAGGATGCGGCGGCGGGGGCGATAGGCGGGGCGGTGGGGTCCATGGTGGCCCCGGCGCTGATCGACGCCACCACCGGGGACGACATCCTGGCCCGCTACAATGGCCCGTCCGCCGCCCAGGCTGCCGCGGTCACGGCGCTTTCCATGATGACGAGCGGCGCCGTCGCCCAAGGCCTTGGGCATGATCCCGCCACCGCGGCCCAGGCAGCCCAGAACGAGGCGCTGAATAATGCGCTGCTGCACGCCCGTCAGTTCGACAAGCTGCGCCAGGATTGCGGAAGCAGCAGCCAAGGAGCGTGCGGGATCATCCGGCGTGTGGACGGCACTCAAGCTGTTGTGGATGGCATGCCGGCCAAGGGTCCATGGCAGATCGTCGCCCATGTGGATGCCCAAGGCCGACCGGTCGCCTATTCCGCATATAACACTCTCTCCAGGGACGTTGACTTTGTCATGGACCCGCAGGACTTGGGCGAATTCATGCGGAGCAACAGCGTGGTGATGCTCGCATCCTCCGGCATTCATTATCTGGGAGCTTCGGCGCCGGCTTACCAGCAGCGGACCTCAAGTGGCGCCGTAAACACGGTAAATGGCCTGATGACCGGGAATGGAGCCCTGAGAAACCAAGGACTGGGCGACTTGATCGGCGGATGGGTCGATGCGGGGCGAGACCCGGGGTGGGTGCTGACGAGCGCGCTGGCGGTGACGGGTGGTATCCTTGCCCGGGCGCCGGTGGGAAGATTGGTTGGGGCGGAGGGGGGTGCAAGCAGTGCAGCTCGAAATTTAACTGTTACAGAGCAAGCGATTGGTGGCGAAGTAATTAACATCAATCCGGTGGATTTGCGCTGGACTCAAAGAACTGCGGGCGGAAATGGCAGAGCGGACGCGCTCCGTGATAGCATTAATAGCAGAGGATATTCAGGCGATCCCATTGACGTTGTTAGCACTGCTGATGGGGTCGTTACGGTTGACCATACTCGGGCCGCAGTTGCGCTTGAGCAAGGTATAACTAGCATTCCGGCAACCGTACACTTGCCCACAGATTCTTTGCCAGCCAGTATGTTTGGAAGGTTTGGCGATGCAACCACTTGGGGGGAAGCAGCGGCTTTTCGTGCTGCTAATCAAAGGCCGCCATTACCGCCGACCGGAACGCCTACGCCGCCGAAACTGCCAACCCCGAAAAACTAAAGGAAACAATGGAAAATCTACCTTCTTTTCCTGTTGGTTACAGATGGCTAATACAGCGTGGTCTGGTTGGGTACGATGCTTTTACTCAATTGCAACCTTGGCATTTCGTTCCGTTGGATAGGTGCTTTTGGGCTACAGAACGCTGGCCTGGGGTGGTTGACGCAAGGCTATTTGTATTTGCTAGACGTCAAGATAATGATGATTTGGCTTGCTTTGCTGTAGACGAAAGAGGAGTAGCAAACCAGGTACTTCTTATCCAGGGATGGACAAAGGCGGGGTTTGAACCTATTCGAGAGTTTCCTGACTTTTGGGAGTGGTTAAAAGGGGTCGTTGACGATATTGCGGAATGGGCATCCTTCGATGAGGCTATTCTTTGAGAAAATCGGCTGGTACATGCTCCGTTAGCCAAACTCCATTCTCTGCCTGAAAGAACTTGAATCCTTGCCGGTACATCCGCAGGGCTTCAATCTTTAGCACGACGGGTTTGCCGTAGCGCTGGCCAACAGCGGTGGCGGTTTGCTCATCGTCTGACAAATGCACATGTTGCCGTTCACCGGACCGCAGCCCTTCCTTCAGAATAGATTCCAGGAAGCGGGTTGCTGTTCCGTGGTAAAGCATTTCCGGCGGCATCCTCTCTTCATAAGAAATTGCGACGCTCTCCATTGAATGCCCCTGCACTGCACGAATCCGCAACCCATCTTCCGAAATGGCAAAACGTTTCTTGTCGCTGCTCTCGACAACGGCACGAATCAATTCCTCATCTAGTTCGCGGCCTGATTGTTTGGCACCGGCAATCAGTGCCGCAATATCAGCCCAGCCTTCACGATCCAGAGCCAAGCCAATAGTCTGTGGTTCGTGGCGTAAGACATAGCTCAAAAATTTACTGGTTTCAGCGTATTTTTTGCTCATGCTTGCTCTCATTATGTTTATCATCTTTGGCGTTGCTTCTGTCGGGATAGTGGGTTCTGTCTCAACCACTCTCCGCCAACCCGAATAATTTGCAATCCTCTGGCCGGGACAGAGGCGGCATTTATTATCACCGTGAACTCCGCTTCCGGGTAAGAGCCATCTTCGAACCGCGCAGCAAGGGGTTACATCGTAAAATCAAATGACCCGTTAACTTTCCAAACGGTTTCAAGGTGCATCAAAAATGAGCGTTGAACGTCGACACAGGCACTTCGGCGACACGATCGCCGAGTACATCGAGAAGGTGCCAAATGAACTGCAAATTGACGCAGTTGGGTTGTGGCAGGTCGTCCCGGTCGGTCGTTACGACTTTGATTTGCACGGCGAGGAGTTGGTCGATTATGTGCGCCGAAATATCTATGCGTTGCTCGAACGGGGGGCGAAGCCTGTCGTTGGAGCAACGGATGGGGTTCACTACTGGGAACTGCAAACGCAATATGGCTCGACGAGCGAAGAAATCGTGAATGCGGTCGTGACTGAATGGCTTGCTGCGGGAGGCGGTGATCCAGATCCCGGCGGCTTGTGGTTCGCATTGCCCGAACTATGTGAAGCGGCCAAGAAGTGATGGGTCAAAGGCTCCAGCATCGTATTAAGAACCTATAGGGCTCCGCAACCGAAAACTTCGTTTGGGAAGCCGTAACCGCTGTGCCACTGACACCATGGAGAGGCATAAATGAGCTTGATAGTCGGGCATGAAGCTAACCAACGGAAAGCATTTGATAATATTGTAACGGCGCTTGATTTTGACAGGCTGTTACCCGCGCGTGTTTTTCTTGAGGTATGGAGCGATTTCCTATTTTTTCAGTCCGACTACATCTTTGCGCCGGAATTTGTGGAAGTCATGGGTGAATCCCTGCGTCTCGAAAATGCGCATGTCTCCTGCCTTCTTAATCTGGACAAGACAGGTACGTTCGAATTTGGGGATATTGCAGCAATCTTCCTGGATGAGAGGGTCACAGGAAGGGAGTACAGGGACGAGTTACATGGCAGAGGTTCCGCAGACGGTTGGCTTTACCTGGTCGATAGGTACGCTCGTGCATCAGATGTTGGAGAGTGGTGTATCTATTGTGAGAAGGCCAACGATGTCGCAGTCATCGGTTTTCGTGGCATTGGAGGCGTCGAGAAATTCGAAAAGCCTCTAAAGCGACTGTGGGCCAGGCCGATTGAAGAGTTAGTCGACGGAGGTCATACGCCCGTCTTCCCATTTAACAACCTTACTCCAACGTGGCGTAAGGGATTGGTCCAACACTATGGGGCGCATCTTAGCTGGGGCAACAAAGGGCAACAAAGGGTCAGCGTCAGATTGAAAAATAACGCTCCAATTTCCGCACAACAATAACCCAACCGCCCATGCGCCGCCTTCTCGCCCTCCTGCTCATCCTGATCCTGAACGCCGAGTGGATCGGCAGCGCAGTGGCGTCGATTCCGCACTTTAGGTACTCCGGCCCTGCGGCCAATCAGGGCGGCGCCATACCCGCCCTCGGCGTCCTCAGCGGCAACTTCAGCCTCGACAACGTCCTCAGGAGCGGCTTCACCGCAGGGTTCACCGCCGGCCTGAACAGCATACCGATGTTCGAGCGTGCCGACGGCACGATGCAAAGCCTCAACCAGATGGCGAACGTCCAGACCACCGCCGGCAACGTCGTCGGGACGTTCAACGCCGACACCTTCGGCCAGAACCTCCTCGGCATGGCCGGGCGCGGAGTGATGACTGCCGGGGTCAACACGGCGGTCTATGGCGGCAGCTTCGGCACCGCCTTCCGCAACAGCCTGGTCAACGACCTGGCGGCGGTGGGCGCGAATGCGGTGGGGCTGGGAACGCGGGCCCACACGCCGGAGAACGTGGCGGGCCATGCCCTGGTGGGTGCGGCGGCAGCCGCGCTCAGCTCAGCCTTCACGATCCAAAGCCAAGCCTGTGGTTCGTGGCGTAAGAGCCCGCCGTGGCGTACCGTCAAAGGGGTGTGATGGCTTATTTTGTGTCGTTCATCAGCTTTAGAATACGTTGCTGCAGCGGTCTTTTTTCTGCTTCAATTTCGCTGTATCTGACGAGTAGCTGGTTCGCCTTTTTATACAGTTCCTCGCCACGGCGCACCGCATTCTTTTGTGCCGCAATCACATCGGCATAGGCGGGAACCCCGCCCATCGTCTCCATCGGCTGTATCTGAGTACTGTAAATGGGAACCTGGAAATTTCCCCGGATCAATACCTGGACCATCTGGAATTGCTGGTAGATCGACTGCTGTTCCTGGTTGAGCATGTTGACGGCGCTGTGCAGGCGCTGCAGTTCGTTTGTCTCATCCGCAACGGCCGCGTTCAAATTGCACAGCAGAAACATGATCAGGATGATGGCACGCATGGCTCCTCCGCAGTTCGAGAATCGGAATCACCTCCTCGGCGCCGAGGTAAAACCGCACCATGCCAATTGTTAACCGAAATTCAGCGTCAGGCTGCGAGGAAAACCCCGCAATCAGATATGGAGAAGCCCCTATTCGCGTCAGGAATTTGCTGTAGTTGTCGGAACAGATCGGCTGCCTGGCTGCGATCCTCTTGGAGCTATGACTGGATGATGCCCCCCCCGAGGCACACTTCACTTTCATAGATCACCACCGACTGCCCCGGCGTTATCGCCCATTGCGGGGCGGGAAATTCGACTTCGCAGCTGTCCGCGTCCACCCGGCTGAGGGCGCAGGCTGCATCGGCCTGGCGGTAGCGTGTTTTTGCGCCGTATACCCACTGCGGGTGAGGCGCAGTCCCGCTTACCCACGAGAGGTCGGCGGCGGTCAGGGTGTTTTTCAGCAACAAGGGGTGGGCGTGGCCCTGCACCACGAGCAGGGTGTTGCTGGCCATGTCCTTTCCGGCCACGAACCACGGCTCGCCCTGGCCGCCGATCCCCAGCCCCTGGCGCTGGCCGATGGTGTAGTAGGCCAGTCCCTGATGCTCGCCCACTGTTTTGCCTTCGGGGGTTTGCATCGGTCCGGGTTTCTTCGGCAGGTAGCGCTGCAGGAACTCGCGGAACGGGCGCTCGCCGATGAAGCAGATGCCGGTGGAGTCCTTTTTGGCGAAGACCGGCAGGCCGGCCTGTTCGGCGATTTTTCGCACCTCCCGTTTGTACAGGTCGCCGAGCGGAAACAGGGTTTTCGATAGCTGGGCCTGGTTGAGGCGATAGAGGAAATAGCTCTGGTCCTTGGTGCCGTCGTCGGCCTTCAACAACTCGAATTTTCCGAAGCGTTCCCTTACCCGTGCGTAATGGCCGGTGGCGATCTTGTCCGCGCCCAGGTTCAGGGCGTGGTCGAGGAAGGCCTTGAACTTGATCTCTGAGTTGCACAGCACGTCCGGGTTGGGGGTGCGGCCCGCCTGGTATTCCTGCAGGAACAGCGCGAATACCCGTTCCTTGTACTCTTTTGCGAAATTGACCGCTTCCACCTCGATGCCGATCTTGTCCGCGACCGCCAGCACGTCCATGAAATCCTGCTTGGCCGGGCAGTAGCCGTCTTCGCCGTCGTCGTCTTCCCAGTTCTTCATGAACAGGCCGACCACTTCATGGCCCTGCTGTTTCAGGAGCAGGGCGGCTACTGCCGAGTCCACACCGCCGGACATGCCGACTACAATTTTACTCATGAGGGTCTGCTCCGCTTTTCCATTGGTCCAGGGTGAAGACGGCCGCTGGGTGGCCAGGATCGAAGAACCACGAATCTACCACGAATTCCTGCCCGCTTTCCTGTTCGACAATGCGTGCGGCCCAGTGGTCGTTGACCAGCAGGGGCGCGCGCTTCACCGCGTCGAGTACCTTGTGAAAGCGCAGCCAGCCATGCTCTTCCATCAGTTTCAGATAGAGCGTGGCGTTGTGGGAATGGTCGATGCAGTCCATGCGCCCGTCCACCCCGTCGTCCAAGGCATTGCCGCCGCGGTCGTGTGAAGTGGGGGTCTGCTGGCCGGCAAGGGCGATGAACAGGCCCGTCGCCTGTGCGATAGCTTCGCGCTCGCCCGCCGCGTTCTGCACCCAGTTGAAAAGCATGCCGATGCGCGATAGCTGCGCGTCGTGCAAGTGCACCGTGCCGTGGGCGGCGCAGCCGTAGTTGTAGCAGATGGACAGCTCGTCGCCGTGGGAAGCCGACATGCAGCACAGCAGCAGGAGGAAAAGGCTTCCCAGCCGCATCAATAATGGGAAATCAGGTCGAGCGGAAAGCGTCGTCCGGCGAGATAGTCTTCCACGCATTGCAGCACCAGCGGGCTGCGATGGCGGGACCGGGTGGCGCGCATTTCATCGAGGGTGAGCCACACGGCGCGAATGATGCCGGTGTCCAGGCTTTGCTGCGGATCGTGAGCGCCTACCGAACCCGTGAAGGCGAAGCGCAGGTAGGTGATGTCCTTGCGCGGGTGGTGCCAGCTGTATATGCCGAGCAGCGACTGCGGCGTGAAGGCGTAGGCCGTTTCTTCCTGTGCTTCGCGGATCACGCCGTCGGTCAGAGTTTCGCCCGGCTCCCAGTGGCCGGCCGGCTGATTGAACAGCGGACCGTCGTCGGTTTCTTCTTCCACCAGGAGAAATTTTCCGTTCCGTTCGATAACGGCGGCGACGGTTACATGGGGTTTCCAAATCATCAACAAATCCTTGGTGCTATAAAAACCGATCCAGCAGCTTGCGGCTGGCATTATCCAGCTTCTCTATGTCGCGGATCAAGAAATGGATGCCGTTGCTGTCGGCGATCAGCAGGGTGGAGTGAGAAAGCCGGCGGATGTCATCTTCCCCCTTGAGAATGAAAGTGGCTTCGCCGCGGTCGGTTTCGACCTGCCACGAACTGGGCGTGGCGAAGCTGGAGACGTGGCGGATGCGCTGCACTTCCGGGATGAATTCGCGGCTCGCCAGCTCTTCCTGCAGCAGGGTGCGCGCGGCGTCTGGCAGGTCGCTCAGTTGCTCGATCCAGGCCAGTTCGTGGCCGTCGCTGGTGACCAGGGAGATACCCTCGTGCGGTGCGCTGATGGGAAAGGCGTGGACCGGGATGACTCCCGAGTGCACTTCGCCGCCGCCAGTGAAAACCAGCTTGCCGAAGGCGTTGCGTGTCAGCTGGAAATCATGCATCTGGCTTACCTTTATCATTGCCATTGTTCGTTTCGATAACATCGTCCATGTCGGTATCCACGTTGCGCGCCTGTGCCTGATAGAGGCGGTAATAGGCGCCTTCGCGCGCCATCAGCTCGTCGTGGTTGCCGACTTCGACCACCTGTCCGCGGTCGAGCACCACCAGCCGGTCGGCTTTCCGCAGGGTGGAAAGACGGTGCGCGATGGCGATGGTGGTGCGCCCCTGCACCAGGTTGTCCAGGGCCTTCTGGATTTCCTTCTCGGTGGTCGAATCGACCGAGGAAGTGGCTTCGTCGAGGATCAGGATGCGCGGGTCGATGAGCAGGGCGCGGGCGATGGAAATGCGCTGGCGCTCGCCGCCCGAAAGCGCCTGGCCGCGTTCACCGACCAGCGAGTCGTAGCCCTGCGGCAGGCGCAGGATGAACTCGTGGGCGTGGGCCGCGCGCGCGGCGGCGACGATTTCCGCCCGGCTGGCAGTGGGTTTGCCGTAGGCGATGTTGTCGGCGATGGTGCCGAAAAACAGGAAGGGTTCCTGCAGCACCAGGCCGATGTTGCTGCGGTAATCTGACACCGGCAGCGAGCGGATATCCACGCCGTCGATGCGGATCGAACCCTCGGACACGTCGTAGAAGCGGAAGATCAGGTTCACCAGCGTACTCTTGCCCGAGCCGCTGTGCCCCACCAGGCCGATCATTTCGCCGGGGGCGATGGCGAGGTCGACGCCGCGGATGACCGAGCGGTTGCCGTAGCGGAAGCCGGCGTTGTGAATCTCGATCTGGCCTTTGACCTGTTCGAGACGCACCGGATTGGCCGGCTCCGGCACGCTGGAGACGTGATCGAGGATGTCGAAGATGCGCTTCGCACCGGCGGCGGCCTTCTGCGTCACCGACACGATGCGGCTCATGGAATCGAGCCGCGCGTAGAAGCGGCTGATGTAGGCAAGGAAGGCGGTCAGCACGCCCACGGTGATCTCATTGCGCGACACCTGCCAGATGCCGAAGGCCCACACCACGAGCAGGCCGATTTCAGTCAGCAGCGAGACGGTCGGGGTGAACAGCGACCAGATCTTGTTGAGCCGGTCGTTGACGGCAAGGTTGTGCTGGTTGGCTTCGCGGAAGCGCGTCGCTTCGCGTTTTTCCTGGGCGAAGGCCTTGACCACGCGGATGCCGGGGATGGTGTCGGCCAGCACGTTGGTGACTTCCGACCAGACCCGGTCGATTTTCTCGAAACCGGTGCGCAGCTTGTCGCGCACCACGTGGATCATCCACGCGATGAAGGGCAGCGGCAGCAGCGTGACCAGCGCCAGCCAGGGATTGATGGAGAACAGGATCGCCGCGGTGAGGATGATCATCAGCACGTCGGTGGCGAAGTCCAGCAGGTGCAGCGAAAGAAAAACGCAGATGCGGTCGGATTCCGAGCCGATGCGCGCCATCAGGTCGCCGGTGCGTTTGCCGCCGAAATATTCCAGCGAAAGCCGCAGCAGGTGCTCGTAGGTGGTGGTGCGCAGGTCGGCGCCGATGCGCTCGCTCACCAGTGCCAGGATGTAAGTGCGCGCCCAGCCCAGGCTCCATGCCAGCAGGGCGGACCCGAGCAGCCCCGCGAGCAGCAGCCCGACGATGCCGACATCGATGGGCGTGCCGTTCTGGTAGGGAATCAGCACCTTGTCCATGAGCGGCATGGTGAGGTAGGGCGGCACCAGGGTGGCGGCGGTAGAGGCCAGCATGAGCAGGAAACCGGCCAGCAGTTGCCCGCTGTAGGGCTTGGCGAAGCGCCACAGGCGGAACAGCGTCCAGGTCGAGGGCGGGGTGTGGATTTCCCGCGTGCAAATGGGGCATTCTTCCTGATCGGGCTGGAGCGGCGTCTTGCAATTGGGGCAGACCGCCTCGTTCTTGCGGCTGCTCGGGCGGCCGGAAACATGGCTTTCCAGTTGTTCTTCGAACTGGTCGAGCAGGCGTATGGCCGCGGTGTTGTGTGTCAGGGTGTAGCGCCAGCAGGCGAGGCGCGAGGCCTCATCGTGCAGCTCCAGGCTGCCCACGCCGGCGTGGTCGTGGCGCAGCAGGGCGAGCCCCTTGCGGTAGGTCCAGTCCTGCCATGCCGTATCTGCGCTTTCTTTCGCCAGCAGGCGGCGCTGGGTTGCGGCCACCAGTCCCCGGGTGAAATGCAGATGCGTGTCGAGATCCACCTCCAGCCACGCCAGGATTTCTTCTCCGTCGGCCAGTTGCGCCAGCGCTTCGGCGCGCCAGGCATCAGGCAGTGTGCCGCCTGTCGGGTTGGGAAGGTGTGCTTCGATGTTCACAGATTTATACCCTGATTCTTCGCTGAATATATGCAGAGGCGCAGTTTACTTGCCTTGGGCGCAGGCGTACAGCATCGGCCGTTTGTGACGATATTTTTACCGCCAGAAGTAAACCGAATAGCCCTTACAAGCGTTAAAATGGCTCAAAGTCGTTTTGTGTTTTAATTGCCTGCGACCTCCCCAATCTTAAAATAATTATGGAAAAGAATGACATGAAGTTCCTCAGGATCATGTCTCTGCGCGGGCCGAACATCTGGACGTATCGTCCGGTTCTGGAAGTGTGGGTCGATATTGGAGCCTTGGAAGATTCCCCTTCCAACACCATTCCCGGTTTTTACGAACGTCTGTCGTCATGGTTGCCGGCGTTGAGCGAGCACCGATGTGGTGTCGGTGAAAAGGGCGGATTCCTGCTGCGCTTGCGCGAGGGAACCTGGGCCGGCCACATCCTCGAACACGTCACCATCGAATTGCAGAATCAGGCTGGCATGCAGACCGGTTTCGGCAAGGCGCGCGAGACGTCCACGCGGGGCGTGTACAAGGTCGTGGTGCGGGCCCGGCATGAAGAAGTCAGCCGCGCCTGCCTGAACGCCGCTCGCGACCTGGTGATGGCGGCGATCGAGGATCGCCCTTTCGATGTGCCCGCCACCATCGCGCAGTTGCGCGACCTGGCTGATGATTGCCTGCTGGGGCCGAGTACGGCGTGCATTGTCGATGCTGCCACGGAGCGGAAAATTCCGTCGATCCGTCTCACCGAAGGCAACCTGGTGCAGTTGGGTTATGGTGCTCGCCAGCGCCGTATCTGGACGGCGGAGACCGATCAGACCAGCGCCATCGCCGAAGGCATCGCGAGCGACAAGGATCTGACCAAGAGCCTGCTGCAGGCCTGCGGCGTGCCGGTGCCCGAGGGGCGCGTGGCAGACAGCCCGGCAGATGCCTGGGAAGCCGCCGAAGACATCGGTGTTCCGGTGGTGGTCAAGCCGAGCGACGGCAATCACGGCCGTGGCGTGTCGACCGAGTTGATGACGCGCGAGGAGGTCGAGGCCGCTTACGTGCTGGCCGACGCCGAAGGGAGCGAAGTGATCGTCGAGCGCTTCATCCGCGGCAACGAGCACCGCCTGCTGGTCGTGGCGGGACGCGTGGCGGCTGCAGCGCGCGGCGAGTCGGCGACCGTGCTGGGCGATGGCCGCTCGAGCATCGTCGAGCTGATAGACAGCCAGATCAACACCGACCCGCGGCGCGGCACCACCGAGGACTACCCGCTTAACGTGGTGCGCGTCGAAGACGATGCGGCGGTCCGGCTCGAAATCACGCGTCAGGGCTACACGCCCGACTCGATTCCGCCGCAAGGCAAGGAAGTGCTGATCCAGCGCAACGGCAACGTCGCTTTCGACGTCACCGACCTGGTACACCCCAGCGTGGCCGCCACCGTCTCGCTCGCCGCCCGGATCATCGGGCTGGATATCGCGGGCGTCGACCTGGTCGCGGAAGATATCTCGCGCCCGCTGGCAGAACAGGGCGGCGCGATCGTCGAGATCAACGCCGGGCCTGGCCTGCTCATGCACCTCAAACCTGCTTCGGGAGAGCCGCGCCCGATCGGCCGCGCGATCGTCGACAGCCTGTTCCCTGCGGATGAGAATGGCCGCTTCCCCATCGTCGGCGTCACCGGCACGCATGGAAAAACCATGGTGGCACGGCTCGTGGCGCGACTGCTTCATTTGAGCGGCCGACATGTCGGCCTCGCCAGCAGCGACGGCCTTTATCTCGACCAACGCCTGGTCGAGCAAGGCGATCGCGCGACATGGGGCGCGGCACACAAAATACTGATCAACCGCGCGGTCGATGCAGCGGTTTTCGAGAGCGGCAGCCACGGCATCCTGAGCGAGGGGCTTGCCTACGACCGTTGTCAGGTGGCGGTGGTCACCAACCTCGATCCGGCCGCCCAGTTGCGCGAGTTCTACATCGAAACCGCCGACCAGATGTTCAACGTGCTGCGCACGCTGGTCGACGTGGTGCTTCCCGAGGGAACGGCAGTGCTCAACGCCGACGATCCCATGGTGGCGAAAATGGCGCCTTTATGCGATGGCGACGTGATTTTCTTCGGTTCGGATGGGCAAGCTCCCGCTATTGTCGAGCACCGTGCGTCGGGCAAGCGTGCAGTGTTCGTGCGCGATGGCAGCGTGGTGCTGGCCACGGGACGGGACGAATTTGCACTGGCCAAGATGACGGCCATTCCCCTGGCGAGTGCCGGGCAGGATGTCGGGAATATTCTGGCTGCGGTCGGAGCGGCATGGGCGCTGGGCATCTCCCACGATCTGATTCGTGCAGGCATCCAGACTTACGGGCTGGAACAGGCTGGCGCAGCAGGCAAGGAAATCATTAGCACGGCCGCGTAGACGGCCGGGTTATAACGGGGAACAATTCATGCAAGTATCACGTATCCGGGCGCTGCGCGGCCCCAATCTGTGGAGTCGGCGCACCGCCATCGAGGCGATTGTGTCCTGCACCGAGGAAGAGTGCTCGATCGGTGGCATACCCGGCTTCGAATCCCGGCTACGCGCGCGCTTCCCGGAAATTGGCGCGCTGCAGACTGCCGGACACGAGGAAGCGGTCTCCATGGCGCATGCGCTTGAGCTCGCGGCACTCGGACTACAGGCGCACGCGGGATGCCCGGTGACATTCAGCCGCACGGCAAGGACGCTCGAGAAGGGCGTGTATCAGTCCGTAGTCGAATACAGCGAGGAGGAAGTCGGTCGGCTCGCGCTCGGACTCGCCGAGTCGCTTTGCCTTGCGGCAGCGGAAGATAAGCCGTTCGATCTCGCCGATGCACTGGCGCGTTTGCGTGAGCTTGACGAGGATGTGCGCCTGGGTCCCAGCACGGGCGCTATCGTCCAGGCTGCGGCGGCGCGCGGGATACCTTATCGTCGCCTGACCAAGGGGAGCCTGGTGCAGTTCGGCTGGGGCAGCCGTCAGCGCCGCATCCAGGCCGCAGAGACGGCGCGCACCAGTGCGATTGCCGAGGCGATCGCCCAGGACAAGGAGCTGACGAAAAAATTGCTCGATGCGGCGGGTGTGCCGGTGCCGCGCGGTCGGCCGGTTGCAGATGTCGACGATGCCTGGGCAGCAGCTCAGGAAATTGGCGGTCCGGTCGTGGTGAAGCCGCGGGCCGGCAACCAGGGGAAGGGGGTCGCCGTGAACATCGCGACCCGTGAACAGGTTATGGCCGCTTATGCGGCTTCTGCCGAGTACAGTTCATCGGTCATCGTCGAGCAATATGTTCCGGGTAACGACTTCCGCCTGCTGGTGGTCGGGGGGCAGGTCATCGCAGCGGCGCGCCGCGATCCGCCCCAGGTCATCGGCGACGGCGTTCATACCATCCGTGAGCTGGTAGAGCAGGTAAACAGCGATCCCCACCGCAGCGAAGGGCATGCCACCTCCCTGACCAAGATACGCTTCGACGACATTGCACTCGCGACGCTTGCCAAGCAGTCCTATAAGGCCGATTCTGTGCCTGCCACCGGCGAGCTGGTGATCCTGCGCAACAATGCGAACTTGAGTACAGGCGGTTCGGCGACCGATGTCACCGACGACGTGCACCCGGAGATGGCAGCCAGTGCGGTTGCGGCCGCGCGCATGATCGGGCTCGATATCTGCGGCGTCGACATGGTGTGCGACTGCGTGCATCAGTCACTCGAAGAACAGGGCGGCGTGGTGGTCGAAGTCAACGCCGCGCCCGGCTTGCGCATGCATCTGGCTCCTTCGTTCGGCAAGGCGCGCGCGGTGGGTGAGGCGATCGTTTCCTCGATGTTCGCCCCAAGCGACAACGGCCGCATTCCTGTGGTGGCCGTGGCCGGAACCAACGGCAAAACCACGACCGTGCGGCTGATTGCCCACCTGCTCGGCCAGAGCGGTCTGCGCGTCGGGATGACCAATTCCGACGGGGTTTACATCGAAGGCAGCCGCATCGATACCGGCGACTGCAGTGGACCCAAGAGC
>JBDKRR010000279.1:0-8744 GCA_039683315.1 Sulfuricella sp.
GCGCGTGGCACAGATACTTGCTGATGGCGTTGTTACTGTGGAGGAAGCGGAGGACCTGAAGGAAACACTCTCGCAAATAACCGGTGGCTTCCTTGAGCATGGCGCTGTCTCCGGCACTGCCACAACTTTCCCCGCCGAATCTGTTCACTCGATTCAATTTGGTGGGGCGACTTTCTGTTTTACTGGAAAGTTCATATACGGTAGTCGTGCGCGTTGTCAGCAGGCGACGGAGGCGCTCGGTGGCATGTGTATTCCCGATGTGAATCAGAAGCTGCATTACTTGGTCGTTGGTGCTTTAGCTAGCCGTGATTGGGTGAATACCAGCTTCGGTCGGAAGATTGAAAAAGCCGTGCAGCTGCGTGAAGCGGGCTTTCCGGTACGGATTATCTTGGAAGAAAATTGGACGCTGTTTGTGTAGCAGTAATCTGGTGCTAAAGGAGCGGCCAGCATTGCCGCAACAGCTCGAATCGTCCAGATTTTTGGGTGAGCGGCATTCGACCTGCCCCATCTTTTGGTTATTAGTCGTAGCTCTAATCAAATATAGGCAGTTCTTCACTGGTCGACTGCATTTAGGGGTAAAAGACGATTCCTTACTTCATGCGGGACGCCAAGAATTCCTCGTGCAGGTTTGCTAGAAGTTGGATGCGGTCCCTTAGGTCTGAAAGCTTTTCCACAACCCCGCTACCTGCGGGTCCGATGATCTTCGAGAAGTACTCGTTGAGAGTGATGGTTGTTAGAAGGGCTGTCGTCGTTAGTAACTGGGTGCGAGGCTGGTGCCAGCCGAAGTTTGGTGTGAAACCATCAGCTTCAGTTTCAAGGTGATATTCGAGCAAGTCTTGCCAGTTACCGTGAACGGAATGAGAAGGGCCTCCAAACGCACCCAAATAGGCTTCGGCAAGCCCCACCTCTTGAGCCTTCTCGAAGAGATTCTTCCCCGCCCAGTTCTTGGGTGGGCTGATTTGATCAAGGTCTACACCGGACTTTGTGGCGGATGTCTCGATTGATGTCAGCATCCGTTCCTCTATCGGCCATGCTTCACCGCCACGGGCGGCTATATTTGCACGAGTCCTGTCGCGGAGGCGCTTCTCATGTCGCATTGAATGCTCGACATAGGACTGAGTAATTTCGGAACGATCATTCTTGATGAGGAACATCATGTTCACAATGCATTCAAACGCAAGCCGGGCAAAAATAAATGAGGTCTCACGCCTATGTTGGCATGTTTGCTCTAGAAGGGCTGAAATGAGCTTGTATAGCCGAACCAAATGTCCGACTAGCACCGCTTCATGCCTATTCCATGCATCGCCCGAAGGTGGAACGATGTTCCCGGCAATACACACATATGAGCCGGTTTCGATCAAGAGTTCCACGCTCAGGCCAATATAGTCGTGCTCACTTTTAAAAACGCGAATGACTGTGGGGTCCACTGCAACTCTTTGCACTGCCGGTACGTTACTAGTGATAGTCATGGGTTCCAAATACTCATTCACAGCCATCTAAGTCGCTAGAATACCTATATCTAATAAATAATGCAGACGACTCCGCCGGCCTTAGCTTTGATTGGGGGAGATGCGTCGGTTGATGCGGTCCATTTGTGCGCTCGGCCCTTAGCAGAGGTTGACGTATGCTAACTTTCTGAGCCTCGCAATGCGCGCATCGATTGCTCGCACTCCTTTAATATTCCAATCAGCTCGTGGAGCATCGCGCGATTTCCACCTTTATAGGCATTGCGCGATGATGCTTTCTTCCCCTTAATCGTTTTTGGCCCGGTTGCTTGCTCCCACGGCTTCCAACGCTTGATTAGCTCTGCCTGCCGCGCCCGGCGCTCGGGTGTCCAACCGCTCATCAGGTTTTTCCTCCAATAGTTCGTTTGGCTGAATTTTAGAATTTTCCCCGCGCGCGGGCGCGCACGCATTTGTTGACGTTCCCGCTGAAGGGCCGTTGTTCACCTGCTGAGGCCCGCTGGTGATGTTCGCCTGCTGCACGAATGCCACCGGCTGCGGGTTTTTCAGCTCCGCCAAGGTTTGCAAGGTGGCCCGGCATTGGCTCTGCGCCTTCAAGGCCAAGCGCATGTAGCGCTCCGCAGCATTCAGGTACTCCCCGATATTCATCGCGGATCGCCGAGCCAAATTGCTGAATATGGCATCCAGGGTATGGGCCTGAGTCATCAGCATGGCTTCAGCCCTGGTCAGATCGCCACCATTCACCGCTTCGGCCTGCTCGGCCAAGCTGCTCACCAGTGCCGGTAACTCCATTTCACCGAGACCGGAAAATTTCTCTATCGCCAAGGCTCCGGTAATGCTGGGGCGCAGTGAGGTACGTGCTAACACTTGTGATTTCGTTTCATCTTTCATCTGTTGAACGGTCAGTGTATTAGCACTAGCTTTTTTTGAATTTTTCTTGCCGGTCTCGGCCATCAATCACGCTCCTGCCAGTTAAACGGATAGGTGGGATCGGTTTTGATAAATTCACTCAGGATCGCCGGATCGGGAAAGTGACCGGCTTTGATGTCGTCCAGGTCCTCGGCCGTGAAGTAGTGAGCAAGCAAATGTTCGGGAGGCATTGGCAACCGCCGACACAGTTTCACCAGATAAGCCCGTAGCTCGATGACCTTCCCGTGCTGTAGGGGTGGCGGAACTGGCGGATTGGCGGGAAGCGTTGTCGCTAGTGGGTCGGCGAGTCCGCCAGTCGTGGCGGATTTGGCGGACTCGCCGGTTTTATCCGCCGCTTCCGCCAAAGGTGGCGGATTGGGCAGCTCTCGCCGTTGTTGGCTTTCCGCCAATCCGCCGTTTCCGCCAGGGTCTTTCAGGATTTCTTCGCAGCGTTGCGTGATGGTCAGCTTAAACATCGGTCAGGCTCCAGGCGCTGGGCTTGTTGCTGCCGTTGTAGTTGGTGATGGTACAACGTCCATGCTCGACCAGCAGGGCCATTACCTCGCGGATATGGTCAACGGATTTGCGCACACTGCGCGGGCCTTTCTGTAGCTCCTCAATGGTGGCTTCGCCACCTTTGGCCTTGATCCAATCGGCAACCTCCTGCGCCTGCTGGACGATGGTTTCCAGTTCAGATTGCTGCGACAGGCGTAGTTGCTCGGATAAATAGAATTGCCCTAGCTGAATGGCGCTCGCCATGTGCCGCTGCGTAATGCTGGCAGCGCCATCAACAACCGCCAACACCCCCGCCATGCGCGCAACGTTGTCGGCCATCTTTGCCCCTGTCGCCCGGATTACCTCCAGTGGCTGGCCGGGTTTCAGATTAGCTTCGATTTCGTTGTAGCACTCCACCCATAATCCTTTTGCGGGAGCGTCGAGTGTCAGCGTGTGCAGTATCAATCCACCGTGCTCGTCGGTTTCAATTGGCTTTGCCAATAGTTCCGCCATGCGATCCTGGTAACGAATGATCCCGCGTTCCAAACTGGCGTCCCGGTGGTTGTACGGGCGCGAACCGGCGATGCTGCGTGGGTAAGCCATGAGAAACCGCGCAAGCAATCCCTGTTGTTGCAACATCGGGTCGGACAGCACCAGATTCGCCACAATCGGTTGTACGAGCAGGTGTATGGATAAGCGCCTGTCGTACAGTGCCGCGCTTTCTCCATCCGCCGCGCGGGTGCGGTAGATCGGCGCACCATCCCAAAATTTGGAAAGACCAGCGATGGTCTTTAAAGCGTTTTCCTTATTCATTGCGTGGCCGCCGAAAAACTGGCCGCCTTCATCCGTAAACAAACCTTGCGATGGGTGACCGCTGACAAAGCTTTTTTGCAGCCCTTCGAGGGTTGGTTCCTGGCTGAAAATAAACGGCTTGGTAGGCTGAGTTGGCGGGGGTAGTTCGGCCAGTCTGTTTTGCACTTCGGCGCGACCGCCCTTGTCTTTTTTTAGCAGGATTTCACGTTCGGCCTTGTGTGCATCCATTTCGTCGCGGTATTGCTGTTGCGCCTCACGGTATCGCGCAATCAACTCGCGCTGCCAATCGTCGATAGGCTTTTTCGCAAGTTTATCTGCACTGGATTTTCGGTCTCCTGACTCCGCCACGGTTAAGCAGAACAGTGACAGCGGATAAACACGCCCATCAATTTCAACGTTCGCTATCTGCTGTGCAGCCATCGCGGCGGCAGCCAGCACCGATTGCGCCGCAATCGCGGGTGGAAGTTGCACCACGTCAGCAATCGTTGCAGCCGCGTTGCCCAACACGTCACCTAGGGCAGTCAATGGATAATTTGTTTCTGGTTGGATATCGGGTAATGGCCTGGGTGCTGCGACCTGTTGGACGGCCGTCAATCTCGGATCGGCATCAATTGTGACTTGTACGACTTCGGGGCGAAGGAGGGCGTTAGCCATAGGCCTCCTCGCGCACTTTTGACGCAGCAGCCAAGGTGGGCGCAGTAGGTGCTAGAACCATCACAGGCGGTTTTGCTGAATAATCCAGCAAAGCGATGTCGCACACGCCATAGCTGCGTAGCTGTGCAATTAAGGCAGCAGTATCGGTGCGTTCATAAACTAGTATGATGGCATTGCAATCGCACAGGATCGACCAGTCAAAATGTCTACCGGCCTCCCCCGGTGGAGCGATGAGGACATCCCTACGCCCGGCCTCACGCGCATACTGCGCCGCAGCCCAATCGCCAATGACGACGCGAGCGCCAGCACCCTGCCGCTGCGGTTCGGTGATTGAGAATGTTCTAGAGAATGCGGGAGAGGTCATACGTTCCACCCTCACGCCTGACTACCGCGAGTTTCCTTGATGCGCTGCTCGATCCACGCTGAGATTTCGTGGTCGAGCCAGCCGACGGCGCGGCCGCCGCCTAGGTCTATCGGTGAGGGGAATTTCTTCTCGCTAATCAGCGCATAGATGGTTGAACGAGAAAGCCCGGTGCGGCCTTCTACCTCTTTGCGCCGAAGGATGATAAGTGTAGGTTGAATCTGTGCAGCCATCTTTCGCTTCCTCGGGTTGAAAGTGAAGCATTCCGGCTTTTACCGGAACATATAGCGCACAGTTTCTGGAAAGCGCAGTTTTATTAAAATTGCACCGGCAACCAGAAATTATATTTTTACTAGCAGGTCGACAATTACTGCTCTTTCGGTCGCCCCCGCCTTCGGGCCTCTTCCGGGACAATCCCTGCCTCCACTAGCCACTTTTTGATAACGGGGCGTGTAACTGAAGACGCAGGCCCAAACTCCTCTAGCAATTCTGCATAAACAATTTCTGCAACAGCACCAATGCGGACGTTTGCATTGATGATCCAGTGTTCGCGCGCAATTTCAATCGCTCTACCCTTCAAAGGTAGATAGCGTTTATATGCAGCTTCTTGTCCTTTCTTGCCAATGCTCCTTCGGTGGTGATTCTCAGACAATCCCGCCTTTATCCGACCAATAAAGGAATTGCTCATCAGTAAATAATGGTGTGCGTGTATTAGCCGGCCGGCAGATTCGAGAGAAGCGGACTCCTTGCATAATCTCCAATGCTTTTGAAATTGAAGAAAAAAATCATCACTTTCCTGAATGGCGATAAAATACGCCAAGTCCCTCAAGGCGTAACCCATGTCCATCAAGCAAAAGGCATTCTTATTGATAAAACGATAGCGCCTACTATTCGGGATGGAGGGGTGGTGATTGCTTCTAAATAACATTCCAAAATGTTCAACAAACCGCATCCTCCTTACGAAGTTGTATTGATCGAATGCAGCTATCGGTCTCCCAGATAAATTGACGAGGCTTCTGTTGCTTCTCTGTATATTATCCAGCAGTCTTTCGGCCTCCCATCTAAAATCATAGTGGGGCCGATTATCAAAGGGAGCGCTGAAAAT
The DNA here is from genome assembly GCA_039683315.1 of Sulfuricella sp. Classification (GTDB taxonomy): domain Bacteria; phylum Pseudomonadota; class Gammaproteobacteria; order Burkholderiales; family Sulfuricellaceae; genus Sulfurimicrobium. The sequence goes on from JBDKRR010000279.1 coordinate 5,801, forward strand.
CTTCGATATTTCTAATGCTTGCTCAGTGAGCTTTACTCGATTTTCGCGGGTTATCTGCCAATCCGGGAAGTCATCCACAGCCATTTACCAATGCTTATCCTAAATGGACCTAGGGAACATGCTTTTCTCGCAGTCGTTGTTTTTTTCTTTTCCTCTACTTGAAGCTACCCACAGCTCGAACAGATACGATTAGTTACCTGAAATGATTATTTCCCTTAGCACCTCCGGGTGTTTCGCAACAATTTTTATTAATGTTTCCGCTGCGCCGGACGGCCGGCGTCGCCCTTGCTCCCATTGCTGCAATGTCCGGGGAGAAATGCGTAGTGCCTTGGCGAATTGGGCTTGCGATAAACCGCATTTCAGGCGTGTGGTGGCGACTTCGTTCGGCTCAATGGAATAGCTGTCCCCATACCGCTTGGCTTTCACATCGCGGATTGCATCTAGCAGTTCTTCGCCAATATTTCGTTTGGCGTCACGTTCGAGCAGTTCTTTTTCAGGACGAGGCATGGCCCATTTCCTCCGCAATCTCCCGCAAAATGTGCGAGGGGATGTTTTCCACTGTGCTTTTTGCGTAGATAACCAATAACACAACAGCACCACTAGCGAGCTGCGCCGTGTAGATCACACGAACACCGCCGCGCTTTCCAAGGCCGGTCCGGCTCCACCGAATCTTGCGGCAGCCGCCAGAGCCAGGAACCACGTCGCCCGCTTCAGGATTGCTGGCGAGGAATGCGGCAAACTCGTCATGCTCCGTCTCAGTCCAATAGTCGGGCCAAAGCCGGGTAAACAAAGGCGACTCAATGATGGTCAGCACGAGGACTATACTCCGTTGGCGTATAGGGGGCAATTGCCCGGCCTGCATGGGCCGGGCGGCAAGTGGGCTTAGCTTTTTCTGACTTGATCCCAGCGTTTCACCATATTTCGGGCGATCACAATGTTGCCCAAGGCGTCCCAGACCGCGTGAATTAGAACGTCTTCCTGATCCCGGTCATCATCCACTAGCTCGTTGCCCAACAGGGCGATAACTGCCTCGGCACGTGCCAGGGCGCAACATAGGATGCTGTGGGGGTCGCCCAAGTAATCCGATGCTAGTGATTGAATGGCGGCCTCGGGGGTGTCCGCCCTGGAAAGCGGCGGGGATGGGGTGCTGTCGATGCTATGATTGGCGTCAGCCATGATTCACCTCTGGTGTAGGTGGTTGTGGTTAGGGCCCGGTCGGGGTTGCCGCCTCGGCTGGGTCCGCTTCGCTTTACTGCTTTTCTACTACTGCTTTGCCTTAACGTGTAGTTGTGAAAGGGACGACATTGGAGCCGTTAGCCTGCGCCCGCAGGCCATCCAAATAGTCCGCCCAACCCTGCATCATCAGTTTGCGCTGCGGAAGGTGCGAAGTGCGGTTATAGGCGCGCCCGTTGGCGTCCTTTACTGCGTGGGCTAACTGGTGCTCGATCCATTCGACGCGATAGCCCAATACCTCATCCAGAATCGTGCGGGCCATCGCTCGGAAGCCGTGCGGCGTCATTTCTTCGTTCGTATATCCCAATGTCCGCAGCGCGACCCGGACGCCGTTTTCGCTTAATGGGCGGCTCGCGCCCCGTGCGCTTGGGAAGACGTATTTACCTCGTCCGGTGATCGGATGCAGGTCTGTCAGAATGGCAAGGGCTTGTTTACTGAGCGGCACAATATGCGGCAGCCGCATTTTCATTTTTTCGGCGGGAATCTCCCAACGCTCCTCGTCCCAATTGATTTCCGCCCATTCCATTTGCCGCAGTTCGCCAGGGCGGCAGAATAATAGAGGCGAGAGTTTGAGCGCCGCTGCAACGGCCGGGGTGCCCCTAAATTCATCTATGGCAGCTAATAGGCTGCCAACCATTTTGGGGTCAACGATGGCCGCATGGTGCGTAACGATGGGCGTAGCCAGTGCGCCTTTTAGGTCGGGGGTAGGATCGCGCTCGGCGCGCCCGGTGGCGACGGCATAACGGAAAACCTGTCCCGCTATCTGTCGTGACCGCTTGGCTGTTTCCAGTAAGCCCTTACTCTCGGTCCTGCGCAGTACTGCCAGGAGTTCGGGCGGGGTGACTTCGCTTATAGGACGGTGACCAAGCCAGGGGAACAGGTTGTTAGTGAATATCCCGTTCACTCTGATGATGTTGCTCTCGGACCAGCGCGGCTTTTGCTTCTCGTACCATTCCAGTGCCACGGCTTGAAAGCTGTTCGCTACGTCTATGGATCGTGTCAGCTTCTTTTGTCTTTTGACTTCGCCGGGGTCGATGCCTTCGGATAATTTGTCCCACGCATCGCGAGCATGTTTGCGGGCGGTTTTCAGGGTAACGGTGGGATACACGCCAAACGCGAGGCGCTTTTCTTTATTGTCGAAGCGGTATTTGAGACGCCAGTACTTGGACCCGTTTGGCATCACTTCCAGATACAAACCACCTCCATCCGCGAGCCGATAAGGTTTGTCCTTCGGTGCAGCATTCTTCACGGAGATGTCGGACAGCTTCTCGATTCCCTTGCCAGCCATTTGTGCCCCCAGCGTTTTTATTATGCCCCCACAGGTGCCCCCAAAATGCCCCCGCTCTTAGGGGAACACAGTGGCACTTGCTGGAACACAGCATAAACAAAAAACGCGTAAATTCGTAGGGTTAGCGGACTTTCTGGGATGTCTTCGGAAGGGTAAATGGCGCGCCCTAGACGAATTGAATAGAAGATTTAACTGTATGAATTATATTGGTTTTTATCTATTCGATTTTTATTTGTGCCCCCGGAAATGCCCCCAGAAATTTTTTTCTTCCATAGGGTTCAGCCACCAATTCTTACAGAGCTGAATGAGACATCCGCAGATGGAGCACTCCTTGAGGTAGGTTTGAAATTTCTCTAGTTAGGGCTATTTATATACAGATCATAATTTGGCCCTGCCCTCTGTGCCGTCTCCCTATGTGTCCGG
>JBDKRR010000280.1:0-13949 GCA_039683315.1 Sulfuricella sp.
AGCGCCGTAACAACGCAGGCATGGCCTTCTCCTTGCAACCCTCCGGGACGGGGGCGATTTGGGCGCCCCCCTTTGTCACAACCCGCTTGTTGTGGGCGGCACAACCGCGCGTCTTGCTTCGCGGGCGGCATCCCAAATCGCCCCCGTCGCAGACGCGAAATTAGCGTTAACAGGCCCTAGCCCGATGATCTGGAACACGCTCCTGCTCGCCCTGCGCGAAATCCGGCGCAACCTGATGCGCTCCTTCCTCACCATCCTCGGCATCGTGATCGGCGTCAGCGCGGTGATCACCATGGTCACCCTGGGCAACGGCGCCACCAAGGTGGTGTCGGACCAGATTTCCAGCCTCGGCAGCAACCTGCTGATGGTGCGCCCCGGCAAGCGCCTCGGTCCGGGGCGGGATTCCGCCGGCGCGCCCAACTTCAAGCTCGCCGACGCCGATGCCATCCGTACCCAGATCAGCGGCCTGGAGGCGGTTGCGCCGACGGTCAACCGCAGCGTGACCGTGGTCTACGGCGCCAAGAACTGGTCCACCACCATCAACGGCAGCACCAATGCCTACTTCCAGACCGGCAACTGGAAGCTGGCCGCCGGGCGCGTGTTCAGCGAGGCCGAAGAGCGCGCCGGCAAGTCGGTGTGCGTGATCGGCGAGAGCGTGCGGCGCGAACTGTTCGGCAGCCAGAATCCGCTCGGCAACGAGATCCGCATCAAGCAATTCTCCTGCGAGATCGTCGGCCTGCTGGCGTCGAAAGGCCAGGGCGCGATGGGCATGGATCAGGACGACACGGTGATCATGCCGCTGCGCACCGTGCAGCGGCGGCTGACCGGCAACCAGGACGTGAGCACGCTCATGGTCTCGGTGAAAGCCAGCGCATCCAACGCCAAGGTGATCGAGCAGATCAACCTGCTGATGCGCGAGCGGCGCAAGATTTCGGATAACGAGGAGGACGATTTCAACGTCCTCGACACCAAGCAGATCGCGGAAACCCTGTCCGGCACCATCCGCATCATGACCGCCCTGCTCGGCGCCGTGGCGGCGGTGAGCCTGCTGGTGGGCGGCATCGGCATCATGAACATCATGCTGGTGTCGGTGACCGAGCGCACCCGCGAAATCGGCATCCGCCTCGCCATCGGCGCGCTGGAACGGGAGGTGCTGCTGCAATTCCTCATCGAGGCGGTGGCCCTGTCCTCCTTCGGCGGCCTGGTGGGCGTCGCGCTGGCCACGGTGGCCTCGGTCGGGCTGGCACAATTGATGCAAGTGCCTTTCCTCTTCAACCCGGGCATCAACCTGCTGTCATTCCTGTTCTCGGCTGCGATCGGAGTGATTTTCGGCTACTTCCCGGCACAGCGGGCAGCCCGGCTGGACCCTATCGATGCGCTGCGGCACGAGTAAATCCCGTCCCCTTCCCGATTAACTGCTATTCAGGGCAAGCGGCAACCGCCGCCCCTCGTACTTTCAACCCCATCCCCACACGGAGATATGCATGCAAGACCTACACGAAACCTGGATCGCCATAAAACTCGGCGGGATGATCATCCTGCCCCTGTCGCTGCTGGCGGTCATCGCCCTGGCTATCATGCTCGAGAAGGCATTCATCTATTGGCGCTACGCCCGCCTGCCGCTCGACCTGCTGCGCCTCGCCGAAACTTATGGCTTCGCCTGGGAAGAACTGGAGAAAAGGCTTTACGGCTTGAGCGAGCGCCACTATTTCAGGCGCTTTTTCGAAGTGGTTATCGCCAACCGGCGGCGTCCCGCATGGTGGACCGAATCCCGTGCGGCAGACGAAGCCCAGCTGATCGAAACATCCCTCGCCCGCAGGTTGTGGGTGCTGGAGACCATCGTCACCGCCGCACCCCTGCTCGGGCTGATGGGCACCATCGGCGGCATGATGGATGCCTTCAGGATCATTGGCGGCAGCGGCATCGTGAATCCCACCGGGGTGACGGGAGGCGTGGCCCAGGCGCTGATTGCCACGGCGATCGGCTTGATGATCGCGGTGATTGCCCTGTTCGGCTTCAATTACTTCTCGCGCGTGCAATCGCAAACGATGGACGAAATGGAACGCCTCGGCACACGCCTGATCGACCACATCCGCCTCGACCAGCAGGGTGAAGCCCATGAAGCTGCGTAAGCCCCGGACGTACCGCAAGGGGCGCATCGAAATCATCCCGATGATCGACGTGATGTTCTTTCTGCTGGCGACCTTCATGCTTTCTTCCCTGTCGATGCAGAACCTCGATTCGCTGCAAGTGAATCTGCCGCAGGGGAAGGCCGAAAAGCTCAACGTCGACAAACCGGTAACCATGACGCTGACGGGCGACAGCAAAATCTTCATCAACCGGACCGAGGTGACGTTGCATACCCTGGCCGCCACGCTCGGGCCGCTGCTGAGCAATTCGCAACAGGGCGTAGTGGTGTCCGCGGACAACACCGCGCCACAGGGCATCGTGGTGCAGGCAATGCTGCAGGCCCGCGCCGCCGGCGCCCGGAACTTCCTGATTGCGGTTAAACATGAGTAATGCGGCAAGCGCGCCGGATTTCCTGTCAAGGGAAGTTCTGCATGCCATATGCGGCAACTGTGGCGAGATCGTGCGCGTCCATATGCCCGATTCCCGCCCCAGGGAGATCAGGCTGTGGTGGCCGATACCCCTGGCGGCGATCATCTGGCTGGCGATCATCTGGAAATTCGCCCCTTCCCTGATTGTCCCCAAGGTCGAGACGGCAGCGCCCGCACCCGTGGAAGCGCGTTTTGTGGAATTGCCCGAAGTGGCGGCCGAGCTTCCGGCAAAGCCGGCGGAAGTTCGGCCCAAAGCCCCGCCCAGGCAGGCGGACAAGCCCAAAATAAAACCGCCCCCTGACGCGGCTCCCCGTAACGAAAGCGCAGCAGTCAAGCCCGAGATTCCGGCAGATGCCGCACCGGATTTAACGCCACCGACTGACTTGATGGCCTACGTCAATGCCGCCAGGGAGCGTCGCCGCGCAGCAGAGATGCCTGCCGCACGCGAGCCGTCGGCGGACGAGATCAGGATGGCGAACATCAAGCGCAACCTCCAGCCGCAAGGCACGAACGGGATATTCCAGATCATCAGCTTGGGCCTACACACGGGGAAATTTTCATTTCGCGGCTGGACAACAGGGTCGAGCAATTCCCGGCGCGAATTGATCGAGGTCGATGCGGGGCCCAATGGCGATTTGGAGCGCGCCATGGTACGCAGCATGATCGAGCTGATTCGCAGGTATTACAAAGGCAATTTCAATTGGGAGTCGCAGCGTCTCGACCGCGTGATTGTGCTGTCCGCGCGCCTGGAAGATAACGCGGGGCTGGAAGATTTCATGCTGCGCGAGTTCTTCGGGACGCCCGCCCGCCCCCCCGTGCTATCGCGCAATGGGATTCAATAACGGCGCGGCGCGAACCGGCGGAGGCCGCAAACATCTTGCTAACATTAGGTAACACATTTGAACCTAGAAACCTCAGTTGACCGCTCCACTGAGTGCGTAGCGCAATGAATTTAATAAATTTCTTCTTGTATCATGGGTTCACCCGTTTGGTGACGCCGCTACGTGGTGGATCGCACGGTTTTTGTGGCGCATGGCTGCGTTGCAACTCCTTGGAATGGAATGACCATTCCGCGTCGTTGCGCCTTGCCCTGCACCACAAAAACCGCACACTCCACTACGTCCAACTAAGGTTTCTAGGTTGAAATACACCATTTACAATCCGGCGCTTAAATACCTTTTCTGCGCAGCAACCGGCACAGTCCGGGGAAAAGGAGCGCTCGTTTTCGGCTCAGCGCAAATTCGATACACGAGGCAATCATGACGAGAGAACCTGCCGGCAACGGCCCGGCCGCATATTACGCGGGCCAGTTTCCCAACCGGGAAGAAGTGCTTCACGCAGCGCGTTATTCCTTGCCGGGTACACCAGGAAGCAGGGGATCGACCGATCCGATTGTGTTTATCCACATCCCCAAAACCGGCGGAATGACCATGTATGCGATGATCAGGGACATTTACAAGCCTTCCGAGCTGCATAAAATCAATCCGGCCATCGAATCCATCGAAAAATACCTGTCGCTTTCCATGAGCCGCAAGGAAAAACTGAAGGTAATCTATGGCCACATGGATTACTGGGTTCAAGAGTTGCTGCCGCCGAATTCCAGATACGTCACGCTGTTGCGCAACCCGGTGGAGCGGGTGATATCGCATTACCACTATGTCAGGCGCACCGCCAACGATCCGCTGCGGGAGTTGGCCATGCGATCAAGCCTGGATGACTGGGTTGCGCGATGCAATCTCCTCGAAATGGACAATGGCCAGACCAGAAGGCTGTCGGGGTCGGAGGGTTCCGTGAGTTTTGGCGCGTGTTCGGCGCAGATGCTGGAACAGGCCAGGCAAAATGTTCAGCATAACTTTGCCCTGGTGGGAATCACGGAGCGCTTTGACGAAACTTATGGGCTGATGAGCAAACTGTTCGACTGGCCGATAAGGCACTATCAGCCGCGGAACGTGGCACAGCAGCGGTCGAGCACAAAGGAAATTCCCGCTCGGACCATCCGGCTGATCGAGAAGCACAACGCCCTTGACATGGAACTGTACGCGCATGCCGCCCAACTGTTTGCCGACAGGCTCGGCCAGACCGATGTCGAAAACGAGATACGCCTGCTCGGGGAAAAAAGAGCAAACCCCTTCATGCTCTGGAGTGACACCACCTCGCAATATGTGAAAGAAAAATTGAGAAAATGGCTGAAGGTGTAATGGAGACAAGCGCTGACTTGAGCGAAATCCATTACCTGTGCCGCCTGGAAACCTGCTGCCGGCAACGCCAGAATCGGCTTGCGGATTATCCGCGTTGATTACTTGTTGCGGATATAGCGCGCGTCGTCAAAGGTTCCCACCCATTCCGGTTTGTAAACCACCATCAGGGTGGTCAGCATGCCGGTCAGCACCGCCTCGGACCAAGCCATCAGCAAGTAGTAGGGCAGGTAGTTGCTGGTGAGGTAATCCGTCGAATAAGCGCCGGACAAGGCAAAAATCCCGGTCGTCGCCAAACCGACGGCCGCCATGGCCAGTGCACCGCCCAGAAAGGCGTTGATGAAAATATAGACAAAAAAGTGATTGGGCAATTTGCCGTCTGCCAGGCGGTAAATGGTGTAGCTCACCACCACCGGCAACACCCCCATCAGCAAGGCGTTGGCCGAGAAGCTTTCCCACCCGCTATAGCCGAAAAAAGTCACCCCCAGCAGGACCACGCTCAGACCGACAATGGCAAGGTAAGGCCCGAACATCAGCGTGAACAGGGTTGCGCCGAGCACGTGAAAATTCAGTCCCGGCTTGATGCCGGTCTTGAGATAGCTCCACATCAACATCAGCGACACGCAGGTGCCGAGCCACAGATGCAGTTGCTCGTTGTCGCGCAGGCGCCGCCACGGCGCTGCATAGAGCGCGCCCCCCAGAACCGCGGCATACAGTGCATATGCGAACCAGTACCAGGCAGCCGGCAGGAGATGGTCGGGCAAATTCATGACGAAATTTTACGTTATACTTTTGAACCAAATTTTGTCGTGGAGCAAGAAACTTGCATTTAGCACTATTTGACCTGGACAACACGCTGCTCGCCGGCGACAGCGATTTCGAATGGGCTCAGTTCCTGATCGAGCAGGGCGTGCTCGACCAGGAAGTCTACGAAGCGCGCAACCAGGCCTTTTACGACCAGTACAAGGCGGGGACGCTGGATATCCACGAATTTCTCGATTTTCAGCTCAAGCCCCTGGCGCGCCATACGCGCAGCCAGCTCGATGCCTGGCACCGCGAATTCATGCAGCGCAAGATTCTGCCTATTGTCACCACCAAAGGACGGGAACTGGTGAAGCGGCACCTGCAGGAAGCCGACCTGGTCGCCATCGTGACCGCCACCAACAGCTTCGTCACCCGCCCCATTGCGCAGGAATTCGGCGTGGAGCACCTGATCGCCACCGAGCCGGAACAGGTGAACGGCGAGTTCACCGGCAAGGTATCCGGCACGCCCTCCTTCCGCGAGGGCAAGATCACCCGCCTCGATGCCTGGCTGGCCAGCCGCGGCGTCCAGTGGAGCGACGTAACGGAAAGCCACTTCTACAGCGACTCGCTGAACGATCTGCCGCTGCTGCAGCGCGTCAGCCACCCGGTCGCGGTCGACCCGGACCCTACCCTCAAGGCACACGCAGAACGGCACGGCTGGCCGATCCTCAGTCTGCGCTGAAACCGTCAAGCCGAACTGCATGAATATGACGCCGACAGACCGCCTCCCCCTTTGTAAAAGGGGGATTGAGGGGGATTTAGCCGCAAGGGGAGCCGCCGCTAGTAAATCCCCCCTGCCCCCCTTTTTCAAAGGGGGGTTATTCGGTGGTTTTGATGTAAGTAATTTCCGCTGCGATATCCGGCGCACTCAATTCCAACCCGATTGATGCAACGACCCTCCCTGCTTTTTTTGCTTCTCCTGCTTGCCCCTGTCAGCCTGGCTGCCGCCTTGCTGAGCGGCAGCGCGGACCTGTCGCTGGCACAGCTGTTCGACGGCAACGGCACGTCGCGGGAAATCCTCTGGCAATTGCGCGCCCCGCGCGCCGCCAGCGCCTTTGCCTGCGGCGCCCTGCTGGCGCTGTCGGGCGTGCTGCTGCAAGTGTTGCTGCGCAACCCGCTGGCCGACCCCTACCTGCTCGGCATCTCCGGCGGCGCGGCGGTGGGCGCGCTGGGTGCGATGTTGCTCGGGCTGGTGGCGGCGGTGCAGTTTGCCGCTCTGGGCGGCGCGCTGGGCGCGATGCTGCTGGTGCTGGCCTTGAGCTTCAACCGCCACGCCTGGAGCATGCACCACCTGCTGCTCACCGGCGTGGCCCTGTCCGCGGGATTCGGCGCGCTGATCAGCCTGATGCTCAGCCTTGCGCCCGGCAGCGGCCTGCACGGCATGCTCTACTGGCTCATGGGCGACCTGTCCTACGCCCGCCAGCCCGGCCTGGCATGGAGCGCGCTGCTCGCCACCGGCAGCGCAGGCTGGCTGCTGGCGCGCCATCTCGACGTGCTGGCCATCGGCGAGCTGAAGGCAAAATCCCTCGGCGTCGCGGTGCTGCCACTGCAGGGCGGGATTTACCTCGCCGCCGCCGTGGCTACCACCGCCGCGGTGCTGGAAGGCGGCAGCATCGGCTTCGTCGGCCTGATTGTGCCGCACCTGCTGCGCCTCCTCGGCGTGCACAGCCACCGCTGGCTGATTCCCTGCGCCATCCTGCTGGGGGGCAGCTTCCTCACCCTGGCCGACACCCTGGCGCGCAGCGTGATCGCACCGCAACAATTGCCGGCCGGGGTGCTGACCGCCCTGCTCGGCGTGCCGCTACTGCTGTTTTTACTGTCCCGGCAAGATGCTAAGTATTGAAAACCTGCACCTCGAGGTGCCAAGCAAGAAACTGAACGGCAGAGTGCTGTGCCAGGACCTGACGCTGACGCTGGAAGCGGGGCAATGCTGGGCCATCCTGGGGAAAAACGGCTGCGGCAAGACCACCCTGCTGCATGCCCTGAGCGGGCTCGGCAAGCCCATCGCCGGCCGCGTGCGCCTGGACGGCCGGCCCCTGGGCGAAATTCCGCGCCGGCAACTGGCGCAGCGCGTCGGCGCCCTGCTGCAGGAAGAAAGCACGGCATTTTCCGGTGCGGCGCTGGATTACGTGCTGCTGGGCCGCTTCCCGCATAGTGCCACTCTCACGCCGGACATAAGCGACATTGCGGCCGCGCGCCACGCATTGCAGCTCGTCGGCATGACGCAATCTGAAGGGCAAACGCTAGCCACGCTTTCCGGCGGCGAACGCCAGCGCGTGCGCATCGCCCTGCTGCTGGCGCAGGCGCCGGACATCTATTTCCTCGACGAACCGCTGCAGCATCTCGACTTGCCGCACCAGCTCGCCGTGATGCAGCTTTTCCGCCAACTCGCGCGCGACGCTGGAAAAATCGTGGTCATGGTGCTGCACGACATCTTCTGGGCCAGCCGCTTCTGCGATCACGCGCTGCTGATCCATGACGGCGGCAAAATCGCGCACGGCGACACGCCTCTCATGATCACGCAAAATGCCATGGAAAACCTTTACCAGTGCCGCTTTCAGACGGTCGCAACAAGTGATGGCAATTATTTCCTGCCCACCTTAGAATAAGCCCACGAAGTCAACAGAAAAACAATCCCGGATTCCCGATGAAATTCTTCCAGCCCCGCACCCTGCACATGCGCATCATGCTTGCCATCGCCATGCTGCAGCTGCTGGTGGTGGGTTTGTTCAGCCTCTACATGCTGATCCAGCAGGTCGGCACCGAAATCACCAACCGCCAGGTGCTGGGACACAAGATAATCGCCATTACGGCGCCCGCGGTCACCCATCTCATCGAGTTCGACCCGCGCGGCATTAACACCTACCTCGGCACCGTGCTCGGCGACCGCGCCATCAGTGCCATCACCGTGAAGGACGGCCAGGGCAACGTGCTGTTCCAGCAATCCAAGGAAGTCATCCCGTTGCACCCGGTGGCGGGCTGGTTCCAGGCGGCCGAACTCAAGCCCACGGTGACGACGGAATTGAAATCCGTGAGCGGGTCCCTCGGCCTGATCACCGTCCAGCTGTCGAATGACGTCCTGAACGAAAAAATCCACACTTTGCTCAACGACGTGTCCTACCTCTTCATGCTGCTGCTCGGAGTGGACCTGATCGCCATCCAGCTGCTGGTGAAGTCGGTGATGGCCCCGCTCACGCCGCTTGCCGCCATGGCCAGGGAAGTCTCGCAGGGCAACTGGGACAAGACCATGCTGGCGACCGCGGCCAATGCCAGCGACGAAGTGAAGAACCTCTCCGACGCCTTCGTCGAGAGCGCCAAGACCATGAAGCGTCAGATTCGCGAACTGGAGCAAACGCGCAGCCAGCTGGCGGAAAACGAGCTCAAGCTGCGCAACCTGGTGAACAACATGCAGGAAGTGCTGCTGGAGGTGGACCAGTCCGGCCATATCACCTTCCTCAACCCGACCTGGGAAGCGCTCACCGGCTACGCCACCGAAACCACGCTGCACCGCCCCTTCGCCGAATTCCTGATCCAGCCCAAGCACCAGAGCTATTTCGAAGCCGGCCGCCTGGAACATATTCCGCCCACCGATCTGCAACTGGAAGTGCGCGCCCGCGACGGTAAATCGGTGTGGATGCAGATGAGCACTTCGCTGCAGCGCGACGAGTCGGGCACCGTCACCGGGCTGATCAGCACGCTGGAAGACGTCACCGAGACGCTGCATTTGCAGGAACTGCAGCGCCAGCACGAACAGGACCTCTACCGCCTCACCATCACCGACCCGCTCACCGGTGTATACAACCGCCGCCACTTCGACGACCTGCTCGAAAACCTGCTGCACATGAACCTGCACAAGAACCTGCCGCTGGCACTGGTGATCGTGGACATCGACGGGTTCAAATTCATCAACGACACCTACGGCCACCCGGTCGGCGACGAAGTATTGCGCAACGTGGCCAGTACGCTGCGCGCCAACGAACACCAGGGCGGCGCGGTAGCACGCATCGCCGGCGACGAATTCGCCATCCTGCTGCAAAACGTGAACGCGGAAGAGGCCAGCCGCATCGGACACATGATCCACGAAGACCTCAGCCGCATCGTCCTGCCCCTCACCGTCGGCCAGCTGACCATACAAACCTCGATCGGCATCGCGGTGGCTCCGCTGCACGGCAAGATCCCTCTCGACCTGGTGCGCGCCGCCGACGTGGCGCTCTATCACGCCAAGCAGAGCGGGCGCAACCGCGTGGACACGCTGTCCAAGGAGCGCGGCGAAGCCATCATGGACATCTTCTCGCAGGGCTTCGAGCTGCGCAACGCCATCTCCGCCGGCATGATCCTGCCTTTCATGCAGCCCATCGTCGACCTCAAGACGCGCAAGATATTCGCCTACGAAGTGCTGACGCGCATGCGGCGCGGCGACGGTTTCGTGCCCGCGGACGACTTCATCCCCATCGCCGAGGATCTCGGCCTGATCCGCGACATGGACCTGTTCGTGATCGGCGAGTCGCTGCGCCTGATCCCCAAGAACGTGCACCTGTTCGTCAACATCAGCCTGAACTCCTTCTTCGCCCCGGAATTCACCCAGCAACTGCGTGACCTGCTGCATTCTCCCATCGCCAAGGGACGCCCGATCACGCTGGAATTCACCGAACGCCAGACCACGGAAATGTCCGCGGAATTCATCAAGATGTTCAACGAAATCCGCGCCGGTGGCTGCAATGTCGCGCTCGACGATTTCGGCGTCGGCTACTCCACGTACAGCTACCTGCGCCAACTGCGCCCGGAATTCGTCAAGATCGACGGCAGCTTCGTGCTGCAGCTCAAGGAAAATGTGGAAGACGTGAAAATCGTCGAGCAGATCCGCGAACTGGCCAATGTGATCGGCGCGCACACCATCGCCGAACACATCGAGGACGAGGAAACCATCGCCATGCTGATCAAGATGGGCGTGAACTACGGCCAGGGCTACTATTTCAGCAAGCCGGTCAACGTGCAGGACAAGCACTGGCTGACGGCAGATCTTGTATAATTACCCAATAATTAGCCCCGCCTCAAAACACGGAGCAGAGAAACTCTAAATTCATGATACGTAAATTCATCCGCAAAGTTTTCAGCAAAGCAGCCCCCAAAACCGGCCTGCGCGACAAGCCCCAGATCATCTCCGAAAGCAAGCACGGCATCCGCCGCAACCAGCTCAGTCCCTGCGCCCTCAAGGTCACTGGCGAACTGCAGCACGCCGGTTACGCCGCTTTCGTGGTCGGCGGCGCAGTACGCGACCTGTTGCTGGGCAAGACACCCAAAGATTACGACGTCGCCACCGACGCCACGCCGGAAGAGGTGCGCAACCTGTTCCGCCGCTCGCGCATCATCGGCCGCCGCTTCCGCCTGGTGCACGTGATGTGCGGCGCGGAAACCATCGAGGTTTCCACCTTCCGCGGCAGCGGCGCGCCCGCGCCGGACGAGGATGAAGACCAAAACAACAGCGGCCTGCACGTCACCAACGCCAACGGCCGCATCCTGCGCGACAACGTCTTCGGCACCCAGGCGGAAGACGCGCTGCGCCGCGACTTCACCATCAACGCCATGTTCTACCACCCCGGCAACGGCGAGATCTGGGACTACCACAACGGATACAAGGACGCCAAAGCCGGCGTGCTGCGCATCATCGGCGACCCGCGCACCCGCTACCAGGAAGACCCGGTGCGCATGCTGCGTGCCGCGCGCTTCGCCGCCAAGCTGGAGTTCCAGCTCGACCCCGCCACGCGCGCCCCCATCGCCGGACTGGGACACCTGCTGGAAGACGTCCCGCCCTCGCGCCTGTTCGACGAAATCCTCAAACTGCTGCTCTCCGGCCACGCTCAGCGCAGCCTCAAGCAGTTGCGCGCAGAGGGCCTGCACCACGGCGTGCTGCCGCTGCTCGACGTGATCCTGGAGCAACCGCAGGGCGAGCGCTTCGTCACGCTCGCCCTGCATGAGACCGATCTGCGCATCAAGGAAGACAAGCCGGTTTCTCCGGCCTTCCTGTTCGCTGCACTGTTGTGGCACGAAGTGCTGGCGCTGTCGAAAAAAATCGAAGACGGCGGCGAGCGCCCGGCGCCGGCGCTGTATCAGGCCATGGACCAGGTGATCCAGACCCAGGTGGAAATGCTCGCCATCCCGCGCCGCTTCACTTCCACCATGAAGGAAATCTGGGGATTGCAGCCGCGCTTCGCACAGCGCGCCGGCAAGCGGCCTTTCGCCCTGCTCTCCCATCCGCGCTTCCGCGCCGGCTTCGATTTCCTGCTGCTGCGTTGCGAAAGCGGCGAACTGGAGATGGAACTCGGCCGCTGGTGGGAGAAATTCCAGCACGCCGGCGACGCGCAGCGCGCCGAAATGCTGCAGCCCGACACCGCCGCGCCCAAGAAGCGTCGGCGCCGGCGCAAACCGAAAAGCGCCGGAGGCGCGGCTGTCGACACCGATTTCGCGGCAGAAGATTGAATCTTGAAAAGCAGTTTAACCACGGGGAACACGGGGCGCACGGGGATAGCGCCTCCTTTCAGGAGATCACCCCATCGTGTGCTGGTCGATCTTTTGAACAACATGAATTTCCCGTGTTCCCCGTGCGCCCCGTGGTTAAAACAAGGTTTTTAAATTGAACACCATGCCCACCCGCCCCGTTCACGCCTTCGTCGCCCTCGGCAGCAACCTGTCCGCCCCCGAAGCCCAGGTCAGCATGGCCTTCGGCGAGCTGGACACGCTCCCGGCCACGCGCCTGATCGCCCACTCCTCTCTTTACCGCAGCGCCCCCTGGGGCTATTCCGACCAGCCGGACTTCATCAACGCGGTGGCGGAAATCGAAACCCGGCTGGAGCCTGCCCGCTTGCTGGAAATGCTGCTGGATATCGAGCACCGCTTCGGGCGCGTGCGCGAGTTCCTCAATGCACCGCGAGTGCTCGACCTGGACCTGTTGCTCTACGACGGCCTGATTCACCACGAACATGGTCTCACCCTGCCCCACCCGCGCATGCACGAACGCGCGTTCGTACTGCTGCCGCTCACCGAAATCGCGCCGGAGTGCGTCATTCCCGGCCATGGCCGGGCAGCATCCCTCCTCGCCGCCTGCGCCGGGCAGAAGCTGCAGCGCCTGCCGCAGATCCGTCCCAGCGCTGAAACTTTATTGCAGGCCGTAGGGTAAGCTGGCGATGGCGCCGGAGAAATACCGCTTCATCGTGGTCGAAGGACCCATCGGCGTGGGTAAGACAACGCTGGCCAAGCGTTTCGCTGAACACTTTCATTCCCGCTTGCTGCTCGAAGACGCCGCCGCCAACCCTTTTCTGGCGAAGTTCTACCACGACCCGGAACGCTACGCCCTGCCCACCCAGCTGTTTTTCCTGTTTCAGCGCGCCGAACAGATGCGTGAACTGGTACAAAGCGACCTGTTCCACCATGCCACGGTAACCGACTTCCTGCTCGACAAGGACCCGCTGTTCGCCCGTCTCAATCTCAGCGACGACGAATTCAAACTGTACCGCGAGATGTACCGCCACCTTCAGCCGCAAACCCCGAAACCGGACCTGGTCATTTACCTGCAGGCGTCGGAAAATGCACTGATGGAGCGCATCGTGCAACGCCGCGTCGATTACGAGCAGACCATCACGCAAAGCTACCTGAACCGGCTGACGGACTGCTACAGTCAGTATTTCCACCACTACGATGCCTCGCCGCTGCTGATCGTCAACAGCGAGAACTTCAACTTCGCCGAGCAGACTAAGGATTTCGAGCTGCTGCTGGACAAGATCACGGGCATGCGCGGCGGGCGTGAATTTTTCAATCGGGCGGACTGAAAGGCGTGAGGAGTAAGGGGTGAGGGGTGAGGCGTAAAACCTGGTTCGGAGCGGCCTTTGACTTTCGCCTCACCCCTCACCTTCTCACCCCTAACGTTTTAAAAAGGTTTTAACAAATTGAAAACAACGCTACACACGCTGCAACAGATGGCGGAAAAAGGCGACAAGATCGCCGTGCTGACCTGCTACGACGCCAGTTTCGCCACCTTGCTCGAAGGCGCCGGGGTGGAAGTGCTGCTGGTCGGCGATTCCCTCGGCATGACGCTGCAAGGCGAGGATTCGACGCTGCCAGTGACCTTGCCGGACATGGTTTACCACACCCGCTGCGTCGCGCGCGGCAGCAAGCAGGCCTACATCGTCGCCGACCTGCCCTTCGGCAGCTACCAGGAGAGTCCGCAGCAGGCGCTGCGCAGCGCCAGCCAGCTGATGGCGGCGGGCGCCCATATGGTCAAGCTGGAAGGCGGCCAGGTCATGGCCGAGACGGTCGCGTTTCTCACCGCGCGGGGCATTCCGGTGTGCGGCCACATCGGCCTCACGCCGCAATCGGTGCATCAACTCGGCGGCTACCG
>JBDKRR010000281.1:0-1903 GCA_039683315.1 Sulfuricella sp.
GTGAGCCACTTGAACAGCGTGGCCGACACGCCCGAGCTGCGCGCCGCCTACAACGAAGCGCTGCCCAAAATCACCGAGTTTTTTACCCGCCTGGGAGCCGATGAGCGCTTGTACGCCAAATACAAAGCGATTGACCCGACTTCACTGGATGCAGAGCAGCGCCAGGCCCACAAAAACGCGCTGCGCAATTTTGTGCTGGGCGGCGCGGAACTCGCAGGGGCTGACCGCGAGCGCTTTGCCGCCATTCAGGAACGCCAGGCCGAGCTGGGCCAGAAATTCAGTGAAAACGCGCTGGACGCGACTGACGCCTTTGCCTACTACGCCCAGGCGTCTGAACTCGACGGTGTGCCCGACGATGTGCAGCAGGCCGCCTTGGCCGCGGCACAAGCAGAAGGCAAAAAAGGCTACAAGCTGACGCTCAAAATGCCGTGCTATTTGCCGGTGATGCAGTTTGCCCGCAGCAGCGCCCTGCGCGAGAAGCTGTACCGAGCCTACGTCACCCGCGCCTCCGATCAGGCCGACCCGGCAACCCGACAGTTCGACAACTCGGCGCTGATCACTGAGATGCTGGCCTTGCGCCTGGAAGAAGCCAAGTTGCTCGGTTATCGCAGTTTTGGCGAACTCTCGGTCGTGCCCAAAATGGCCGAGTCGCCAGAGCACGTTGTTACCTTTTTGCGCGACCTGGCGACCAATGCAAGACCATTCGCAGAGCAAGACCTGGCCGACCTGCGCGAGTTCGCCACGCAACAGCTGAACTTGCCCGACCCACAGGCCTGGGACTGGCCTTATGTCAGCGAAAAGCTAAAGGAAGCGCGCTACGCCTTCAGCGAGCAGGAAGTCAAGCAGTACTTTCCGGCGCCCAAAGTGTTGGCGGGGCTGTTCAAAATTGTGGAGACGCTGTTTGACGTCAACATCCGGGAAGACCAGGCGCCGGTATGGAATGCCGGTGTCAAGTTCTACCGGATCGAGCGCGCAGGCAATCTTGTCGGCCAGTTCTACCTGGACCCTTCAGCGCGCACCGGAAAGCGCGGGGGCGCCTGGATGGACGACGTGCGCTCTCGCTGGTTGCGCCCAGATACGCATCAACTGCAAACGCCGGTGGCGCATCTGGTGTGCAACTTTGCCGAAGGCGTGGGCGACAAACCGGCGCTGCTGACACACGACGATGTCACCACCCTGTTTCATGAATTTGGTCACGGCTTGCATCACCTGCTGTCGCAGGTCAACGAGCGCGACGTGTCCGGCATCAGCGGCGTGGAGTGGGACGCGGTGGAGTTGCCCAGCCAGTTCATGGAAAACTTCTGCTGGGAGTGGGACGTGCTGCGCCACATGAGCGCGCATGTCGATACCGGCGCGCCGCTGCCGCGCGCGCTGTTTGACAAAATGCTGGCGGCGAAGAACTTCCAGAGTGGCATGCAGACGCTGCGGCAAATCGAGTTTTCGCTCTTTGACATGTTGCTGCACACGGCGCACGATCCCGCGCTTGACTTGATGCCTCTGTTGAACCAGGTACGGGCCGAAGTGGCGGTGCTGCAACCACCGGATTGGAGCCGCACGGCCCACACCTTCAGCCATATTTTTGCCGGTGGCTATGCCGCCGGTTACTACAGCTACAAATGGGCCGAGGTTTTGAGTGCCGATGCCTACGCCGCTTTTGAAGAGACAGTGGGCCAGGACGGTTTGCCCAACGTGGAAATGGGCCGGAAATACCGCCAAGCCATTCTGGAAGCCGGTGGCAGCCGCCCGGCCATTGAGTCGTTCATGGCGTTTCGCGGGCGCGCGCCCAATCTGGATGCCTTGCTGCGTCATCAAGGTATGTCCGGAAAAAAGTAAAGCGAGTGCCCAACATGAAAAATAGCATCCCTCAAATCAAACCAAAAACAAGGGCCGCCGCCACTGCCGC
>JBDKRR010000282.1:0-8378 GCA_039683315.1 Sulfuricella sp.
TCGAATTCAGTGCTCATGTATTAAAGCGTCCCCTGGCTTGCTCAGGAAAGTTAGAAGCCAGCCACCGAGCCACGCAGGTCGGTTGCCAGAGTCGCCAGTTCACCCACGGAAATGGCCGTTTTCTTGGTGCCTTCCGTGGTCTGGATGGTGATGCTCTGGATGTCCTGCATGTTGTTTGCCACCATGCCGGCCGCCTGTGCCTGGTTCTGGGTGGCGCGGGAAATGGTATCGATCAGTTCCGCGAGGTTGCGCGACACCTGGCCGATTTCGTTCAGCGCCTGGCCCGCGGCATCGGACAGCTTTGCGCCTTCCACCACACCCTGGGTACTCTTTTCCATCGCGGACACTGCGTCCTGGGTGTCGGTCTGAATGGTCTTCACAATCGCAGAAATCTGTTTTGTTGCCTCGCCGGAACGTTCCGCCAGACGCTGCACTTCTTCCGCCACCACCGTGAAGCCGCGTCCCGCCTCGCCTGCCGATGCGGCTTGAATCGCAGCGTTCAGGGCGAGAATGTTGGTCTGTTCGGTAATGTCGGAAATCAGTTCGACGATTTCGGAAATTTCCTGGGAGCTTTCGCCCAGGCGTTTAATACGCTTCGAGGTGTCCTGGATCTGCTCGCGAATTTCATTCATGCCGGTGATGGAATTGCGTACAGCGGTGGTGCCCTTCTCGGCGGCATCCAGGGATTGTTGCGCCACGCGGGCGGACTCGGCGGCGTTGGCGGACACCTCGTTAATCGATTGCGCCATTTGCAGCACCTGGGCGGAGGTGTCTTCGATCTCCTGGGACTGCTTCTGCGCGGCTTCCAGCAGTTCGTTGGAAATGTCCTGCGCCTGGCGTGATGCGTGCGTCACCTGCTCGCTGGTTTTGTTGATTTCTGTTACCAGGCCGCGCAGCTCGTCAATGGTGTAGTTGATGGAGTCCGCGATGGCGCCGGTGATGTCTTCCGTCACCTTGGCGCGCACCGTCAGGTCGCCTTCTGCCAAGTCGCCCATTTCGTTCAGCAGCCGCAGAATGGCTTCCTGGTTGGCCTTGTTTTCGCGCTCACTCGCCAGCGCACGTTTTTTGGCGTCGTTCACGTTGATCATGCCCAGCATCACCAGGGCGCCGATGGCGAGGACACCATAAAGGAAGGAGAGCACCAGCAACCCCGTGCCGCCGGCCAGGTTTTCATATCCGGCCACAAGCTTGCGGGCATCATCGAGCAGCACGTCCGAGTTCATGAAAATCGAACGTCCGGCCTGCTTGGAGTTCACCAGATCCTGCATGCTTTGCAGAATTTTGTCGGAGTCTCCGGAGAATTCCTTGAACGCCTCGTTAAGTTCGCTCAGTTTGTCGCGGGTATCAGGGTCCTTGACCGCGGAAAGACGGAGGTCCTCGCTGCCATTGAGGAGTCCATCCAGGATGTCGTGGAACGTATTGGCATCCTTACCCAACAGGAAAGCGACTTCAGGATCGATGATGTCAGACGCGAGCAGGGTGTTGGCGTTTTTCGCCATACGCTGGGTCAGCATGACCAGTTGCGAGGCAATGGTCACTTCACGCAGTTGCGCGCCAGATTGCGTCAGAAGACCGGCTACCTGTTCGGCAAGTTCCAGCAACTGAATATTGTTGGTGTTGATCGCGGCCACGCTGCGGTTCAGGTCCACCAGCTTCTTTTGCTGCTTAAGAATCAGGTCGATCGCGTTTTCTGAAGGCAGCCAGTTTTTGTTCAGTTCCTTCAGTATCGGCTGCACCGAAGATGGCGAGGCTGGCAGGCCGTCGCCGCCGTTGATCAGTTTCTTGAGACTCTTGTCGAAGCGCTTTTCGCTTTCGTCCAGTTGCTGGAAAGACGCGGTGTTGCCCAGTGCCGCCTGCTGTGCGCTCTTGGCAATCCGCTGCGAGAGCATCTGCATTTCGGTGGAGGTGGCCACGTATTCGGCATTGCGGCCTACACGTACGGTGTTGTAGATCAGGGTGGCAACGGCCAGGATGAGGAATATCACGAGGGTGGAAACCGTGATCAGGTATTGCCTCTCGATCGGCAGATGGCCGATGAGGGGAACGGTTCCCGGCTCCTTGCCCGAAAGGTTGCGCAGACCCTGCAGGATCATGGTGGTGTGCAGTGGGGTTTCGGCACCGCTCCTGCCTTTGCCGGCACGTTTCCAGAACATCAGGTTTTCCACTTTGAACGCCATTGCTTTTATCTCCATCCCTCGTGTTTTCAGGTGCTGCTTTTGAGCTTGAGTTGCGCTACCGTCCTGCCTGCAGGAATCCCTGGTCGTTGACCAATGCCTGCACGTTCAATTCCAGCCACTGATGCCCTTCGCTGTCGGTGTATGCTGCGCAAACCCACGGCGCTGCGCCGGCTGGGATGTCCCTGGGTTGCAACTGGTCGGCATGGCGCAGTCCGAGCAGCCGGCTGACCAGCAGGCCGGAGTTCACCATGAATTTGGGGTGTGCCAGGACCAGACGTTTTTCGGTGCCGACCGAGACCGGTTCGCCGCCGCAGAATGCGGAAAAATCCGCAACGCTGTAGAGGTTGCCGCGCACGTTGGCTACCCCGGCAAACCAGGGTTGCGAGAGCGGTACGTGAGTGAGTTCCGGTGGCGGGATCACTTCGCCGACATCTGCCAGTTCCACCAGCCAGTATTGATCGCCTACCTGCAGCCCAAGTTTCGACGAAGGCGGCGCTTCACCCCCCTGACTCAGGGCCTGCAGTTTTGCAACCACTTCCTGGTGGAATTCGCGCAGACCGATTTTGGTGCGTCGTGCCATGGGGATGAAAATCCTTAGCCGAGTGCCGCGATTTTATTGAGCAGTTCGGCCTGGTCCACCGGCTTGGTGACGTAGTCCCTGGCGCCCTGGCGCATTGCCCATACCTTGTCGGTTTCCTGTCCCTTGGTGGTACACATGATGACGGGAATATGCTTGGTCTCTTCGTCCTTGGTGATGGCGCGGGTGGCCTGAAAGCCATTGAGGCCGGGCATCACCACGTCCATGATGATCAGGTCGGGTTTTTCCTGCTTGGCCTTGGCCATGGCTTCCTCGCCATTTTCCGCGAGCACCACCTGGTAACCCTGCTTGCTGAGCAGGCTGTTGAGAAAGTGGCGTTCGGTGGGGGAATCATCGACGAGCAGAATTTTATGGATTGCCATGAGTAACCTCTGTGCGTGATTTATGCGCCGCTTCGGGCGGTTGTGTGTTTTCGGACGGCTTCCAGCAGACTGTCCTTGGTGAAGGGCTTGGTGAGGTATTCGTCCGAGCCGACCATCCTGCCGCGTGCACGGTCGAACAGCCCGTCCTTGCTGGAGAGCATGATGACGGGCGTGTGCTTGAAGCGGGGGTTTTTCTTGATCAGCATGGTAGTTTGATAGCCGTCGAGACGGGGCATCATGATGTCGACGAAGATGATGTCGGGCTGGTAGTCGGTAATCTTGGCCATGGCGTCGAAGCCATCTTCTGCCAGGATGACTTCGCAACCGGATTTCAACAGGAAGATTTCGGCGCTGCGGCGGATGGTATTGCTGTCGTCAATCACCATTACTTTGGTGCCGGTCAAATTATTTTCCTCGCTCACTCATCCTCCCCAAGTTCCGTGTTCGAAGCCTTCTCAGCCATAGCTGCATGCCATTGTATAGAAAAACCCCGGCAGGTAAAGCCCTTCGGGTCTTAATTAAAGCTCTTCAGGTCCTAAATGGACATCATTAAAAGGACACGGCGTAACGGCGATTTGAGCGAATTGCCGCCTTCGGCAATTATGCTATGATGCCGCGAGGAATTTATTGTTAATAAATAGGGGCGATATGGCTATGTTACGCAAGTTGCTGACCCTGATTTTCTTGCTGGTAGCCGTCACCCCGGCGGCCATGGCGGGTGTTACCTCCGTTGGCTCCAGTGTGCTGGAACCTTTCCTGAAACAGTGGGCGGCCAAATCCGGCGGTGACATCAGCATTTCGAGTCCCGGCACCAGTACCGCCCCCAAGGCCCTGATTTCCGGCAAGGCCGACCTGGCGGCGATGAACCGCGAAATGACCAACGACGAAAGCGAAGCTTTCATCCGGGTACACGGGTACTACCCCACCGCCATCCCCGTGGCGATCGAGGCTGTAGCGGTGTATGTGCACCCCAGCAATCCGATCAAGGGCCTGGAGCTCAAGCAGCTCGACAGCCTTTTTTCCGCCAGCCACGGTTGCGGCTGGAGCGAAAGCATTGCCACCTGGGGGCAACTGGGGTTGCCAGCGCCCTGGGACAAGCAATCCATCGTCTTGCTCGGACACAACAACAAATCGCCGGTGCGCGACTTCTTCAGCAAGACGGTGTTGTGCCGTGACGACTTTAAACCAAATATCGAAGAATTGAGCCACGAAGAGTTGCTGGCCAAGGTGGCGCAGAACAAGGAGGCGCTCGGATATGGGCGCTATCAGCCGAATAACGGACTGAAAATGGTGCCGCTGAAAAAGGGCGCAGGCGACTTCGTTCCGCTGACCGTGGCGAACCTCTACAACAAGAGTTACCGCCTGCAGCACTTTCTCTTCCTTTATATCGACAAGCCACATGGCAAACCGGTTTCTCCCGCCGTGATGGATTTTCTCAAGACAGGCTTGTCAAAGGAAGGTCAGGCTGCGGTGGCTGAAGCCGGGTATGTGCCCCTCCCGGATGAATTGATCCAGCGCCAGTTGAGCAAACTGAAATAAAACCACGCAAACTGCCGTAGCGGCACCCCGCTCCGGCGGGAAGCTTTTACGGATGCCGCATCATCATGTCTGATTCGCCCCCTATCGTTCTCACTTTTGCCGCCGCCGATCCCACTGGCGGCGCCGGTTTGCAGGCCGACCTGCTGACTCTGTCGAGCATGGGCTGCCACGCCTTGTCCGTTATAACCGCGGTCACGGTGCAGGACACCGTGGGGGTGGAAGACGTGCATGCACTCGATGCCGAACTGGTCGCGGCACAGGCTCGCGCCGTGCTGGAAGACATGCCGGTCGCGGCGTTCAAGATCGGCATGCTGGGCAGCGTGGAAATCATCGCGGCGATTGCCGAAATCGTTGCGGATTATCCCGACGTGCCCCTCATTCTCGATCCCGTGCTAGCTTCCGGGCGCGGCGACGAACTTGCTTCGGAAGAGATGCTGGAGGCTATGCTGGACATGCTCATCCCGCAGACCACTATCATCACGCCCAACAGCCTGGAGGCACGTCGCCTTGCCCAGTACGACAGCGATGAAGAACTCGACCTGACCGGCTGTGCACGGCGCCTGATCGAATTCGGTTGCGAATATGTCCTAGTCACGGGCACTCACGAAAACACGCCCCAGGTGGTCAATGTCCTGCACGGCCAGGAAGGGGTGCTGCGTTCCGACGCCTGGCAGCGACTGCCCGGCAGCTACCATGGCTCAGGCTGTACGCTGGCCTCGGCCTTGGCCGCTTCAATCGCTCATGGCCTGGATGTGACCGAAGCGGTGCGCGAGGCGCAGGAATATACCTGGCAAACGCTGAAAGCCGGCTTCCGCCCTGGCATGGGACAATATATTCCTGACCGCTTGTTCTGGGCGCGGGAGGAAGAGGTCGCCGGGGATGATTAGCGGGCTCTATGCCATTACCCCAGAACAGCCGGATACCGCGCGCTTGCTGCAACAGGTGCGCGCCGCCCTGGCGGGAGGCGCGGCGGTGGTGCAGTATCGCAGCAAGAGCGGCGACGTCGCCCTGCTGCATGAACAGGCAAGCGAACTGCTGACCCTGTGCCATGCCTTCGATGTGCCGCTGATCGTCAACGACAGCCTGCGCCTGGCCGACCTGACCGGTGCCGATGGCGTGCACTTGGGGCGCGAGGACGGTTCCCTGCGCCAGGCGCGCATCGTGCTGGGCGCGGAAAAGACCATCGGCGTGTCTTGCTACAATGATCTGGAACTGGCGCTTGCGGCGGAAGCCGGGGGCGCGGATTATGTCGCATTCGGCAGCTTTTTCCCTTCTCTGACGAAACCCGGGGCGGTGCCTGCGTCGCTAGAGCTGTTGCGGGAAGCACGCAAATTGCTGCACGTGCCGATCGTGGCCATCGGCGGCATTACGGTAGACAATGCGCCTGTGCTGATCGAGGCAGGTGCAACTGCTGTCGCGGTGATTTCCGGTTTGTTCGATGCGCCGGATATCGAACTGGCGGCACGACAATATTCTCAACTTTTCAGCCGTCCGGCTTCTCCTGGACGCTGGCTGCATTAGGACTCTTATGACATCACGTAACCAGGCTTTATTCGAACAATCTCAGCAGCTCATTCCCGGCGGTGTGAACTCCCCGGTACGCGCCTTCGGCTCGGTCGGCGGCACGCCGGTGTTCTTCAAGCGCGGCAAGGGCGCGATCCTGTGGGACGAGGACGGAAAGTCCTACATCGACTATGTCGGTTCCTGGGGGCCTGCGATCCTCGGCCACGCCTACCCGAAAGTGGTCAAGGCGGTGCAGGAAGCCGCGGCGCGCGGCCTGAGCTTTGGCGCGCCCACCGCGCGCGAGCTGGAAATGGCCGAACTGCTGTGCAAGCTGGTGCCTTCCATGGAGCAGGTGCGCCTGGTGAGTTCCGGCACCGAGGCCACCATGAGCGCCATCCGGCTGGCGCGCGGCTTTACCGGGCGCAGCAAGATCATCAAGTTCGAGGGCTGCTACCACGGCCACGCCGATTTCCTGCTGGTGAAGGCCGGCTCCGGCGCGCTGACTTTCGGCAACCCCAGTTCGGCCGGCGTTCCCGCTGAAGTCGCGGCGCAAACCCTGGTGCTGGACTATAACGATGTCGCAGGATTGACCGAGACCTTCAAGAGCATCGGCAACGAGATCGCCGCGGTGATCGTCGAGCCGGTCGCCGGCAACATGAACCTGATCGCGCCCAAGCCCGAGTTTCTCCAGACCATGCGCGACCTGTGCACGCAGCACGGCAGCGTGCTGATTTTCGATGAAGTGATGACCGGCTTCCGCGTCGGGCTGGGCTGTGCGCAGGGACTGTACGGCATCAAGCCGGATCTCACTACCCTGGGCAAAGTGATCGGCGGCGGCATGCCGGTCGGCGCCTTCGGCGGGCGTCGCGACATCATGGAAAAGCTCGCGCCGCTCGGCCCGGTTTACCAGGCCGGCACGCTGTCCGGAAACCCGGTGGCGGTGGCGGCGGGACTTGCCACCTTGAAATTGCTGCAAGCGCCCGAATTTTATGAAAAGTTAAGCAGCATGACGCGCAAGCTCACCGACGGACTGACCTCCGTGGCGAAGGAAATGGGCATTACTTTCTGTGCGCAGTCGGTGGGCGGCATGTTCGGCCTGTACTTCAGCGCCAAAGTGCCGACCAGCTACGCCGAAGTGATGCAGTGCGACAAGGAGAAGTTCAACATCTTCTTCCATGCCATGCTTGACGAGGGGGTGTACCTTGCGCCTTCCGCGTTCGAGGCCGGATTCGTGTCTGCCGCTCACGGCGATGCGGAGATCGCCGCGACACTGGAAGCTGCGCGGCGCGCTTTTGCCAAAGTAAAATAGTTCAGGAATCACTTTAATGCGCCCCGCGCAATTGATGACGATATTAGACCGGGAATTCACTAGTGCCAGCGAGGGCACTCACACCCCGGTGATGCTGTGGGGACCGCCCGGTGTGGGCAAGTCCGAGATCATCGCCCAGGTTGCGGCGCGCCACGGCGCGCCGGTGGTTGACATCCGCCTGTCGCAGATGGAACCCTCCGACCTGCGCGGCATCCCTTTCCGCGTCGGCGACCACGTGGAATGGGCCGTGCCGGCGATGCTGCCCGATGCCGAGCGCCACGGACCGGCCGGGGTGCTGTTCCTCGACGAGATCACCTCGGCGCCGCCCAGCGTTTCGGCCGCCGCATACCAGCTGATTCTCGACCGCCGTCTGGGTAATTACCAGGTGCCGGATGGCTGGGCCATTTTTGCCGCAGGCAACCGCCAAGGCGACCGCGGCGTGACCTATACCATGCCGGCGCCGCTGGCCAACCGTTTCTCCCATTTCGAAGTGGAAGCCAATCTCGACGACTGGGTGGCCTGGGCCTACGCCAGCGGTATCGACGAGCGCCTGATCGCCTTCCTGCGTTTCCGTCCCGAGTTGCTGTTCGATTTCGACCCGGCCCACAACCCGGTGGCCTTCCCTTCGCCTCGGTCGTGGGAATTCGCCCATCGCGCCTTGCAGAAGTTCGGCGACATGCCGGATTTGCTGCTGGGTTCGCTGCAGGCCTGCGTCGGTCCCGCCGCCGGGCTGGAACTGCACGCTTTCGTGGACAACCTGGGCAAAATGCCGGATATCGATGCCATCGTGCGCGGCGAGGCTGCCGACGTGCCGCACGAGGTGGACTTGCAGTATGCCGTAGCTTCTGCACTGGTCGGCCGGGCGATCCGCGTCAAGGGCAGCCCGGACG
>JBDKRR010000283.1:0-2185 GCA_039683315.1 Sulfuricella sp.
ATTCGGGCGTACGCCTTCTGGACCCTTGGGGGTCTTGGCGCAGGGCGGGATCGGACGCGGGAACGGCACCTTGTGGCGGAAGCCGCCGGGGCGGTCGATGGTGCCCAGCAGCGACATCAGAATGGCCAGCGAACGGATGGTCTGGAAACCGTTGGAGTGCGCCGCCAGGCCGCGCATGGCGTGAAACGCGACCGGGTTGCCGGTGACGGTTTCGTGTTCCTTGCCCCAGGTGTCGGTCCAGGCGATGGGCAGCTCGATGCGCTGGTCGCGCGCGGAGACGCCCATTTCATGCGCCAGGCGGCGGATGGTGGCGGCGGGGATGCCGGTGATGCCTTCCGCCCATTCCGGCGTGTAGTCCTTGACGCGGTCCTGCAACAGTTGAAAGGCGGGCTTGAGCGGCGTGCCGTCCTTGAGCTTGAATTCGCCCAGCAGGAAGGGGTCGGCGCCCGGGGTGTGGGTCACCACAGGCTTGTCGCTGTTGCGGTCCCACCACAGCTTGTTCTGCGGGTCGAAGCAGCCCTCTTCCTCGGGCACTTCGGTGCGCACGAACATGCCGAATTCGCTGCTCGCATCGTTGAGATTGACCAGCTCCGCCGCGTTGGAGTACTGCACCAGGAAATCGCGGTCATATAGACCCTGGCGGATGATTTCGTGGTTCAGCGCCAGCAGCAGCGCGCCGTCGGTGCCGGGGCGGATCGGCACCCATTCGTCGGCGATGGCCGAATAGCCGGTGCGCACCGGGTTGATCGAGACAAAGCGCCCGCCGTTGCGCTTGAACTTGGACAGCGCGATCTTCATCGGGTTGGAATGGTGATCCTCGGCGGTGCCGATCATCACGAACAGCTTGGCGCGGTCGAGGTCGGGGCCGCCGAACTCCCAGAACGAGCCGCCGATGGTGTAGATCATGCCGGCGGCCATGTTGACCGAGCAGAAGCCGCCGTGGGCGGCGTAGTTGGGGGTGCCGAACTGCTTGGCGAAGAGGCCGGTCAGGGCCTGCATCTGGTCGCGCCCGGTAAACAGGGCGAATTTCTTCGGATCGGTGGCGCGAATGTGCGCCAGGCGTTCTTCCATCATGGCGAACGCCTCGTCCCAGGAAATCGCCTCGAATTCGTTCGCGCCGCGCTCGCTGCCCGGCTTGCGGCGCAGCGGCTGGGTCAGACGTGCAGGGGAATACTGCTTCATGATGCCGGACGAGCCCTTGGCGCAGATCACGCCCTGGTTGAGCGGGTGGTCCGGGTTGCCCTGGATGTAGCGCACCTCGCCGCCGCGCAGCGTGACGCGGATGCCGCAGCGGCAGGCGCACATGTAACAGGTGGTGTTCTTGACTTCCTGTTTGTCGTGATTGTCGAACTGAATTTCAGCGCTCATTTGATTCCTACTTTGGATGGCGGCGCCATCTATTAACAAAACAGCATTTTCTAATGTTCAAAACCAAATCGATACCTCGCCGGGTGGTATAGCAACCGGGCGCCGTTCTTTCCTTCTTTCCGGGGAATATGGGCGGGTCGAGAGATTTGTGACTTGCGATTCGTCTGCAAGGTTTGCAGGATAGGACGCAGTCCGATCATGCTAAAAACAGGAATTTATCAAGAAAACAGCTGTTTGCTCAACTGAAATTTTTTAATCAGATAATAAGTGGACTTGATCTAAATGACCCTGGCCGCGCGGAAAGGCATAACAGTCAACGGATCACGAGTGTCCGGTCTCCACGGGCAGCTTCTCGGCTTTCCATTCGGGGAAGCCGTCTTCCATGCGTCGAGCGCGAAAGCCGGACTTGCGCAACTGTTCCACTGCATCGAATGCCAGCATGCAGTAAGGGCCGCGGCAATAGGCGACGATCTCCTGGGTATGCGGCAACTCCATCAGGCGCTGCGGCAAGGAATCGATGGGAATGTTGACCGCACCGGGAACGTGGCCGGCTTCATATTCGCCGGCAGGGCGCACGTCGATTACCATGGCTTCACCGGCGCTGGCAAGACGCATCAGTTCGTCGCGGCGCAGCGGTTTGAGGTCGTCGCGGCTGTCGAAGTTATCGCGCACGATGCGTTCCACCTCCGCCAGATGGCGCTCCGCCACGCCGCGAATGCTGGCGATGATGGCCGGAATGGCGTCGTCGCTCAGGCGATAGAATATTTGCTGACCATCCCTGCGCGAATTGGCCAGGCCGCCATCGCGCAGCGCCTGC
>JBDKRR010000284.1:0-13463 GCA_039683315.1 Sulfuricella sp.
CCGGCCCGGCCGCCTGACGCCGAGCGAGTTCGCGCTCATTCAGCAGCATCCGCAGTCCGGATTCGAGATTGTCGGCGATATCGATTTCCCGTGGCCGATCGGCCAGATCATTTTGCAGCACCATGAGCGGCTGGATGGCGCCGGATACCCCAATGGGCTGAAGGGCGAAGATATCCTGGTGGAAGCCAGTGTAATCGGGGTTGCCGACGTGGTCGACGCGATGGCTACCGACCGGCCCTACCGGGCGGCCCTGGGAATCGAGGCGGCGCTGGAGGAGATTCAGAATAAGCGCGGCAAGCTTTTCGATCCGCTCATCGTCGATGCCTGCGTGCGCGTGATCGAGAAAGCCGGGCGCGATTTCTGGAAGGTATATTGATCCGGCACATTTTATTCCGGACTGTAGGTCGGCCTTTAGGCTGACATGTCGGGCTGAAGCCCGACCTACATTCGGGCAAGCAGATCGATCTCCACGCGGTTGCGTCCGCCTTCCTTGGCCCGGTAGAGGGCCTTGTCGGCGCGAATCAGGGCGGTGTCGGCACTGTCGTCAGTCGCCTCCATGATCGCGACACCGATGCTCACCGTGATCGGGATGGGCTGCCCGTTCAGCACCAGCGGCGTTTCCTCGACTTTCTGGCGCAGCCGTTCGGCGAAGCTGCGCGCAGCTTCCGGATCGGCGGCTGGCAGCAGAATGGCGAACTCCTCGCCGCCAACGCGACCCAGGCTGTCAATCTTGCGCAGTTCGTCTTGCATGAGGGTGGCGAAATGCTTGAGCAGCGCATCCCCCGTCGCGTGGCCGAAGCGGTCGTTGACCCGTTTGAAATGATCCAGGTCGAGCATCAGCACGGCGGCGCGCTCGCCGTCGAGGCGCTGCATGCGGGCCAGTTCCGTTTCCATCTGGGTGAAGAAATGCCGCCGGTTGGGCAGGCCGGTCAGGTAGTCGGTGCTGGCGAGCGCGCGCAATTCGGCTTCCAGCCGGGCGCGGATGATGGCATGGCGAATGGCGCGGACCAGGCCGTCGGCAGTGAAATTCCCCTTCACCAGGTAATCGTGGGCGCCGCTTTCGAGGATCTGGTGCTCGAACCCGTTGTCGTCGTGGCCGGTGAGCACGATGAGCGGCAGCGCGCCCGCCGCCTCGCGGCTCGCCGTTACCGTGGCGAGCCCGCTCGAATCGGGCAGCGACAGATCCAGCAGCAGCACGTCGGGCGGGTTGTCGTGCAGCTGCTGGCGCGCATCGGAGAGATTTTCCACCCAGGTGATGGCGTAACGCCCAGCGCCGGCCGCATTCAGGGTCTGACGCACCAGGTGTGCGTCACCCGGATCGTCTTCCACCAGCAGCACGCGGCAGGGAGGGTTTTTCACCGTCATGGCCGAAATCAATCCTTCCTCGGCAAACGGGTGAGCGTGAACCAGTAAATGCCGAGCTGGCGAATCGCGTCGATGAACTGCTCCATGTCGACCGGCTTGGTGATGTAGCCCGCCGCGCCCAGCTTGTACGAGGCCACCACGTCGCGTTCCACGTCCGAAGTGGTCAGCACCACCACCGGGATGGCCTGCAGTGCGGCG
Organism: Sulfuricella sp.; assembly: GCA_039683315.1. Taxonomy (GTDB): domain Bacteria; phylum Pseudomonadota; class Gammaproteobacteria; order Burkholderiales; family Sulfuricellaceae; genus Sulfurimicrobium. The sequence goes on from JBDKRR010000284.1 coordinate 1,564, forward strand.
TCGGACTTGATGGCAGCGAGAAATTCGCGGCCGTTCATGCGCGGCATGTTGAGGTCCAGCAGGATCATGTCCGGCTGCGGCGCGTCGAGGTAGCCTTCGTCCCGGCGCAGAAAAGCCAGCGCCTCGACGCCGTCGAGCACGTGGTGCAGGTTGCAGAACACCTTGTTTTCCCTGAGCGCTGCCTTAACCAGGTTGGCGTCGGCCGGTTCGTCTTCCACCAGCAGGATGTCGAAGGGATTGCTGTTGTCGTTGATCACTTTCATTCTCCATCGGGCAGTTCGAAGGCCACCATAGCGCCACCCTGTTCTAAGTTGTCAATCCAGATCCTGCCGTGACGGCTTTCGACGATGCGCCGGGCGATGGACAGGCCAATGCCGGTGCCGCTTCTGCCGCCCGCGGTATTGAGGCGTTCGAAAATTTCGAACACCCGCTCGCGGTACTCCGCCGGGACGCCGGGCCCGTTGTCGCTGACGCGGTAGCGGGTCAGGTTGCCGTCCCGCTCTCCGCTGATGCGGATATTTTGCGGGGCGGCAGGATCGGCGGGCCGACCATGCTGCAGCGCATTATCCAGCAGCACGGCAAACAAATCCATCAGGCGCGGACGGTCGAGGACGGCAGGCGGCAACACGCTGATTTCGAGGTTTGTCCCGCTTTCCGCCAATTGCTTTTCCAGGCGCTGTCGCAGCGTCGCCAGCACGGCATTGGCATCTTCCGTGCGCACTTCCCCGCGCGGCTCGCCGGCCGCGAGATAAAGCTGGATATCGCGCACCAGGCCGCGCAAGCGCTCGGCGTCGCGTTCGAGATAGTCGAGCGAGGTGCGCACTTCTTCATCGTCGAGCCGGTCGGGCAACGCAGCCAGACGGGCGCGCAGGCGCTGGGTGTAGCTGGTGAAGCGGCGCGTCGGTTCCATCAGGTGATGGGCGGATATTTCGGCAAACCGCGTCAGGTCGGCATTGGCCAGGCGCAGTCGTTCCTGAGCGAGCTGGGTTGCTGCGGCCATGCGGTTGAAGGTGCTGATCAGGTGGCGCAATTCCGGGCTGCCCTCGATCGCCAGACGCGTTTCCAGGGCCCCGCTGGCGATGGACTCGGCGCCGCTTTCCAGGCGTTTGAGCGGTGCCAGACCGCCGCGCAAGACCAGCCAGATGCCGATGAAGTCCACGCTGAGGGCCAGCAGCAGGATGCCCAGGAGGTCCATGAATTTCTGCCAGGAGCGGTTAGCCAGGCCGCGCGCGCTCAGCGTGATGAATATTGAACCGTAATCGTGCCCGCCGACCGTTACCTTGGCTTTGCCGGAGGTGTCCTGAAACACTAGCGTTGCGGAGAACCAGTCAGGTGCGATGGTGACCAGCGGTTTGTCGCTGCTTTGCAGGGATTTTCCGGTGGGGTCGAGAAATCGCACGCTGGCCACGCGCGGGCGGGTGACATAGCGCTCAAGGTCCTGCTGCAGGCTGGCGAAATCTCCGATCACCACCACTTCGGCCAGTGTCGCCGGCAATGTTTCCAGCTCCTGGGCCAGTTCGGTTTTCAGGTCGTCGCGGGCGTCACGCGCTTCCTCGCGGGCGGACACGAAAAGCATCGCAGTTCCCGCCACCAGCAGTGCAAAGCTAGCCGTCATCAACAGGCGAGCGACCAGCGGCAGGCGGCTCCAGAAGGCGGCGATCATTAACGAGCGCTCACTTGATGTCCTTGACCAGGGTGGTGCGGTAGAAATCGCTATAGCTGCGGTAGTCCGCCGGCGAGGAGGCGCGGAAGCCGTAGGGCGGTTTCTGGCCGACGATTCTGGCGCTGGCTTCGAGTATCTTCAAACCCTCAGGGTTGCGGTCCATATCGTCCAGCACGCGCCGCACTTCTTCCACGACCTTCTTCGGTACGCGTGGGTGCGCGGCGATGGGGATGTTGAGAAATCCGCTCGATTCCCACAACACGCGATATTGCACATTCTCGCGGCTGGCGAAGGCGCGCATCACCTGGTTGTTCACCCCCGCGGCGATCACCTTGCCGGCCTTGAGTTGGGCCATGATGCCTTCCTGGTTGCCGCCGAATACCGGGGTGACGTGCACGCCCTGATGCAGCAGCTGGTCCATCGGCACTGCATAGCCGACGAAAGCGGCCAACGATGGGAAGCCCATCTCCTTGCCCTCCAGGTCCTTGAGCGTGCGCACGGGCGAGTCGGCCAGGGTCACGATCTGGCCGGTGATGGCTTCGTCCTGCGGGCGCAGGATTACCTGGTAATCGGCCTTGGCCATCTTGGGTTGAAAAATGGTGTTGGAGTAGACGAAATCGTATTCGCCCTTTTCCGTGGCGTCGTTGGACTCAGGCGCTGTGCGCGCTACCTTGAGGGCCAGGCTGACGCCGCTCCGGCGCGAGACGTAGTCGAGGATCGGGTTCCAGTACTCGGCGGTGAGCACCGGGCTGCGCTGCGAGAGCACGCCGAAGGAGTAAGAGACAGGCGCTTCTGCAGCCGCTGGCGGCACCAGGGAGAGCAAACCGAGGCTGGCGGTCAGGGCAAGGGCGAGGCGTTTGAGGCGGCTATCGGTCTTCATCTTGTTCTCCTTCGGTTTCGGTATTCCCGGCGGGGGTCTCGGCCGGGACCAGGGGTAATTCGAAAATAAAGGTGCTGCCCAGGCCTTCGCCTTCTGATTCCACCCAGACATGGCCGCCGTGGTGCTCGGCGATCTTGCGGCACAGCGCCAGCCCCATGCCGGTGCCGTCGAAACGTGCGCGCGACTGGAGGCGGCTGAAGAACTGGAACAGGCGGTCGATCTGCTGCGGCGCGATGCCGATGCCGTGGTCGCGCACGCTCACGCGCCAGAGCTGCGGCGTCATGCTGGAAACTACCTCGACGCGCGGCGCCTGGTCCGCCGCGTGGTATTTGACGGCGTTGCCGATCAGGTTCTGGAACAGCCGGGTCAGCTCGTCGCGGCTGGCGAAAATGCGCGGCCATTCGCCGCTTGCGCTGATGGTCGCGCCGCTTTCCTTGATAGCGGGCGCGAGGAAGGCGAGCGCCTCGTCGAAAGAATCGCGACTCGCCATCCATTGTTTGGAGCTGGTCTTGCGCCCGATGCGCGAGTAGTCGAGCAGAGAGACGATCATCGCGTCCATGCGCCGCGCACCGTCGAGCGCGAAGGCCAGATTTTCTTTGTCGTCCTGATCCAGCTTGTCTTTCAGCCCTCTTTCCAGCAGTTGCAGATGACCGGTGACCATGCGCAGCGGCTGGCGCATGTCGTGGGAAATGCTGTAGGCGAATTGTTCGAGCTCGGCATTGGAGTGCAACAGGGCTGCGGTTTTTTCCTGCAGCGCGGATTCGGCCAGTTTGCGGGCACTGATGTCGGTGTTCGTGCCGACCAGGCGCAAGGGTTTGCCCTCGGCGTCGCGCTCAGCCACCATGCCGCGCCCGAGTATCCATTTCCAGCCGCCGTCCTTGCACTGCATGCGGAACTCGGCAACGGCGGTGGCAGTTTTTCCCGCGATATGGTCTTCTATGTTCGCCATCACGCCCGGCATGTCCTCCGCATGGACGCGTTTTGTCCATTCGTCGGCGCTGTTGGAGATTTCTTCCTCGCCATAGCCCAGCATTTCTTTCCAGCGTCTGGAGTACAGGGCTTCTCCGCTCCGGATGTTCCAGTCCCACACGCCTTCTTCCGAGCCTTCCAGCGCAAATTTCCAGCGTTCTTCGCTGTCGCGCAGGGCATCTTCCATTCGTTTTTGCTCGGTGACGTCGCGGTTGCTGACGCGGCGCCCCATAGGCTCGCCATTGCGGCTGGAGACCGCTCGGCAGTGGTGAGCAATCGCGCGGATTGCGCCATCGCGGCGCACGATGCGGAAATCCACCAGCGCCCCGTCTTCGCAGGTGGCGATTTCGCGCAGGTGCCGATCCATGCGCGGGCGATCGTCGGGGTGGATGATGCGCAGCAGCAGGCCGGGGTCGGCGATGAATTGCGCCGCGGAATAGCCGGTGACCCGCTCGCAGGATGGCGTCATGTAAAGTATTTCCCGGTTTGGCCCCTGCCAGTATTCCCAGTCGTAGGTGAAGTCGGCCACGGTGCGGAATTTGGCTTCCTGGTGGGCCAAAGCCTCGACCGAGCTCGCCTGGCGTTTCCAGTTGCGGTAAATCAGCCGCGCTGCGGCCAGGGTGGCAAGGGAAAAGAGCAACACCAGACTTGCGAGGCGGATGGCGACATAGCGCCACTCCGTGAGGTAATCGTCGCTGGCCAGGCCGACGATGGTGAGCAGAGGGTAGTTGCCGACCCGGCGATAGGAGAACGTCCTCTCGATCCCGTCTACGGTCGAGCGTGCCTTGTAGGTTCCCGATTTTTGCCCGGCCCGAACCATTTTCTGCAACGGCTCGGGCGCAGCTTTCTGTCCCACTACGCTGCCGATATTCTCCGGTTCGGGATGCCGCACGACGATACCGAGCTGGTCGTCGCGCAGGGTGACGATCCCGTGCGGGCCGACGTTGAGGGAGGCAAACGTTTGGGAAAACTGCTCCAGCGCGATGGTGGCGATCGCGATGCCGCCAAAAGTGCCATTGGACTGATCAATACGCCGTGAGAGGGCAATTATCCATTTCTGATTGACGCGGCTTATTTGTGGCGGGGAAAACACCAGCCCGCCCTTGGGATCGGCACGCAAACGGGTGAAATGGGATCGGTCGGCAACGCTGATGCTCGCGCCGGGTACGACACCGGTGCCGTAAATCACCTTCCCTTGAGCATCGGCAATGCGCAGGGCATCGACGTGTGGAAGATGCGAACGCAGGCGCTCGATATAGGCGTTCAGAGATGTTCCATCGACGCCGCCTGCGGCGCGCTGCCGCTGGTATTCGTCGACTATGGCGAACAAGGCGACATCTCTGGCCCTGATCGTGCCGGATATGTCGTTTTCCAGCGCCTGCGCCAGGTTCCGGGTGGTGATTTCGGCGCCTTGCTGGAACTGCAGATAGCTCTGGCGCAGCGACAGTCCGGCCAGAACAAGGGCGAACAGATTGATCAGCACCACGCCCGAGACTACTCGCACTAGAAAAGTGGAGGAAGACATCACGGCGCCTGGTTTCTTCGGGGGGCTGATCATGTTGAAAACTTTAGCACATCAACTGCCTGGGCGCAGGGAATCGCCTATGCGGCGTCCTGCACGTCCAGCATCTCGGGCTGAAATACCTGTACGTTGTCGCGGCCATTTCCCTTGGCGTGGTACATGGCGATATCGGCGTGCTTGGCAAGCTCGACTTCGCTGCTGCCATGCTCGGGATAGAGCGCGATGCCGGTGCTGGACGAAATGCCCAGGCGATGTCCAGCCAGTTCAAAGGGCTGGTTAAGGGTGCTGCGAATTTTTTCCGCTACCGCTTTTGCATCCGGTTCGTGCGCCACGGTGCGCAGCAACACCACGAACTCGTCGCCGCCAATGCGCGCTACGGTATCGGATTCGCGCACGCAATCCCGAATGCGGCTGGCGACTTCCTTCAGCAGCAGGTCTCCGACGTCGTGGCCGAGCGTGTCGTTGATCGGCTTGAACTTGTCGAGGTCGATGAGCATCAGTGCCAGGCCTGTTCCATCGCGTCTCGCCGCTGCTATCGCCTGCTGCAGCCGGTCGCTCAACAGCGCGCGGTTGGGCAGGTCGGTGAGTACGTCGTATTGCGCCATATGGCGGATGCGTTCTTCATTCTGTTTGCGTTCGGTGATGTCGTGCTTGACCCCGACGAAATGCAGAATGACGCCGTTTTCATCCTTCACCGGGGCGATGGTGAGTTCCTCGTCGTAAAGGCTGCCGTCCTTGCGGCGGTTGACCACCTCGCCGCGCCAGACTTCCCCGCCGAGAATGGTGTTCCACATGTCCGCGTAGAACGGTTGATCCTGCCGACCCGATCTGATCAGGTCGCCAGCCCGAAGGCCGAGGGCCTCTTCGGGTTTGTAGCCTGTCAGCGGTTCGAACGCCGTATTGGCCCACTCGATTTTGGCCGTGGTATCGGTGATGACCACCCCGTTACCCACCGCCTCCAGGGCAGAGACCAGCAGGTGGTCGCGCGTGCGCGCGGCGGCCAGACGGCGATTGACCAGTATCAGGCGTATCGCCAGCAGCAGGATCAGGCCGCCGGCGATCACGCCCGCGAAAATCTGCCACTGGTAACGCGCTGAAACGTCTTGCAGCGTGAATGCCGGCGCTGCCTCGAAGGGTGGCTGGCGCAGTTCGCGCAACAGGTCTTCCACCGGCGTGTAGTCGGCAGGAACGGTAAAGCCCTGGATCCCCATCGCCCGGGCGGCGGCTGCGTCTTTTTCCAGCATGAACAGGGCGGCGGCGACACGGCGCGCGAGGTCTTTGTCGGTGTTGGGCAACGAGGCGAAAGGCCATTCCGGATACAGACGGGTCGAGACCAGTTGAGGGAATGACGATTTACCCTTGCGATTCAATATCTTCAAACGGTTCAGGTCGAGCCTGCCTTCGCGCACCATGCTTTCGAGCACGCCGCTGCGCACGAAGCCGGCGTCCGCACGGCCGGTCAGCACCGCGGACACCACCTGGTCATGCGGCATGCCGGTGGTCAGGGGGCTGGCATCTTGCGGCAGGCGGATGCCGGCGCGGGCAAGTTCGTGTGCCTGCATCTGGTAGCCGCCCAGCGAGCCGGTCCCGATCGTGGCCAGGGTCTTGCCGCGCAGGTCGGCCAGGGTACGGATGTCGGCACGCTGTGCCAGGGTGAATATGACGCCGCCGAAGTCGGAGAGCGGCAGACCGCTGTCCTTGCTGATCAGCGTGGCGAGCGGCGCGGACAGGCCGTTGCGATGCGCCAGAAGCACGTAATGACCGGGGTTGGTCAGGACGAAATCCAGTTCGCCCCGGGTGATGGCCGCTTCCAGTTCCGGGTAGTCGAACGCCTCGACGACGAAATTCTGTTCCGGCATGGCCTGTTTCAAAACCCCGGCCAGCGGCTGCCACTGCGCCAGGGTTTGAGGTTTGGGCCGGAAGGCCAGCACGCCGATCCGCACCGGCTCGGCGGCGAGCAACGGCAGGGTAATCCCCAGCAGGCAGATGCTCGCGATCAGGCGACGGAAAAACTGGCTCATGTTGGCACCGCCTTTTCATGCAGTTCAGACAGCCAGGCATCCATCGCTTGCGGCCTGCCATACAGGTAGCCCTGATGGATGATTTCGCCGCGGGCGTGGAGGAAATTTGCCTGAGCCGCGGTTTCCACGCCTTCCGCCACGACCTGCAGGTGCAGGTGCTGCGCCACGGCGAGGATGGTTTCCACCAGGGCGGCGTCGTTGGGGTCGTTCGGGGCGTCCTGGATGAAACTCTTGTCGATCTTCAGCTCGTGGATCGGCAGGCGCTTGAGGTAGGCGAGACTGGAATATCCGGTGCCGAAATCGTCCATGGAAAAATGGATGCCCAGCGCCGTCAGTTCGTTCATCTTGGCCACCACGTCGGCGAAATTGCCGATCACCAGCCCTTCGGTCACTTCCAGCACCAGGTGGGCCGGGTCGGCGCCGCTGGCGGCCAGCTGGTGCTTGATCTCCGCGACGAAGTCGTGTTTCTGGAAGTGGCGCGGGCTGATGTTCACCGCGACGCGCAGCGTGCGCCCTTCGGCGTCCAGACGTGCCAGCAGGCGGCAAACCTCGGCCAGCATCCAGCGGTCGACGGCGACGATCAGGTCGGAGGCTTCCGCCAGGGCGATGAACACGCCGGGGGGCACCAGGCCGCGCAGCGGGTGTTCCCAGCGCACCAGCGCCTCGGCGCCGACCTGCCGGCCAGTCGGGTCCACCTGGGGCTGGAGGTAGAGGCGCAACTGGTTTTCCGCCACGGCCTGGCGCAGCTCGCGTTCCAGCTGGTAGCGCTCCCTGACCGTCTCGCCCATGGCCGATTCGAAGAATACGGCACGGCCGCCGCCTTCGGCCTTGGCCTGGTGCATCGCCATGTCGGCCTGGCGCAGCACGTCGGAGGCGGTTTCCTGCGGCGATTCGGGGAACAGGGCGATGCCGACGCTGGCGTCGAGATGCACGGCCTCGCCATCCAGTTCGATGTTCTCGCGCAGCGCGGCGCGCAGCTTTTCCGCCATGGCCAGGGCTCGGTGACCGGCCTCGTCGCGCGTCGCCACGAGGCGCGGCAGCAGCACGGCGAATTCGTCCGAATCCAGCCGTGCCAGCACGTCGTCGGCGTGCAGGGTTTGCGCCAGGCGTTCAGCTACTGCCTTGAGCAAGGCATCGCCGATGGCCAGTCCGCGGGCTTCGTTGATGTCCTTGAAACGGTCGAGGTCGAGCAGCAGCACATCGGCAAAACGGCCTTCCACATGGGCGCTGGTCAGCGTCATGTCGAGCTGCGCGAGGAAATGCGCACGGTTCGCCAGCCCGGTGAGCGGGTCGCGCCGGGATAAGTGCTCGGCTGTGGCTTGGGCGCGCCGGATTTCGCTCAGGTCGGCGAACACGGCGACATAATGCGTGACCCGCCCGGCGTCGTCCCTGACGCAGCTGACCGTCAGCCATTCGGGGAACGGCTCGCCATTCTTGCGCCGGTTCCAGATCTCGCCTGCCCATTCGCCCTTGCTGCGCAGGGTTTGCCACATGCTCTGGTAAAAGGCATTGTCGTGCCGGCCGGAACTGAACATGCGCGGATTCCGGCCCAGCACTTCCGCTTCGCTGTAGCCGGTGATGCGGCTGAAGGCGGGGTTGACGGCGATGATGTTGGCCTCGGTGTCGGTCACCAGCAGCGCCTCGCCCGAGGTTTCGAACACCCGGTCGGAGAGACGCTGGTGGACTTCCGCCCGCTTGCGCTCGGTGACGTCGCGGCCGACCACCACCAGGCCCATGCGGCGGCCGTCCTCGTGAAACAGCGGCACCTTGATGACATCGAATATCAGCGGCGCTCCATCCGGAAGGGGAATTTTTTCTTCCGATTGGCGGATGTCGCCGCCCTGCCAGGCAAGTTCGTCGCTCGCCGCACAGCCCAGCAAAGCTTCCCGGAGGCGCGTGTTGAAGGATGATAGTTCCGCGTCGGTCTTGCCCCGGTAGTCCACGCCTTCCAGCCGGAAAATCCTGAGATTGGCATCGTTGGACTCCAACCAGCGGCCTTCTCCGTCCTTGAAACAGACGGCGTCGGGCATGGCGTTGATGAGGGTGCGCAAATGCGTTCCGGTTTCGCTCAACCGCGCCTCCAGTCGGGCGCGGCTGATGGCGTGGCGGATGGCGCGCACCAGGTCGTCGGTATCGAACTTGCCCTTGATCAGGTAATCCTGTGCGCCGGCTTCGATCGTCTGCAGCGCGAAACCGTTGTCTTCGTGGCCCGTCAGCACGATGATCGGCAGCGCGCCCGCAGCCCGGCGGCAGGCATGTACCGTGGCGAGCCCGTTCGAATCGGGTAGCGACAGATCCAGCAGCAGTACGTCGGGCGGGTTTGCGAGGAGTTGTTGCCGTACCTCGGCGAGACTGGTTACCCAGCTGATGTCGAAGCGCGGCTCGCTGCTGGCGCGCAGCGCCTGGCGTGCCAGGTTGGCGTCGCCCGGATCGTCTTCCGCCAGCAAAACGAGGCAGTTTGAGGGAACTTGCATACTGGTGTATCTAGAAAGTCATGCCGGAATTGGCGGTCAGGGAAAAACCTTACTTCTATATAGTGTAAACCATTATGCGATGTCGGACATCGCCACAGCGCCGCGCAGGAGAAAGTCCGGCGACTTGATTTACCTGCCGGGCCAATGGTGCCACAATGTTTGCAAAATAAATTTTAATGACGCCATGATCCGGCCCACCCTTGTTCATCTCATTTCCGCACCACTTCTGACCTTGCCGCCGGAGGCAGGGCTGATCGAAGCCGCCGAGCGCATGTCTGCCGCCGGAGCCAGTGCCATGCTGGTGGCGCAGGACGGGCGCAGCGTCGGTCTGCTCACCGAGCGCGACGTGTTGCTGGCCCTGGCGCACAGCGTCGACCCGCATCAGGCATTGTCCACGGTGATGAGCACACCGGTGAACGCTGCACCTGGCAGCCTGCCCATGCGCGACGCCTATCATCTCCTGGTCAGCCGCAGCCACCGCCACCTGCTGGTGACCGATGAGGGCGGTGCGCCGCTGGGCATCGTGGACGAATCCGATTTCCGCCGCCACCTCGGGATGGAATACCTGGTCAAGGTGCGCGACGTGAAAAGCCTCATGACCAGCAACGTGCTGACCCTGCCGCCGAACGCCACGGTGGGCGATGCAGCGGTGATGATGGAGCGCCACCACATCAGCTGCGTGGTGGTGGCCGAAGCGTGCAAGCCGCTGGGCATCATCACCGAGCGCGACATGGTGGGGCTTTACCGCCTCGGCGCCGAAGCGAGAGCGCGCAGCCTGGCCGAAACAATGAAACATCCTGTCATCGCGGTGGCGCCCGAGCTGGCGCTGCACGAAGCGGCAGAAAGCATGCGCCGCAACAAGCTGCGCCGCCTGGTGGTGGTGGACGGGGCGGGCGATCTGGCCGGCATTCTCACCGAGCACGATCTGCTGAAACGCCTTGAGGACGAATATCTGGATGTGCTCAGGGGCGTGATTCGCGAGCAGGCGCGGGAAATCGACCAGATACGCCACGATCTGGACGAGCAGGGCACGCTGGACCTGATTCTCGATTGCGCCCCGGAACTGGCCGTGGTTGCAGTGAATCCGCAGCACCAGGTGATTTATGCCAACGTCGCAGCGCGCAGCCTGTGCGCCTGGCATGTCGAGCCCGGCGACGATTTCCCCGCCGTCTTCGAACAGGCCGGCTTCCCCGCTGGGCTTTACGCGCAAATGGTGCAATGCGCCGCGCAGGATGGCGGCTGGAACGGCGTTGCCGACTTGCCCGGGCCGCGCCATCTCGAACTTCACGCGGCCGGCCTGCACGCGCCCGATGGCGAGCAGCACGGCCTGGTGTTCACCTGCCGCGATGTCAGCACCAAGGAGGCCGGGCAGCGCGCCTTGCAGGAGGCCGAGCTCACCCAGCGCCTGCTGCTGGAGTCCGCCGAGGAAGGCATATGCGGCATCGATTCCACTGGCGTCTGCACCTTCTCCAACAGCGCCGCGGCGCAACTGCTCGGTCTTTCCGGGCCGGACGTTCTGGTGGGGCACCGCATCCACGACCTCGCCCATTACAACCGCGCCGACGGCACGCCCTATCCGCGCGAAAACTGTCCGGTCTGCGAAACCTATACCGCCGGCTCGGTGGCGCGGGTCACCGACGAGGTGTTCTGGCGTGCCGACGGTTCGAGCTTCGCGGTGGAATACCGCGCCTACCCGATCTGGCGCGAGGGGCGGCTGACGGGCGCGGTGATGGTATTCCGCGACCGCACCGCGGAGCAGCGCACCCTGGCGCAATTACAGGCGAGCGAGGCGCGTTTGCGCACCCTGATCGAGACCATTCCCGACCTGGTCTGGCTGAAGGATCCGCAAGGCGTCTACCTCGCCTGCAACCCGGCGTTCGAGCGTTTTTTCGGCGCGAAGGAAGCCGACATCGTGGGCAAGACAGATTACGATTACGTGGCGCGCGAGCGGGCGGATTTTTTCCGTGCCAACGATCAAGCCGCACTTGCTGCCGGCCATCCCAGCGTCAACGAGGAATGGATTACCTTCGCCGCCGACGGTCGCCACGCCCTGCTGCAAACGACCAAGACACCCATGCGTGCCGTCGACGGCCAGCTCATCGGGGTGCTGGGTATCGGCCGCGATATCACCGAGTTCAAGCGCCACGAGGCTCAGCTCACCCAGCAGCTCGACGAATTGCGCCGCTGGCATGAGGCGACGCTGGGGCGCGAAACCCGCGTGCTGGAGCTGAAGCGCGAGGTGAACGAACTGCTGCGCCGGGCGGGAGAAGCGCCGCGCTACGGCAGCGTGGAGCCGGGGGGAAGCGACGCTTGAAGTTCCAGTCGCGGATATTTTTCGCCTCGCTGCTGCTGTGCTTTCTGGCCCTGGCCG
>JBDKRR010000285.1:0-2547 GCA_039683315.1 Sulfuricella sp.
CTTTCCTGCGCGGCAAGGGGCAGGGCTGGGTCACGGCGGAATACGGCATGCTGCCGCGCTCGACCGGCAGCCGCATGGACCGCGAGGCGGCGCGCGGCAAGCAGTCCGGGCGCACGCAGGAAATCCAGCGCCTGATCGGCCGTTCCCTGCGCTCGGTGGTGGACCTGAAAAAGCTCGGCGAGCGCACCATCCAGATCGACTGCGACGTGATCCAGGCCGACGGTGGCACGCGCACCGCCAGCATCACCGGCGCTTTCGTCGCGTTGCACGACGCGGTTTCCTATTTGCAGAAAAAACAGCTGCTGAGTGCTTCGCCACTCAACGATTTCGTCGCCGCCATTTCGGTCGGCGTCTATCGCGGCGTGCCGGTGCTGGACCTGGACTATGCCGAGGACTCCGATTGCGACACCGACATGAACGTCGTCATGACCGGCAGCGGCGGCTTCGTCGAGGTTCAGGGCACGGCGGAAGGCGCGCCCTTCAGCCGCGGCGAAATGGATGCGCTGCTCGACCTGGCGCAAAGCGGCATCGGCCAGCTGGTGGCGCAACAGAAAACAGCATTGGGAGTCCAACTGTGAAAAAAATCGTCATCGCCTCCAACAATGCCGGCAAGCTGCGCGAAATCGACGCCATCCTAGCGCCGCTCGAATTCGAAATCCTGCCGCAATCGGCGTTCAATATTCCCGAGGCTGAAGAGCCTTACTGTACCTTCATCGAGAACTGCCTCACCAAGGCTCGCCATGCCTCGGCTCACTCCGGGCTGCCCGCCCTGGCGGACGATTCCGGGATCTGCGTCGATGCGCTGAACGGCGCGCCGGGCGTGTATTCCGCGCGTTTCGCCGGCGAGCCTAAATCCGACCAGCGCAACAACGAGAAGCTGATCGAGCTGCTGCAGGGGCACGCCAACCGCAAGGCGCATTACTACTGCGTGATAGTGCTGGTGCGCTGGCCGGAAGACCCGCAGCCGATCATCGCCGAAGGCGCGATGTACGGCGAGATCATCGACACGCCGCGCGGTGATGGCGGCTTCGGCTACGACCCCTATTTCCTCCTCCCGGAATTCGGCCAGACCGGCGCGGAAATCCCCATGGACGTGAAGAACCGCATCAGCCACCGCGGCAAGGCGCTGGCGGTGCTGGTGGAAAAACTGAGGGCCAGCCTGTGAGCGAACAGATCTCCGTGCGCGACGGCGATGCGCTGCTCATCGTCGACGTGCAGAACGATTTTCTGCCGGGCGGCAGCCTGGGCGTGGCGGGGGGCGACGAGGTGGTCGCGCCGCTGGCCCGCTGTATCGACGTGTTTCACCAGCACGGGCAGCCCATCTATGCCACGCGTGACTGGCATCCGGCCGATCACTGTTCTTTCCAGGCGCAGGGCGGGCCATGGCCGCCGCATTGCGTGCAGGGCACGCCCGGCGCGGAGTTCGCGCCCGGACTCGGGTTGCCGGCGTTCGCCATGATCGTTTCCAAGGCCAGCGATTCCGCCAAGGATGCCTATTCCGGTTTCGAAGGCACCAACCTGGCTTTCCAGCTCACCATGTACGGCGTGAAGCGTGTGTTCGTCGGCGGCCTGGCAACCGATTACTGCGTCCTCGCCACGGTGCGCGACGCGCTGAAACAGGGCCTGCAGGTATACGTTCTGAACGACGCCATTCGTGCCGTGAACCCGGCGGACGGCGCACGCGCCATCGCTGAAATGACTGACCTTGGCGCGCACTTCATCGCGAGCGGGACGCTCGCCTGACATGATCCCCCCGTACAGCGGGCTGCTGACCGACCTGTACCAGTTCACCATGCTGCAGGGCTACCTGGAGCAGGAAATGGAGGAGGTGGCGGTGTACGAATTTTTCGTGCGCAAGCTGCCTGCCGGACGCAACTTTCTCCTCGCCGCCGGCCTGGAACAGGCGCTGCAGTTCCTCGAGACGGTTTCCTTCAGCGCCGAGGAAGTGGCGTGGCTGGAACAGAGCGGGCGCTTCACGCCGAAACTGCTCGACTACGTGGCGAATTTCCGCTTCAGCGGCGATGTGGACGCCATGGCGGAAGGGACGGTGTTTTTTACCGACGAACCCATCCTGCGCGTGGTCGCGCCCATCCCCGTGGCGCAGCTGGTGGAAACCCGCCTCATCAACCTGCTGCATTTCCAGACGCTGGTCGCCTCCAAGGCCGCGCGCGTGGTACTGGCGGCGCCGGGGAAACTGCTGGTGGATTTCGGCCTGCGTCGCGCCCATGGCGCCGAAGCCGGACTGCTGGCGGCGCGCGCCTGCTATCTCGCCGGTTTCGGTGGCTCCTCCAATGTCCTGGCCGAGCGCGAGTTCGGCATCCCCGCTTACGGCACCATGGCCCATTCCTTCGTCCAGGCCCACACCGACGAAGCGCAGGCCTTCGAGAACTTCGCCCGAGCTCAGCCCGACAACGTGGTGCTGCTGATCGACACCTACGACACCGAGGCGGCCGCGCACAAGGTGGTGGCGCTGGCTCCCGGGCTGGCGCGGGACGGCATCCGCATCAAGGCGGTGCGCCTCGACAGCGGCGACCTGGGCGAGCACGC
>JBDKRR010000286.1:0-9143 GCA_039683315.1 Sulfuricella sp.
TTGCCCAGGTAGTGGTCGATGCGGAACACCTGCTCCTCGTCGAAATGGCGATGGAGCAGCTCGTTGAGCATGCGCGCGCTCTCGATATCCTCGCCGAAGGGCTTTTCCACCACCACGCGGTGCAGGCCGCGCGGCTTGTTTAGCCCGACCGCATCCAGGTTGTTGATGACGGCGCCGAATTCGGTGGGCTTGATGGCCAGGTAAAACACCACGTTGGAGCAGGCGCCGCATTTCGGCCGGCCCAGCACTTCCACCAGGCTCCGGTAGGCCTCCAGGTCATGCAGTTCGCCCTGGACATAACAGAATCGGGCGGCGAAACGCTCGAAAACTGCGCCATCGAAATGCGCGCCGAGCTTGCTCTGCAAGCTCAGTTTCATGTGTGCCAGCCATTCTTCCTGCCCCCATTCCCGGCGGGAAAAGGCGATGAAACTCATGTTTTCCTGGATACGATTCTTGACTTCGAGGTGATACAGGGCCGGCAACAGCTTGTTGGTGGAGAGGTTGCCGGTGGCGCCGAAAATCACGAAACTGCAAGGCTGGAGCGCCTGGGCGGGCTTCATTTTTCGCCGTCCTTCACGGCATGGCCGCCGAAACTTTTGCGCATCATGGCCAGCAGCCGGGCCGGGTAATCGTTGGCGCCCTGGGTGGCGAAACGCATCATCAGCGCCAGCGACATCACCGGTGCGGGAACGCCCTGCTCGATGGCCTCGAAAGCTGTCCAGCGTCCTTCGCCCGAATCCGCCACAAAGGGCGCGATGGCATCGAGCGACTGGTCCTGTTGCAGGAATTCCGCGCTCAGGTCGAGCAGCCAGGAGCGCACCACGCTGCCGTGGCGCCACATTTCCGCGATCGCGGCCAGGTCGAGGTCGAATTCCGCCTTGCCCTTCATCAGCCCGAAGCCTTCCGCGAAGGCCTGCATCATGCCGTACTCGATGCCGTTGTGAATCATTTTCACGAAATGTCCGGAACCGGCCGGGCCGCAATGCAGCCAGCCCTTGTCGGGCGCGGGTGCAAGAATTTTCAGGAAGGGTTCGAGCTGCGCAACGGCGTCCGGCTCACCGCCCACCATCATGGCGTAGCCATTCTTCAACCCACACACGCCGCCGGATACCCCCACATCCACGAAGCTGACTCCCCGCGCACCCAGTTCGCCGGCTCGGCACTGGCTATCCTTGTAAAACGCATTGGCGCCATCCACCAGGATATCGCCCGCCTGCAACAGGGGAAGGAGCGTGTCGATGGTCTGCCGGGTAGCGTCGCCCGCCGGGAGCATCAGCCAGACGATGCGCGGCGCGGCGCCCAGCTCCACCATCAGCTGCGGCAATGTCTCCACGGCACGCAGACCGGTTTCCGCCGCCAGATCGCGCGTCACAGCGAAATTGCGGTTGTGCGCCACCACCTCCGCCCCGCCCTGCCGCAAACGTCGCGCCATGTTGCCGCCCATGCGGCCAAGACCGATGATGCCGATTCTTCTCATGCGCTTTCCTCAAAGTGTGATGGACATGACCTTCGTCATGCTGCGATTACAGGCGTCATTCACGCATCAATTCGGCCAGACGCCGATTTTCCAGCACGAGATCGCGGGACACCAGGGCTTGCATGACGGCCGCGTTGAGCTGGTAAATATTCCAGGACCTGCGCATGGCGTCCGCCTTGAGTTCGTAGTTCACCCACGAAATATGGAGGAAGCTGTCCACGTGCGCTTCATTGACGGCTTGCGACAGCGTATTCATATCCAGACTGGCGCTGATCAGGATGCATGCCGCGTCAGGATGGACTTTGCGCAATTCGCCGAGAAAAGTGATGCCGTCCATTTCCGGCAGCTTGTAGGCCACGACGGCCAGTTCATAGGGGATTTTCGCGATGCGCTCCAGCGCTTCCAGCCCTGAGCCGAAGCAATCCACCACATACTTGAAGTCGTGGTGCCCCCCCACCTCGGCCTGGCCAAAATCCCGTCGCATTGCGTCATACATGCCGCCATAAGCGGCGGGCTGCGTCAGCCCGTTGAAAACCAGTTTCAGTGCGGCCTCATCGCCGTCGACCAGGATGATGCGATGGGTCCTGTCCTGCGCACGACATTGCTGCTGGGCGTGAGTGTTGCGGTAGGCATCCGCCAGACGGGTGTTTTCCAGGGTAATGCGGCGGTAGTCCAACGCCTGGGCGATGGCGATTTTCAGTTCCGACGCATCCCAAGGCTTGGCAATGAAGCGGTATATATGCGTTTCATTGATTGCGCCGAGCAAGCCGTCGATATCCAGCTGGCCACTCAATATCATGCGCGCCGCATCCGGCTGAATCTCGCCGAATTGCTTGAGAAATTGGGTACCCTTGAGTTCCGGCATCTGATAATCGGAAATCACCAGATCGAATTTAACCTCGCGGCCGCGCTGAAGTGCTGCGACAGGAGAAATAAAGGCTTCGATCTCGTATTTCCCATGCAACTCGCGTTGCAAGGCATTGAGCACATTCTGTTCGTCGTCGACCAGCAATATTCTGTACATAATCGTCACCTTCATATTTTGAGGGCATTACGCCAGTTTCACCGGGCGTCACATCGGAAATCTTACTCTCTTGCCATTTTTTTTCGACCTCAATCTCGCCGTAATGTTTCTGGACGGGGCGATTCGAGTTGAATTACGCCCTCACCCGACAAGGCCACCCCTTTTGACCTTGAGCTTATTCGCCACTTCCAGCATCATTGCGTTTATGAATATCGAACTTACATCCCGCATGCGCCTCGGCTTCGCTGCGGCCCTGGTCATCCTGTGCGCCATCGGCATCAATGCTTCCATGGCCGCTGACAAAACCGCTCACGCTGTCCGCAAACTGCATAAAGTCGTGTTCCAGGTCAGCGACGACGACCCGCGCAAATGGAACCTGACGCTGATCAACGCCAAAAACGTACAGGCGGAGCTGGGCAAGGACAACGTGGCAATTGAAATCGTGGCATATGGCCCCGCCATCGACATGCTCAGGATCGAGTCGGAAGTCGAGCCGCGGGTCGACGAAGCGATCAAAAGCGGGATCAAGATCGTCGCCTGCGAGAACACCATGCACGGCCTGCAACTCACTCCGGCGGACATGCTGCCCCATATTCATTACACCCGCACAGGCGTGGTATACCTGATGGAGAAACAGGAACAGGGCTACGCCTACATCCGCCCCTGACCTCCTCCTCAGCAATAATTACAATCGGTAGAAACCGCAGGAATCTCTCATGCAGCCCCAAAGCCCCCTCAAGGTCCTTTTCGTCACCCCGGAAGTCACGCCCTTGCTCAAAACCGGCGGCCTGGCCGACGTCAGCGCCGCACTTCCCGCCGCCTTGCGCGAACTGGGCGTGGATGTGCGCATCCTGCTGCCGGGTTACCCGAGGGTGATGGACGCCCTGCCGGACAAGCGTCTCGCCGTGAACATGACGCATACCGGCTTCCACGGCGAGGTTCAGCTGCTCGAAGCGGAGTTGCCGGGCAGCGGCGTCCCGCTGCTGATCATCGACTATCCGCAGTTCTACGAGCGCGACGGCGGCCCGTATATCGACCACAACGGCCATGACTGGGTGGACAATGCCCAGCGTTTTGCCCTGCTATCCAAGGTCGGCGCTATTCTGGGCGGTTCGGCCAGCCCCCTCGACTGGCGGCCGGATATTGTGCAATGCAACGACTGGCAAAGCGCCCTGACGCCGGCCTATCTGCATTTCAGCCCGCCGCCCAGCGCGGCCACCATCATGACCATTCACAACATGGCGTTCCAGGGATGTTTCCCGCCGCTGCTCACCACCGCCCTGGGCCTGCCGCCATCCAGCTACAACATTAACGGGGTGGAATACTACAACCAGATCTCGTTTCTCAAGGCGGGTCTGTATTACGCCAACCACATCACCACGGTCAGCCCGACCT
Source organism: Sulfuricella sp. (assembly GCA_039683315.1). Classification (GTDB taxonomy): domain Bacteria; phylum Pseudomonadota; class Gammaproteobacteria; order Burkholderiales; family Sulfuricellaceae; genus Sulfurimicrobium. The sequence continues at coordinate 3,897 of JBDKRR010000286.1, forward strand.
ATGCCGAGGAAATCCAGGAGGAACCGCTGGGATTCGGCATGCAGGGCTTGCTGTCTCAGCGTTACCTGGACCTCACCGGCATCGTCAACGGGATCGACGGGCACGAGTGGAACCCGGCCACGGACAAGCTCCTCCCGAGCAACTACAGCGTCGACGACCTGTCCGGCAAGGCCGCCAACAAGCGCGCGCTGCAACACAAACTGGGCCTGGAGGAGAATCCCGACATTCCCTTGCTGGGCGTCGTCAGTCGCCTCACTTTCCAAAAGGGTCTGGACCTTCTGCCCGCTATCGCGCCCGCTTTGCTTGAGCACCCGGTGCAGATCGTCATTCTGGGCAGTGGAGAAGCCGCGCTGGAGGAAGAGTTCATCGCGCTCGCCCAAGCGTATCCGGATCAGATCGCTGCAGTCATCGGTTTCAATGAGGGCCTGTCGCACCTGATCGAAGCCGGTGCTGACATTTTCCTCATGCCTTCGCGCTTCGAGCCCTGCGGCCTGAACCAGATGTACAGCCAGTGTTACGGCACGCCGCCTGTCGTGCACGCGACAGGTGGACTGGTGGACACGGTTGTGGACGCGACCCCGGAAAACATCGCCAACGGCACGGCCACCGGTTTCGTTTTCAGGCACACCACCGTGAATGGTCTGCAGGATTGCATCGAACGCGCGCTGGACGCGTATGGTGACAAGGACCGCTGGCACAAAATACAGTACAATGGCATGCGCCGCGATTTCAGCTGGAACAGGAGCGCCGAGGAATACCTGGCGTTGTATGGGGCGGTACTACAACGCGTTTAGTGCAAGGAGCAGAGATCATGAAGCACGCTGGCCTGATCTGGAACGAATCTCAGCATGGCATTGGCATTGCCTCTCTCGACGAACAACACCGGCAGATCGTCGAACAGGTCAATCGGGTTATTTCAGCCATTGAGGATGGCGCCAGCAGCGAAGCCATGCATGAATTGATGGACGGCCTCATTCTCCTCGCCCGTCAGCACTTCGGTTTCGAGGAGCGTCTCATGAGCGAATATGGCTTTCCCGGCTTGGAAGGCCATGCCCGGGAGCATCTCGGACTGCTCCAGAAACTCGACATGTTCAATGAAACGCTGTTCTTCTCCGACCCCCACAGATTGAAGCTGATTCTGGCCTTCGTCACCGACTGGGCGGAACTGCACCTTCTCAAGGGGGAAAAAGTCCTGGGAGAATACCTGGCCTCCAAAGGGCTCAGCTAAGTAACTCCTGATCAAGTCAAACGCGGATCTCGTTTGACTTGATCAGGAGTTCCCAGCATTACAACCATTGCATCAGTCCCATTTCCAGCGGGTGCGTCAGCAGTTCGTGGGACGGGTAAGCGCGGATTTTGTAATCCAGTCTGCCGCACAGATCGGGCGACAATTCGAGCGAGAAGAAATGCTCGCCCGTTTCCGCGTTCATGCTCTGGAAACTGAAGGTGAAGTGCAGGTAATCCGACATGTCCTGTTTGTTGGGCCGGCGTAGCAGCAATTCCACCAGCACATCTTCCGGCTCCAGCCCCTTCATCTTGAGTGCCACATCGAATCTCACCCCATCGCCGAAATGAATGCGCTTGGTAACGATATCCAGGCGGCGCATGGATACGTTCGGCCAGGCGCTGCGGATTCGCTTCTTCCATGCCGAAAGGCGCTTCGCGCCGGCGAAATTATCCTGCTCGTAACGCCGCCCCTGATGGCTGGCGGGCACGTAGAACTTGCTGACGTATTCGCCCACCATGCGCGCTGAATTGAAACGCGGCAGGATGGTGGCCATGGAACGTTTGGACATCTTCACCCAGTCCGTCGAATAGCCCATTTTGCCGCGCTCGTAGTAGGCGGGCAGCACACGGTCCTGAAGTATTTCGTACAGGGTCTGCGACTCCTCCCTGTTGCGGCGGTAGTCCTCCATGTAGGTCGGTGCGGGTTTGATCGCCCAACCGTTGGTACCGTCGTAACCTTCACCCCACCAGCCATCCAGGACGGAAAGATTGATGGCGCCGTTCATGCCCGCCTTCATGCCGGACGTACCGCTCGCTTCAAGCGGGTAAACCGGGTTGTTGAGCCAGACATCCACGCCCGACACCATGCGTCGTGCCAGACCGAGATCGTAGCCCTCCACCATCAGCACCTTGCCCTCGAACTCGGGCATGTGGGAAATACTGGTGATCTGGCGGATCAGGTCCTGTCCTGGCTGATCGGCCGGATGGGCCTTGCCGGCAAAGAGGAATACCACCGGGCGGTTCGCATCGGAAATGATTTCCTTGAGCCAGGTGAGGTTCTCGAACAACAGCGCTGCGCGCTTGTAGGTGGCAAAACGGCGCGCGAAACCGATGGTGAGCACATTGGGATCGAAACTGTCGACGTGCTTCAGCACCCGATCCAGGTGGGATTCACTGCCGTGCTGGCGAAAATGCTGTGCGCTCTTGCGGAAACGGATCAATTGCAGCATTTGCGCTTTGAGCGACTGGCGCACGCTCCAAAACAGCTGATCCGGAATTTCGTCGATGCGACTCCAGAATCCGGGGTCTGACAAGCGGTGGCGCCATTCGTAGCCGAACACGTTATCGAACAGGTCGGCCCATTCCTGCGCCAGGAAAGTCGCCACGTGCACGCCGTTGGTGACATGGGAGATGGGGTTTTCTTCAGGCAGCACATCCGGCCACAGCGCCGAACAGATGTGCGAGGAAACCTTGCCGTGAATCCGGCTCACTCCGTTCTGATGGCGCGAACCGCTAATCGCCAGCGCCGTCATGTTGAATTCCGGGCTTTCCGGCGTGAGGCCCATATTCATGAGATCAGCAGTACTGATTTTCAAATCGAGACAAAAACTCTGGAAATAATCCGTGATCATCTTCTCGGTGAAGTGATCGTGCCCCGCCGGGACCGGGGTATGGGTGGTGAATACGGTATTGGCGGCCACGGCCTCAATCGCGCTGGCAAAATCCAGGCCATGCATGGCCACCAACTGGCGCACCCGTTCCAGGATCAGGAAAGCCGCATGGCCTTCGTTGATGTGCCACACCGACGGCTTCAGGCCGAGTTCCTGCAACGCTCTTACGCCGCCTACACCCAGAATGATTTCCTGCATCAAGCGCATGGTCCGGTCGCCGCCATACAGCTGGTGCGCGATATCGCGGTCTTCGAGGGCATTCACTTCGAGGTCGGTATCGAGAAGGTACAAGCGCACGTGCCCCGCGACGGCCTGCCAAACTTTTACCGCCACCAATCTCCCCGGCAGCTCCACGGTGACACGCACTTCGCTGCCGTCGTCGCGCAGCGCCGGCGTAACCGGCAAATCGGCGAAGTCCGAATCTACATTGGTCGCAATCTGGTTGCCGTCGTTGTCTATGGTCTGGGTAAAGTAGCCCTGACGGTACAGCAGGCCGACCGCCACGAAGGGCACGTACATGTCGCTGGCCGCCTTGCAGTGGTCGCCGGCAAGAATACCCAGCCCGCCGGAATAAATGGGGAAGCTCTCGTGAAAGCCGAATACGGCGCAGAAATAGGCCACCAGGTCGGCTTCCTTGAGGTGTGCCTCACCATTATGGTGCACCATCTCGTGGTGGTAGGTGTCGAATGCCGACAGAACGCGGTTGTACGTGGCGAGGAACACCTGGTCTTCGACCGCATCCAGCAGGCGCTTTTCGTCGACGCGGCGCAGGAAAACCTTCGGGTTGTGTGCCACCGCATCCCACAGCCCGGGATGCAGGCGTGCAAAGAGGGTGCGGGTCGGCTTGTCCCAGCTGTACCAGAGGTTGTTGGCAAGCTCTTCCAGCCGAATCAGCTTGCGCGGGATCTTGGGATTGACGTCGAGAGTGAACGTCGTGCCTTGTTTCATGTTTATCCTTCAGTCGTGACAACCGGTAGCGGACACGCAAATCCCATGCCCGCGATCAAACCTTGATGAAGTGCTCGCGGTAATACTTGAGTTCGTTGATGGATTCATAAATATCCGCCAGCGCTTCGTGCTTGTTTTCCTTCTTGAAGCCGTCATACAGCGACGGCTGCCAGCGCCGCGCCAGCTCCTTGATGGTACTCACATCCAGGTTGCGGTAGTGGAAGTATGCTTCCAGCTTGGGCATATATTTAGCCATGAAACGCCGGTCCTGGCAGATGGAGTTGCCGCACATGGGGGATTTCCCCGCGCCTACATGCTGCTGCAGAAAATCGATCATCAGCGCTTCCACCTCGGCATCGCCCAGCCGGGATGCCCTGACCTTGTCGATCAGGCCGGATCTGCCGTGCGTACCCTTGTTCCAGTTATCCATGCCGTTCAGCACTGCATCGGACTGGTGCACCACCAGCACCGGCGCTTCCACCACCGTATTCAGCTGAGCATCGGTCACCACCAGGGCGACCTCGAGAATGCGGTCGTTTTCCGGGCTGAGGCCGCTCATCTCCATGTCCAGCCAGATAAGGTGGTTGCTGTTTTCTTGTGCCATACTATTGTCCCGCGCGAATTAGTCCGCATATTGTTGCATGACCCCGTTTATGCGTCACCTTGTCCATTGAGCCTTCATGCCTGTTTTCACCCTGATTTTCATTGCTGCACTGTTCCTTACCACCGCCGCCCGTTTATGGCTGGCACAGCGCCATTTGCGCCACGTCCGCTCGCATCGCGACGCCGTGCCACCGGATTTTGCCGAACACATCGGGCTTGAGTCGCACCAGAAAGCGGCGGACTATTCCTGCGCCAAGACCCGCCTCGGCGTTGTACACATCATCCTGGACGCAGCACTGCTGCTTGTTTTCACCCTCGGCGGCGGCATCCAGGCACTCGCCGATTTCTGGCAGGGATTGCTGGGTGCCGGTCTGTGGCGCGGCGTGGCGCTGATCGCCAGCGTTCTGGTGATTTCCAGCTTGCTGGAACTCCTCCTCGGCCTGTACCGCACGTTCGTCATTGACGCACGCTTCAATTTCAACAAGATGACTATCGGCCTGTTTCTCGCCGATCTCCTCAAGCAGACGCTGATCGGCGCCGCGCTCGGCGTCCCCCTGCTGCTGGGCATGTTGTGGCTGATGGAACAGATGGGCGCGCACTGGTGGCTCTATGTCTGGTTCGCCTGGATGAGCTTCAACCTACTCATCCTGTTGCTTTACCCCACGGTAATCGCACCCATTTTCAACAAGTTCACGCCGCTGCAAGACCAGGCACTGGCCACGCGCATCGAAGCCCTGCTGCAAAAATGCGGCTTCAAGTCCCAAGGCCTGTTCGTCATGGACGGCTCGCGGCGTACCAG
>JBDKRR010000287.1:0-7219 GCA_039683315.1 Sulfuricella sp.
GAACGGGGCATTATTTTGCAGCCACTCCCAAAGGCCATATTCACCGCACGCGGCCTCACCAAGACCTATCATATGGGCGAGGTCGAGGTGCCGGCCTTGCGCTCCCTCGACCTCGACATCTACCAGGGCGAGTTTGTCGTGCTGCTGGGCCCGTCCGGCAGTGGCAAGTCGACCCTGCTCAACATCCTCGGCGGCCTGGACAACCCCAGCAGCGGCGAGGCTTTCTGGCGCGACCACAACCTGGCCACCGCGAACGAGCGCGAGCTCACGGAATACCGGCGCGACCACGTCGGCTTCGTGTTCCAGTTCTACAACCTAATTTCCAGCCTCACCGTGCGGGAAAATGTCGCCTTGGTGACCGAGATCGCGCCGCATCCCATGCGTCCCGAGGAAGCGCTGGAGCGTGTCGGACTGGCGCACCGCATGGACCACTTCCCCTCCCAGCTGTCCGGCGGCGAACAGCAGCGCGTAGCCATCGCCCGCGCCATCGCCAAGCGCCCCGACGTGCTGCTGTGCGACGAACCCACCGGGGCGCTCGACTACGAAACCGGCAAGGTGGTGCTCGAGGTCATCGCCCGGATCAACCAGGAGCTCGGCACCACCGCCGTGATCATCACCCACAACGCCTCCATCGCCGGCATGGCGGACCGGATCATGCGCATGGCCGACGGGCACATCGCTTCAGTCGAGGCGAATCCGCACAAGCTGACGCCAGCGGAGCTATCCTGGTGAAAACCCTCGAACGCAAGTTGTTGCGCGACCTGTGGCAGATGAAGAGCCAAGCCTTCTCCATCGCCCTGGTCGTGGCGGCGGGCATAGGCGCATTCATCGCCCTGCTCTCGACCTACGATTCGCTGCAATGGTCGCGCCACTCCTATTACGAGGCAGCGCGCTTCGCCCAGGTCTTCGCCGACATCAAAAGCGCGCCCAAGGCGGTGGAACGCCAGATAGCCGAACTGGCGGGCGTGGCCGCGCTGGAAACCAGCATCGTGGAGGACGTCACTCTCGACGTCGCCGGCGTGGACGAACCCGTCATCGGGCGCATGATCGGCATGACCAGCAACGGCCCTACCAGCCTCAATCGCCTGACCCTGAGGCGGGGACGCTTCCTGGAACGGGACAAGCTGAACGAGGCTCTGGTTTCCGAAGGTTTTGCCAAGGCGCACCGTCTCAGACCCGGCGACCACGTGGTCGCGTTGCTCAATGGCAAGCGCGAAGAGTTGGAAATCGTCGGCATCGTGCTTTCGCCGGAGTACATATTTGCCTCGCGCGGCGGCGACCTCCCCGACGACAAGGGCTTCGGCGTGTTCTGGATGGATCGCGAACGCCTGGCGAGCGCCTTCAACATGGAGGGGGCCTTCAACCACGCCGCCCTGAGCCTCGCGCCCGGCGCCAGCGAGGCAGCGGTGATCGACGCGCTCGACCGGCTGCTCGAACCCTACGGCAACCTCAATACCCACGGGCGCAAGGACCAGACTTCGCACCGCATCCTGAACCAGGAAATCAACCAGCAGAAGACCATGGCCACGATTTTCCCGACCATTTTCCTCGGCGTGGCGGCGTTCCTGCTCAACGTCGTACTCAGCCGCCAGGTGGCGACGCAGCGCGACCAGATCGCGGCGCTCAAGGCACTGGGTTACGCCGACTTCGACATCGCAGCGCATTATCTCAAGCTGGTGCTGGTGATCGTGCTGTGCGGCATCCTGCTGGGCGTGGCGGTGGGCGCCTGGATGGGCTACGAGATGACGGACCTGTACACCACTTTCTTCCATTTTCCGCACCTGATCTACCGCATCCAGCCGTGGATCATGCTGCTGGCTTCCGGTATCAGCCTGGCTGCCGCCCTGGGTGCCGCGTATGGCGCGGTGCGCCGGATTGTGGCGCTGGCGCCGGCCGAAGCCATGCGTCCGCCCGCCCCGACCAGCTACCGGCGCATGCTGCTGGAAAAACTCGGCATGGCACACCTGCTCTCGCCCCAGGCACGCATGGTGATCCGCACCCTGGAACGTCGCCCGCTGCGCACCCTGTTGACCAGCTTCGGCATCGCCTGTGCGATTGCCATCATCGTGGCCGGCACCTTCTGGGGCGACGCCATGGATTACCTGATGGAGGTGCAGTTCAACGCTGCGGAACGGGGCGACGTGACGGTGGTTTTCACCGTCCCACTCGCCCGCACCGCCCTGTACGAAATCGCCCGTCTGCCGGGGGTGCTGCGCAGCGAGGAATTGCGCTCCGTTCCGGTGCGGCTGCGGGCGGGGCATCGCACCTACCGCACTGTCCTTTCGGGCTATCCGCCCGAAGCGGAGCTGCGCCAGTTGCTGGACACGCAATTGCGCAGCGTGCCCTTGCCGAGCGACGGCATCCTGCTCTCGCGCCGCCTGGCGCAACGCCTGGGCGTCAAACCCGGCGACCGGCTCATGCTCGAATCCCTGGAGGCCACCCGCAGCAAACGCGAAGCCGTGGTCAGCGCCCTGGTCAACGACATGATCGGCCTCGCCGCCTACATGGACATCGCCGCACTGAACCGCCTGATGGGAGAAGGAGATTCCATCTCCGGCGTGGCAGTGCGGCTCGACCCCGCCCAAGCCAGCGCGTTCTACGCCCGCATCAAGCAGATGCCGCAGGTCGCCACGGTCACCATCAAGGACGAGATGCTGCGCAGCTTCCGCGAAACCAACCGGCGTTTCCTCATCTTCTTCACCAGCATCGTCACCGTGTTCGCCGCCGCCATCGCCGTCGGCGTGGTCTACAACAGCGCCCGCATCTCTCTCGCCGAGCGCGCCTGGGAACTGGCCAGCCTGCGCGTGCTGGGCTTCACCCGCCAGGAAGTCTCCACCCTCCTGCTGGGCGAACTTGCCTTCGAAATCGCCATGGCGATCCCGCTGGGCCTATGGCTGGGCTACCTTCTGTCGCACCTGATCGTCGCGCAGATGCCGATGGAGACCGTCGATATCCCGGTCATCATCACCTCCGCCACCTATGCCTATGCTGCGCTCGCCATCCTGATCTCCGGCGTGGCCAGCGCGCTGATCGTGCGCCACCGGGTCGACCACCTGGACCTGGTGGCGGTATTGAAAACAAGGGAATAAGAAATGAAAACCTCCAAGCGCATCCTCCTGATCCTGCTCGGCGTCCTGCTGCTCGGCGTGCTGGCATGGGCTTTCCGCCCCCAGCCGGCCTTGGTGGAGCTGGCCGAGGTCACACAGGGCCGCTTCGAACAGACCATCGAGGAAGACGGCAAGACCCGCGTGCGCGAGCGCTACGTCGTTTCCGCCCCGCTCGCCGGCAAGATGCAGCGCATCGCGCTCAAGGCGGGCGACACGGTGAGGGAAGGCGACACCGTCGCCGTGATCGCGCCCAGCGCGCCCGGCCTGCTCGATGCACGCACCGAACGCGAGCTGGGCGAACGGGTGGGCAGCACGGAAGCCGCGCAGCAGCGCGCTGCCGCGGAAGTGGCGCGGGCACGCGCCGCACTGGAGAAATCCGCCGCGGACCTCGCCCGCGCGCGCAAGCTGGCGCAGCAAAAGTTCGTTTCGGCCTCCGCCCTGGAACAGGCGGAACTCGCATACCGGGTCGGCCAGCGCGAGCTTGAAGCCACGCAATACGGCGAACACGCGGCGCAACACGAGGTGGCGGTGGCGCGCGCCGCGCTCTTCAGGTTGCGCCAGGAGGCCAGCGGCGCCAAGCCCGCCGGACAACGCTGGGAAGTGCGCACGCCGGTTGCCGGCAAGGTGCTGAAGGTGCTGCAGGAAAGCGAATCCGTCGTCGGCGTCGGCACACCGCTGCTGGAAATCGGCCAGCCCTCGGACCTCGAGGTGGTGGTGGACGTGCTCAGCACCGACGCGGTGCAGATCCCGCCTGGCGCAAAAGTGCGCTTCGAGCGCTGGGGCCGGGCCGAGCCGCTGGAAGGCGTGGTGCGCCGCGTCGAGCCCGCGGCCTTCACCAAGATTTCTGCCCTGGGCGTGGAGGAACAGCGGGTGAACGTCATCATCGACCTGGCCTCTCCGCCACAACGCTGGCAAACCCTGGGGGACGGCTACAAGGTGGATGCCCGCATCGTCACCGCCAGCCTGGACAAGGCCGTCAAAGTGCCGGTCAGCGCGCTGTTCCGCGCCGGGGACCAATGGGCGGTGTTCGTGGCGAGCAATGGTCGGGCGGCCAAGAGAATCGTGACGCTTTCCCGCCGCGGCGCGACCGAAGCGGTGGTGCAGGAAGGTTTGACAGTGGGCGAGAAAGTCGTCGTCCATCCCGGCGACAACGTCAGCGACGGCAAGACGGTGAGGGAACGCAAAAACTGAAAGCGATCGAAGTTTAGCTGCTCACCCTTTTATTTGCCGCTCTAGCGCATGCTGTGGCACAGTATCTGCGCGTTTAATCCAGACACCATAAGTTGTCATGGCGCGAGGATGTTTGCATCATGCGGCGCAAGCTCGCGACCGCAATCTTATAGCATTGACTTTCTGGAAATTTAGATGATTGAAACCAACCTGAGAGCTCTTTTCCTGATCGGATACTTCCTTTGCTATCCATTTAATGCCTTCGCCGGATTTGAAGATGCCCTGGCAGCGTATCGCGGCAAGGACTACCCACGAGCGATTGCAGATGCACGTCAGGCCGCCGCTACAGGAGATGCACGCGCGAGCTTCCTGCTGGGCGCAATGTATCAGGGTGGCCTGGGTGTTGCCGCTAGCCCAGCTGAGGCCGTCGCTTGGTATGAAAAAGCCGCTCAGGGTGGCGTACTCGGGGCTTTCTCCCGGCTTGCGCAGATTTACGCACGCGGGGACGGGGTTCCCAGGAATCCCGAGAAAGCCCTCGCATATGCCCGCCAATCCGCGCAATCAGGCGATCCGGAGGGGATGTTTTTCTTGCACGTCATTCTCAAATCCGGTTCGCTTGGCTATATTGATGCCAGCGGGAAAGCGGACCAGGCAAAGTACCGGCAGTTGTCCGCTCGGCCACTGTCGGAGCGCGGCATGGACGTGGAAGCACAGGATGCGCTCTATCGTTCATCCGAGAAAGGCTATCCCTATGCGGTTCTTACGCTTGCTCTTGCGTTTGGCGGCACGGTGGGCGACAACAATCGGGAACACATGCTGGCGCTCGCCGGCAAGATTCCTCAGCATACGCACAAGGCCTTGCAGAACTATGAAAAGCTTGCACGTCTAATAAATGGGCTGGGGCAAAGCCTCACCAGTCCTCAGCTGTTCTTCGACGCACAAGGCCCCCAGATGCTTGCTGCCATGCTGAAGACGTGTGGGTTGCAGGAGAGCAAGGAAGGCACTAGAGCCGCTCCCCCGGAACTTACAGCGATCGCGATCGCCAAGCCCCTGAGTGGTGCAACGTACTTGCCGAGCAAGGTGCCTGGATATGAGCATGCCTATCTTGTCACGGGCGAGTGGGAAGAAGACTGGACATATCGAGGGTGCGACCGGACCGGGACTGTAAGGGTCAAGTTTTCTGCAGATGGCCTGGGTGGAGCTCGCTTTTTTTCCGAGCAGACCGGAAAAGATATTCCGGGGCTCGCGAAGCAATGAGATGTCGCTCAGGGACGCTGCGCGATAAAGTCGCGGCGCCCCTGACCTTGAACGTCAGCTACGCTTGCCACCAAGCGGCGTACGCCCCAGAACAGAGGACGCACGGAGATGTTGTATTTCCGGCATTTCCGCCAAGGTCGGCAAGGCTTTTTCCGGCTCGGCAACGGGCGCCGTTTTGAGGTTTTGAGTATCTCTGGCTATCCCCGCCACATCACCCGAGATCGCGCCGCCATCTTCTATGGTCAATGCGCCATAGCGAATCTTGCCGGTGACTCTTCCCGAGGCATAAATCACCAGTTGCTTGCGCGCAGTCAGTTCGCCCTCGAATAGTCCCCTCACTTCTGCCACATCTATTTCGGCTTTGCCCGAGAACACTCCGCCTTCAGCGATGCGGATGTCCCGGCTGTTCATGGATGCTTCGACCCTGCCTTCGACCACAAGGATTTCGCAATCGGTAATTTCCGAGCCTTTGAGTTTGATGTTTGGCCCCACGATCAGTTTGTTGCCCTCTTCACGCGGCACGGCTGCCTTTGGGGGCGCTTGCTCCGGTTTGGCTGCTACCGCCGGCCTGGTGGGCGCTGCGGGCTGATTCCTGGTTTCGTTGTAGTCGTTTCGGGTTCTCATAAAATTCTTCAGCATGATTTAGTCCTTTAATGATTAAACACACCAAGCCAGCCTGCCCGTTGCGTCAAGGCGGAATATCGGGTTGATGCGAATTGCACCGTGGCGGCTCGGTTAGCGTGTTCCGGCATACGCGTTATTGCGCTGAATTTTTCGTCCATTTTCAGCGACATTGAGGTGATGCGAATCAGGGCGCCATCGGCAACCCCCGGACCACCCGGAAATCGCGCCTCTGACTGGCAAAAGAAAACCTTGCCGCCGGCAAGCATTGCCGAAGAATCTTTTGACGCGGGAGAAATTACAACGGGCGAATATCCAAGCACGTGTTGCAGACTATAACTGCCTATTTATTCATTGCTAATTACCATTAGTTAACCATGGCTTTCCTGAGGTGTCCCGCCCGCAAAGCGGGAAGACGGTCGATGGACAAAGGACGAATTGGCATGAGCGGGAACGTGCCAGGCGCACATCGGATGGGGCCCGGCAGAATGAATGCTGAGCCAACAACATCCTGCGTTTTGCGTTCAATGCCTCTATAATCGGCCCTAATCCAATTTTCGCTTTCCAACATGAAAAACACCGCGATCCTGCTCATCAGTTGCCCTGACCGGAAAGGTCTGGTGGCGACTATTGCCGAATTCCTGTACCGCCACAACGCCAATATCCTGCACGCCGACCAGCACCAGGACAGCGCGAACGGCCTGTTCCTGATGCGGGTGGAATGGGATCTGGAAGGATTCGACCTCGCGCCCGAGGATTTCAATCAGCATTTCGCGCACATCGCGCACCAGTTCGAGATGCAGTGGCGCCTGGCGCTGTCCAGCCAGCGCCCCAGGGTGGCGATATTCGTCTCGCGCTACGATCACTGCCTGGCCGACCTGCTCTATCGCCACCAGTCGGGCGAACTGCACTGCGAAATCCCGCTGATCATCGGCAACCACTCCGACACCAAGTGGCTGGCGGACACCTACCGCATCCCGTTTCAGCATATCGAAGTGCTCAAGGACGCCAAGGAGGAAGCGGAAAGAGACCAACTCGCCCTGCTGCGCCACCACCACATCGAC
>JBDKRR010000288.1:0-2977 GCA_039683315.1 Sulfuricella sp.
GGGAAAAAATTTCCCTCCTACCGGTTGGCGGCACCGGCAGGTTGTTTTGCTTGAGTGGGGCGTTTGCCTGCTCATCTTTATCGAAGGAAGACGGCGTAGCGGCAAGCGAAAGTGCGTTGCCGAGTCCGCTCTCCTGCAGGCCGGCCTCAAGTTTCTGATACCAGCTGTCGCCGCCCTTGCCGCTCGTGCTGCCGCTCACGATCAGCGACTGCTTGGCGCGCGTCATGGCGACGTACAGCAGGTTGAGATTTTCGCGCCGGGCGTGCACTGCTTCCGCTTCCACGTAATGTTCGCGCGCCCTCGCCAGTTCCGCCTTGCGGCTCACCAGGGAAAAGTGGCGCGGCGCCGGATCTTCCGGCGGCCAGTCGACCAAAATCCGGTATCCGCTCTCATTGCGCGCTGCGGCATTGGCATCCAACAACCACACGATCGGTGCCTCCAGCCCCTTGGCGCCATGTACGGTAAGGATACGCAGCGCATTGCCGCCGTCGCTGATCAGGCCCTCGTCCGGCGATTCCTGTTCCGGTGCGCGGCGCAGGGCAGCCACCTCGTCGATGAAACGTGCCAGGCTGGGATAACGGCCGCTATCCATATTGAGCGCCAGCTCGATGAAGGCATGCAGATTGGCCTGCACCGCTGCAGTCATGGCGGACGGTACGGCCATGGCATAGCGCTGCAACACCTCGCCTTCGAAATAAATGCGGTCGAGCAGGTCATGCACCGGCAGGCGATCCGCGATTTCCTGCCAGGCAGCGAGTCTTGCGCGGGCCAGCGCCAAGGGTGGCGTGAGGCGGTCCTCCGCAAGCGCCTTCAGGCGCTGCCACCAGCTGCCCTCCTCCCCCTGTGCCAGCTGCATCAGGTCACTGTCGTCGCAGCCGAAGATCGGCGAGCGCAGCACCTGCGCCAGCCTGAAGTCGGCAAAGGGCGTCACGAGAAACTCCAGCAGGGCTGCCAGATCGCTGCATTCCAGCGTATCCAGCAAGCCGCCCTGACGCGAGCTGAGATAGGGGATGCGCGCCGCGCGCAGGGCGCGCTCGTAGGTGGCGAGCCAGGTCCGGCTCCTCACCAGCAGCATGATGTCGCGGTATGCCGCGGGACGCGGGCCGTGCTTCTCGTCGTCCACCTTCCAGTGGCCGACGATGGCGGTGATTTTCTCCGCGAGCTGGGCCGCCTCCTGCTCGTGGCGCACATCCTCGTCTTCCAAGCGCGCCTGCTGGAGCGGATTGCGCAACATCAGCCCGGTGTCGTCGGCGTCCTCTTCTTCGGCCGGCTGGGCTGGTTTCTCCGCCAGCGGGAGCAGCACGATGGCACCCTCCTGCGCGTCGTGGTGCCAGCCATGCTCGCGAAAACCCGCGAAGTCCGGCTGCGCGGCGAACACCCGGTTCACAGCCTGGATGACCGTCGGCGCGCTGCGCCGCGAACGGTCCTGTTCCAGCCGGGCGGCAGCGAAATCGCGCATCAGGCTTTCGGCGGCGATCTGGAACAGGCGCGGTTCGGCGCGGCGGAAGCGGTAGATAGACTGCTTGGGGTCGCCCACCAGGAACACGCTGGGGCGGCTGCCCGCCTCACCGTAGGCGCCCAGCCAGGCCTGCATCACCTGCCACTGCAGCGGGTTGGTGTCCTGAAATTCGTCCAGCAGGATATGGCTGTAGCGGCTGTCCAGCTTGTATTGCATGTACTCGGCGTAATCACTGCGGCTCAGCAACTGGAACACGCGCCATTCGACATCGGCAAAATCCAGCATCTGGCGCGCCTCCTTGAGACGCTGGTAGGCGTCGAGCAGCGCCGCGCCGCAGCGCAGGCCGATGCAGTTGAAACGGTACGCGGCTTGGGCGGTGAGGCGGTCGCGGGCTTCATACAGCAGGTCGCACATCATCTGGTGCAGTTCGATCAGGCGCGCCTCGCCATGCGCGCCCAGCCGCTTGGCCTGGGTTGGCGAAGAGGCGCGAACGCGCGGCGTACCGCTCTTGGTAAAGTACACCGGGCATAGCATGGCGAAACGCTGGTCAAGATCTTGCAACGCCAGCGCATCCACCAGTTGGGTCGCGAGCTTCTGGTCGGTCGCTGTGTTCTTCCCCAGGAGTTGCGCGTATTCGCTGTGCCATTCGGCCAACACCGGGTCCTGCTGCATTTCTGCCAGCACGTCCTGTTCCGGATCGACTTCCAGTTCGCGACGCAAGCGTTCCAGGGCATAAGCCAGGGGATCGGCCTGCCCTGCGGTGTAAGCCCACCATTCGGCGCGCTTGGCGACGAAACCCAGCAGCAGGGCGCGGGTATTGAACAGCCCGTGGTCGCGGAACAACTCCTGCAGGGCGCTGGCGGTCGGGTCTTCAGGCTGCGCTGCCAAATCTTCGGCAAAGCTCTGCCAGGCCTCTTCCAGCAGGGCCGAGGTTTGGTCGAGCAGGGAGAAATTGCCCACCGCACCGCCTTCGAGCGGCGCCTTTTGCAGCAGTTGCAGGAACCAGCCGTGGAAAGTGTTGATGGTGAGTGCCGGCTCCGCGGTCAGCACGCGCTCCAGCAGGTTGCGCGCGTGCGGCAGCAATGCTTCGATTTCGCTCTCCGACAAGGCGCGCTGGCGCAGGAATTCGCGTGCCTCCTCTTCCGGCTGCAAGGCAAGCAGGCGCAGCCACTCCAGCAGGCGCGCCTGCATCTCCTGGGCTGCCTTGCGCGTGAAGGTGATGGCGAGGATTTCGCCCGGCTCGGCACCCGCCAGCAGCAGGCGCAGGATGCGCGACACCAGCAGCCAGGTCTTGCCGCTGCCAGCGCAGGCTTCGATCACCACCGAGCGCTCGGGATTCAGCGCGGTTTGGTAATCGAAATCATGCATTCCAGTAATCCTTGCGGCACAGGCCGCGCATTTCGCAGTATTGGCAAGCTTGGGATATGCCCTGGGCAGGAAGCGGAGCGCCCTGATACAGGTCCTCGAACATGTCGCGCAGACGCTCGCGGTTAGCCTCCGCCAGCGCGGCGATGTCCT
>JBDKRR010000289.1:0-6815 GCA_039683315.1 Sulfuricella sp.
GGCGGCGACAGTGGCCGGCGCAGCCTTGACGAATTCCACCGCCTGACGCGTGGTGATGTGCTCGAACACAACCCGCAGGCGCGGGTAGCGGTCCAGCAGCGGCACCAGCACCTTGCCGATGAACACCTGCTCGCGGTCGAACACGTCGACCAGTGGGTGGGTCTCCTCGCCGTGAACCAGGAGCGGCACGTCATGTTCCTGCATCGCTTCCAGCGCGGCGTGGCACTTGAGGATATCGGTGACGCCGGAATCGGAGTTGGTGGTCGCGCCCGCCGGGTAAAGCTTGACGCCGTGCACCACGCCGCTGGCCTTGGCGCGCGCGATTTCCTCGGGGGCAGTGTTGTCGGTGAGATACAGCGTCATCAGCGGTTCGAAATCGGAACCGGCGGGCAGGGCGTCCAGAATCCGCTGACGGTAAGCCAGCGCCAGCTCGGTCGTCGTGACCGGCGGACGCAGGTTGGGCATCACGATGGCGCGCCCGAAACGGCGTGCGGTATCGGGCAGCACGGCCTGCATGTCGGCGCCGTCGCGCAGGTGCAGGTGCCAATCGTCGGGGCGGGTGAGGGTCAGCGTGTCCATGGTGTGATCCGTCAAAAAGGCTGTGTTTATTTTAACTGCAACGCCAGGTCGTAAAGGGCATTTTTCTTCTCGCCGCTGATCTCGGCCGCCAGCTTGACGGCCTGCTTGAGGGGCAATTCGGCCAGCAGCAGCGTCAGGATGCGCTGCGCCTCTGCGCTGACGCCCTGTTCCTCGACCGGCGGTGCGCCCGACACCAGCAACACGAACTCGCCGCGCTGGCGGTTGGGGTCGCCCGCCAGCCAGGCCGGCGCATCGGCCAGCTTGCAGCCGTGGATGCTCTCGAACACTTTGGTCAGCTCGCGCGCAAAGACGATTTCCCGCTCGCCGCCCAGCACCGCCAGCAGGTCGTCCACCGTTTCCACGATGCGGTGCGGCGCCTCGTAAAACGCCAGGGTGTAGGGCAAGGATAGCAGCGGGGCCAGCGCCTTGCGCCGGTTGGCGGGCTTGGAAGGCAGGAAGCCGTAAAAGAGGAAATGCGGCGCTTCCAGGCCCGCAGCCGAAAGCGCGCAGATGACGGCGCTGGGACCGGGCAGCGGCACCACGGGCAGGCCCGCCGCGCGCACCGCGCGCACCAGGATCGTTCCCGGGTCGCTTACTGCAGGTGTGCCGGCGTCGGACACGAGCGCCACGGTTTTGCCCGACTGCAGCGCCTCGATGATCCTGGGCGCGGCGACCTGCTCGTTATGCTCATGCAGGGCCACCAGCTTGGCGGAAATGCCGAAATGCCCCAGCAAGTGGGATGTATTGCGGGTATCCTCGGCGGCGATGATATGCGCCGACTTCAATATCTCCAGCGCGCGCAGCGTGATGTCCCGCAAATTTCCAATCGGCGTGGCAACCACATATAATGTTCCAACACCACTTATTCCTTGGCCCTGATGCAACGTTTCCTCACTTTTTTGCTGATGTTTTTTGCCGTAACGCTGGCGGCCTGTGCGAGCGCCCCGGAACGGCCGGTTAGTGTCGAATCACGGCCGCTGGCCAATGCCAGACCCACTCCTCAAGTCGAGGTCACGCTCTCCCCGCTGGCTAGAGTTGCCCCACCCGCAGCCACGGCTGTGGATACGCCGCTCCAGCCGCTTGACGCCGCTGCACCGGCCACTGCCGAAAATGCACATATCGCGCTATTGCTGCCGCTCAGCTCGCCCGCTTTTGGCCGCGCTGCCGAAGCGGTAAAACAGGGCTTCATGGCGGCCGCCTCAGTCCAGGCCGGCGATCTCCCGATCAAGGTCTACCCCAGCAGCGACCAGCCTGACGACATTGTGGCCGCATACAGTCGGGCAACGCAAGCCGGCGCCCGAATTGTCGTTGGCCCGCTCACCAAGAACGGCGTAAGCGCTCTCGCCGCCAGCAAGCAGGTCAGCGTCCCGACACTGGCGCTGAACCTGCCGGAATCGCTCAGCGATATCCCGCCGCAGCTCTACGTGCTGGCACTGGCGGCAGACATCGAAGCCCGCCAGATCGCCCAGGCCGCCTTTGGCGAAGGCCGCAAAACAGCCGTCATCGTCGCCTCCGGCAACAGCCTGGCAAAGCGCATGCAGCTTGCCTTTGCCGACGAATGGACGCAGCTCGGCGGCGAACTGGTCAGCCAGCTCAACTTCAGTGGTTCCAACCCCGATGCCGTGCGCGACGCATTGCAGCGACACCCGGCGGACATGCTGTTTCTCGCCATGGACGGCGGAGAAGCCCGCCTGCTGCGGCCTTATCTCAGCCCCGACATGCCCATCTATGCGACGTCGCAAATTTACGCGGGGAAAAACACCCCGGAAAAATACTACGACCTGAACGGCATCCATTTCATCGACATGCCGTGGCTGCTGCAGCCGGACCATCTTGCCGTGATGGTCTACCCGCGCCCCCAGGCACAGTTCAGCGCCGATCTGGAACGCCTTTACGCCCTGGGCATCGACGCCTGGCGCCTGGCATTGCTTTTGCAAGCCGCACCAACCGGCACGCCCCTCACTCTCGACGGGGTAACCGGCCGACTGAGCCTGGACAAGGGACAGCAGATCGAGCGCGCCGGGGTGCTGGCGGTGTTTCGCGATGGAGACGCCGCACCATTGACACCGTGATCCAGCTCGGCCAGGAGGCGGAAAATCTTTCCGCCGAATTCCTGCAACGGCAAGGGCTCCGGCTGGTGGCGCGAAACTACCGTTGCCGCATGGGCGAAATCGACCTGGTCATGGATGATCGCGGCACGCTGGTCTTCGTCGAGGTGCGGCTGCGCAGCAACAAGCATTTCGGCGGCGCGGGCGCCAGCATCACCGCCCACAAGCAGGGCAAGCTGGTTCGTGCAGCACAACATTATTTACAGCAGCAAGCAGTCCAGCCCCCTTGCCGCTTCGACGCCGTGCTGCTGGACGGCGGCAGGCTGGAGTGGATCAAGGATGCATTTAGCGCCTAAGGAATTTGAATTATGGATTTAGTTTCCCGTATCGGCCATCACTTTACCGACAGCGCCCACGTCAAGCTGCAGGCGCTGGATCTGCTCGCCGAGCCCATCGCGCTCGCTGCGGAGCAGGTCGTGCAATGCCTGCTGTCCGATGGCAAGGTGCTGAGCTGCGGCAACGGCGGCTCTGCCGGCGATGCCCAGCACTTCGCATCGGAAATGCTCAACCGCTTCGAAATGGAGCGCCCCGGCCTGGCCGCCATGGCGCTCACCACCGATAGTTCGACCATCACCTCGATCGCCAACGACTATTCTTTCGAGCTGATTTTCTCCAAGCAGGTGCGCGCCCTGGGCCAGCCCCAGGACCTGCTGCTGGCGATCTCCACCAGCGGCAACTCGCGCAACGTGATCCAGGCCATCGAAGCCGCCCACGAACGCGAAATGGGTGTCATCGCCCTCACCGGCAAGGGCGGCGGACCGATGGGTGAACTTTTGCGCCCCGGCGACATCCACTTGTGTGTGCCTTCCGACAGCACCGCGCGTATTCAGGAAGTGCACCTGCTCATCATCCATTGTCTGTGTGATGCCATCGACTGTTTGCTTTTAGGAGTTGAATAAATGCGTAAATTTCTTCCGTTACTGCTGTTGGCCGTCATCCCGGCCCTGCAGGGCTGTTTCCCGGTGGTCGCCACCGGCGTCGGTGCTGGCGCGCTGATGGTCGCCGACCGCCGCACCTCCGGCACCTACATCGAAGACCAGGGCATCGAACTCAAGGCGATGACGCGTCTCAACGACAAATTCAACGACGCCGTGCATGTCACGGTAACCAGCTACAACCGCAATGTCCTGCTCACCGGCCAGGCGCCCACCGAAGTGTTGAAAGCCGATGTGGAGCAGGAGGTCCGCACCGTGCCCAACGTGGCTTCGGTCCTCAACGAAATGTCTATCGGGTCTTTGACGTCTTTCGCTTCGCACAGCAACGACACCTACATCACGTCCAAGGTCAAGGCGCGCATGATCGACGCCAACAAGTTCCCGGTCACTCAGGTAAAGGTCGTCACCGAAAATGGCGTGGTCTATCTGCTGGGCCTCGTCTCTCACCAGGTGGCCGACGAGGCGGTGGAAATTGCCCGTACCACCAGTGACGTGAAAAAAGTGGTCAAGGTATTCGAATACGTGAACTGATTTGCCTTGACCTACTCCACCCCTGATTTCGCGCGCAAAGTCTGCGACCCGGCCGATCTCCCGGCGCGGGCCGCTTCCCTGGCACGTCCGCTGGTATTCACCAACGGTTGCTTCGACATCCTCCACCGCGGCCACGCCACCTATCTGGCGCAGGCCAGGGCCTTGGGGGCGAGCCTGATCGTCGGGGTCAATACCGACGCCTCTGTCAAACGACTGGGCAAAGGCGACGACCGCCCGGTCAACAGCCAGCAGGACCGCATGGCGGTGCTGGCGGCGCTGGAAAGCGTCAGCCTGGTGACCTGGTTCGACGAAGATACGCCGCTTCAGCTGATCCTCGCCTGCCGCCCGGACATCCTGGTGAAGGGCGGCGACTGGGCCGCGGAGAACATCGTCGGCGCGCGCGAAGTGCAGGAATGGGGCGGGCAGGTCCATTCCATCCCGTTCCTGTTCGAGCGCTCCACCACTTCCACCATCGCCAAGATTCGTAAATTATAGAAACGATTAACCACTGAGCTCACGGAGAACACGGAGAAAAAGCAATGAATCGCATGCCGTTTGGCATTCACCCATTGGATGAGGTGCTAAAAACACCCAGAAGGTCTTTCTCCGTGCCCTCCGTGTTCTCCGTGGTTTAACATTCATTTTTTTATCGATGCTAAACCCCAACTTCCTCACCCGCCTCGGCGCCATCGTCGGCGCCGGCAACCTGCTGACCGACCAGGCGAGTTGCTACGCCTACGGCTACGACAACAGCCGCAAGGTCTTTCCGCCCGAGGCGGTGGTATTCGCCACCAGAGAAGAAGAAGTCCGGAACATCGTCCGGCTGTGCAATGAGTTCGCCATCCCGCTCACGCCGCGCGGCCGCGGTACCGGCACCACCGGCGCCAGCATTCCGGAACAGGGCGGCGTGGCATTATCGCTTGAACGCATGCGGCGCATCCTGGCTGTCGACCCCGCCAACCGCGTGCTGGTGTGCGAACCCGGCGTGCTGAATCAGGAAGTGCAAGATGCCGCCCGGCCGCACGGCTTCTTCTGGCCGCCCGACCCTTCCAGCGCCGCCTATTGCAGCGTCGGCGGCAACCTCGCCACCTGCGCCGGCGGCCCGCACGCGGTGAAATACGGCGTCACCCGCGACCATGTGCTGGGCCTGAAAGCGGTGACGGGCAAAGGCGACATCATCAAGACCGGCTGCTACACCACCAAAGGCGTGGTGGGCTACGACCTGACGCGCCTGCTGATCGGCTCGGAAGGCACGCTGGCGATCATCACCGAAGCCACGCTCAAGCTCACCCCATTGCCCGCGGCCGTGGGCGGACTGACCGCCCATTACCGCGACATCGCCAGCTGCGCCCGGGCGATCGCCGCCATCATGGCGCAGCCCGCCCTGCCCAGCGCGCTGGAGTTCCTCGACCAGGCATCGCTCGACCTGATCCGCGCCCGCCACCCCGGCCTGTTGCCGCAAGAAACCCGCGCCCTGCTGATGATCGAAGTGGATGGCGCGCCCGGCGAAATCGCCGCCAGCGCAGAAGCCATTCGCGCCGCGTGCAGCAACGACGGCCTGATCCACGCGGAAATCGTGAGCGACCTCAAGGCCTTGTGGGCGGCGCGCAAGGCGCTCTCGCCGCTGCTGCGCGACATCGCGCCGAAGAAGATCAACGAGGACATCGTGGTGCCGGTCTCGCGCCTGCCCGAACTGTTGCAGGGGCTGGGCGAGCTGAGTTCAAAATACCGTGTCGCCAATGCCAACTTCGGCCATGCCGGCAACGGCAACATCCACGTCAATCTGCTGGTGAACCCCGACGACGCCGATGAACTGCAGCGCGCGGAAGCCTGCCTGGACGAAATTTTCACCCTGGTGCTGCGCCTCGATGGCACCCTTTCAGGCGAGCACGGCGTGGGGCGCGAGAAGCGGGCCTTCGTGGCACGCGAGATCGACCCCGTGACCCTGCAACTGATGCGCGACATCAAACAGGTGTTCGACCCCAACCATATTCTCAACCCCGGCAAGATGTTTCCGGAATTAAAGACGTAGGTCGGGCTTCAGCCCGACATGTCGGCATGAATGCCGACCTACACAACCCTGACCCATAATAGGAGACCACCATGACCATCGCTGACCTCAACCAACGTTTCGCCATTCCCGGCCAAGTCACTTTCAAGGAAGGCCCCGGCGGTCTGGTGGTGGCCGAAGTCGCCAATTCCCTGGCTGAATCCACCATCGCCCTGCAAGGCGCTCATGTCATGACCTTCCAGCCACGCGGCCAGGAACCTGTGATCTGGCTGTCGAAATTCGCCAAGTTCGCACCCGGCAAGTCGATTCGCGGCGGCGTACCGATCTGCTGGCCGTGGTTCGGCCCGCACGCCACGGACGCGGCACTGCCGGGGCACGGCTTTGCCCGCACCGTGATGTGGCAGGTGCTGGAAACCAAGGCCCTGGCGGACGGCGCTTCTTTCCTGCGCTTCGGCCTGGTGGAAAACGACGCCACGCGCGCGCAATGGCCGCATGCCTCGAGCGCCGAGCTCGAAGTCACCGTGGGTAGTGCGCTCAAGGTCGAACTGGTGACGCGCAACAGCGGCAACGCGCCCTTCGTGCTGGGCGAGGCGCTTCATACCTACTTCCACATCAGCGACGTGGCGAAAATGAAAATCGCCGGCCTCGACG
>JBDKRR010000290.1:0-5358 GCA_039683315.1 Sulfuricella sp.
ATGCAGCGGGAAAAAGCATGCCCGGCCCAATCCATCGCGAAGCGCCCCCCCAACTCCCGAGCCTGCGCATCCAGCTCTGCATGCGCCAGCACCACCAGCAGCCCCCGCGCCGCCTTGTGGTCCTGAATTTTGCGGTCCATCGTCAACAACCAGCGACCTTCCTCCGCCGCCTGGCGTATGATATCCCGGTCCGCTGCAGCATCGGCTGCCACTGCCGTGTCATAACCCGCAGCGCGCAGATAGCGGGCCAAACGCGCCAGCATCACGTCGCACATGAAACGCGGCAATGGCGCTGACAGGGCATGGTTTTCAGAACTTATCCGCATTTGTGGTTGTCTGTAAAAAGCAGAAGAAGGTTTTAAATTCGCACGTAACGTCTTTCCAACAGCAATAATTTTCCGATGGAGGTTCGACATGTTCAAGCGTACTTTAATTTCGGCCACGGCAGTGGCGCTTTGCTCAGCCGCAGCGGTCTCGTGGGCTGCCGACCCGGCTCCTGCGCCAACCCCGGCGCAACAGCAAATGCAACCCCGCGACCAGATATATGGCAGCCAGTTGATGACACCGCAGGAACGCATGGAATACCGCACCAAGATGCGCGCCGCCAAAACCCAGCAGGAGCGCGAGCAAATCCGCGCCGAGCACCACGCCAGGATGCAGGAACGCGCCAAGGAAAAAGGCATGACCCTGCCCGATATGCCGCCGGCTGGCGGCATGGGCGGTGGTATGGGTCCTGGTGGAGGCATGGGTCCGGGCGGTGGTATGGGTCCGGGAGGGGGCATGGGCGGTGGTGGCATGGGCGGTGGTGGCATGGGCGGCGGTCCGCGGCGCTGATTTCCATTTTCGACTTTCCGACCCCGCCCATGGCGGGGTTTTTTGCACCAGCGCGAAGCAAATTTATCCCCTCCTGCACCAGCATCTGGCCTGGCACTTCTGCGCAACGCCAATAACATACTGAATTCATTGAAAGCACAAATCTGGCACAACGCTTGCTAGTACAACGGCATCTAAAAAATTGCCGGGATATAAAGGTGAGCATTGCGACGTTGATCAGGGAACTCGGGCGCGGCCAGATCAGTCTGGCGGAAGGCGAAGCCCATGGCCTGTTCGCGGCCATGCTCGACGGCGGGGTGGAAGATCTGGAACGGGGCGCCCTGCTTTATGCCTTGCGTACCAAGGGTGAAAGCCTGGATGAACTGCTGGGTTTCCAGCGCGCAGTCGAGGAGCGGCTTTATAAACTCAAAGCACCGCATGACGGCATAATTCCGGTCGTCATCCCGGCATACGGCGGCGGACATGAAACCGCCAACCTGCTGCCGTTGTTCGCCCTGCTGCTGCAGCATTTTGGTATTCCGGTTCTGCTCCACGGCACTCTGGAAAATCACGACGGCATGGCAGCATCCTATGTCCTGCGCGAACTGGGCATCCTACCCTGCGTCAGTCTGTCGCAAGCTCAGCATGCACTGGACCAGGAAGGGCTGGCATTCGTGCCGACCGCGGTGCTCTGCCCGGGGCTGGCATCCATGCTAAGCCTGAGAAACCGCCTGGGATTGCGCAACAGCGCCCACCTCATGGTCAAGCTGCTGCAACCCTTCGGCGATGTCGGACTGCACCTGGTGAGCGCCAGCCAGCCGGACTGGCTGAAACAACTGAGAACCTACCTGCTCGCGACGGAGGCGCACGCCCTATTGTTGCAGAGTTGCGATGGCGAGCCTTTTGCCAACCCAATGCAACGCCCGCAACTGGAACACCTGAACCAGGGGAGCTGTGAAATACTCTTCGAGGCGGAACGCAGCCCCACCCGCAGCAGCCCCAACCTGCCCAAGGCCGCGAGCGCGGCAGCAACGGCACTGTGGACGAAACAGATTCTGGCAGGAGAAGTCCCTCTTCCCCTGCCGCTGGTCAATCAGCTGGCGTGCTGCCTTTACGGCACCGGCTACGCCCAGGACATGAACCAGGCCAAGGCGATTGCGGCCATCGAAGCGGGCGGCCTGGCCGCCGCCTGAACACGGTCTGTAACCGGCCCTCACCAATCCCATCCCCATCCTGGCCTTCCCCTTGCGCCCGCAAAGGGTGCCCCCGCCGAGAGCGGCAGCAAAGCTGCTCGCTATGCGAGATTTACGTTATAGACGATTGATTTACTCAACTATTGCCGCCAGCAGGGTTTTTAGGTAAACTAATTCTAAATCGCTTAGTCGCCACAGGCAGGAAGCTTTTTCCTGCCTGATTTATTTCAAACCCTTCAAGGAGTTAACATGGAACATCAACTGCCCGCCCTGCCTTATGCCATGGATGCACTAGTACCCCACATGTCCCAGGAAACGTTCGAATACCACTATGCCAAGCACCATCAGGCCTACGTCACCAACCTGAACAACCTGATCAAGGGCACTGAATACGAGGACCTCGACCTCGAAGCCATCATCAAGAAAGCCCCGGCTGGCGGCATCTACAACAACTCCGCCCAAGTCTGGAACCACACCTTCTTCTGGAACTGCATGAAGCCGAACGGCGGCGGCGCCCCGACCGGCGCGCTGGCCGATGCCATCAACAAGAAGTGGGGCTCCGTGGACGAATTCAAGAAAGCCTTCCAGACCTCCGCCGTGGGCAATTTCGGTTCCGGCTGGACCTGGCTGGTGAAGAAGGCCGACGGCTCCGTCGACATCGTCAACATGGGCGCCGCCGGCACCCCGCTGACCACCGGCGACAAGGCCGTGCTGTGCGTCGACGTATGGGAACACGCCTACTACATCGACTACCGCAACCTGCGTCCGAAGTTCGTCGAGACCTTCCTGAACAATCTGGTGAACTGGGACTTTGCAGCGAAGAATTTCGCCTGAGCAAGCACCGCCAGTTTCGCCAGATTAAAGTCGTAATTGCAAAGGGCATCCTGAAAAGGGTGCCCTTTGTTCATTTAGACAACTGGAATTAACACTTGAAATATCTCTTGGGAACCGTCATGACAGGTCATTCTTGAGAAAATCAATCGACCCCATTTAATCGCCCCACACCCCATATATCAAATTGGCGTTTCATGTCTTTGTCTTCTGCATCGAGGGAGTCCGACGTGGAGTCAGGGGGGCATTCGGCCTGTGCGGGGGCGCTGGTCAATGGCGAAGCGTTTTCCGGATGTTCCTGCGAAGTGTGCTGGGTTGATGAACCGTCCCACGCGAACGGGTTATGGAAAGACGGAGGATCCGGTAGGCAGTCATACTTGTAGATAGGCGGCCACCCCGTCTCGATCGGCTCAAATGCGATTGTCTTGTCGAAGATGAGAGGCTTTCCTGTCGGAGTGGGGGGCAGTGGCGGCAGGGATCGAATGGCTTGCAAGGCCAGCTTTTCGGCTATTTCCGAGGTCGCCCAAAGCACTTCGACCTTGGCGATCTTTCCGTCGGGCGCGATCTCTATATGGAATCGAACCTGACCCTGCTGAGGGCCCTCCACCGCTGTTCCCATCATGCTTCGAACCAACTGTCCCCAGTTGTATCGGTAACGCTTGCTGTTCTTGAGTGTGTAGGTGGAGGCTAGTTTCCATTCCTCTGGGGTTGGAGGGGGCGGCGCTGGCATGGAAGCCAACTTTTTCTCTGGCGTGGGAGGGGGCGGGATGGAATCCGCGATGCGAGCGTGTTCCTTTTCCTCCTTGCTTGGCGGCTTTGGGATGGAGGGTTTGGAGCGTGGTTTCGTGGCATGGTCCAAAGACCTTACGGCCAGATGCTCGAGGCGGGCAGGTTTCGTTCGGCCGGCAGTGGAGGCGGGTCTCATTCCCTGGATAGGCGCGATCACGAGGCTTACCTGCAAGGGCTCTGAAACTGTCGATGAGCGCTGGGGATGTGGTAGCGCCTTGACCATCGATAGCGCCAGCAGGCCAGCGTGAAATCCCAGCGACAACGCAAGGGCCACGAGAATACTTATCCGGACTTCGGGCATGTAAGAGTGAGGTGTGGAGTTGAAGTGTTGGCCCGATTTCATTTTGGCATGCCAAGGACTGGAAAGTCACGGACAACTGTTGAGGCCGAAAAGTGGCCGTTAATTGCCGCGTGTTCGACTGTCCCCTATTGGCACCGAGTCCTCAGTGAGAATTGAGCCGCAAAGTGGTTAGAGGTAAAACCATGAATTTTCGCCACCGTCTGCAATCGGGGCTTGCTGCCTACTTCCGGACCGTGCCAGTTGCGGACAGTCAGGGACGGTCCCCAACTGTATGAAAGTCATTCGCCTAAGGTCTGCTTCTTCGGGCGATGGTTCGCTTCCTCCTCGCTGGTGTGGCAGCATGGTGACTTCATTAGTCACACCATGGCGCAGAAATGAACGAACTTGTCGCTGTAATCTTTATCGTCGTCTATATGGGAATGATTCTGGGTGGTCTGCCGTTACTTCAGCTCGATCGCACCGGCGTCGCACTGCTGGGGGCGATTGCGCTGATCGGTTTCCATGCGGTAACTCTTGAGGAAGCGGCACAGTCGGTCCACCTGCCGACCTTGATCTTGCTGTTCGCATTCATGGTGGTGTCGGCGCAGATGCGTCTGGGCGGATTCTACGACGGCTTGACGCGCCGGGTCGCCCAACTGCCGCTGACACCGCCGCTACTGATGGGCGCCCTAATTTTGGTGGTAGCTGCGCTGTCGGCAGTATTCAGCAACGATATCGTCTGCCTCGCCGTGGCGCCGGTTCTGATCGACACCTGTCGCGGACGGCGACTGTCTCCGATGCCCTTCCTGCTCGCGCTGGCCTGCGGCGCCAACATCGGCTCGGCCGCGACCCTGATCGGCAATCCGCAGAACATGCTGATCGGCGAAACGCTGCACCTGTCGTTCGCCGGCTACCTGCTGGAGGCGGCGCTGCCTGTCGGGTTGGGACTGGTGGCAGCCTGGGCACTGGTGCTTGCGCTCACGCGGGGTCAACTGGTTGACGCGTCCAGCAGCGCATCGCACGGCGGAACCCCGCCAGAAGCCACGCTGGGCGAAGGCATCCCGCTCAACGCCTGGCAAACGTTCAAGGGCATGACCGTCGCACTGGCGATCGTCGCCTGCTTCCTTTTTACGGACTGGCCACGCGAAGTGGTCGCACTGACCGGTGCCGGCGTGCTGCTGACAAGCCGCCGCCTGCATTCGCGCCAGATGTTGGGCCTGGTCGACTGGGAACTGCTGGTACTGTTCATTGGCCTGTTCGTGGTCAACCACGCGCTGCAGAAGACCGGTCTGCCGGCGCGCATCATCGCCGATCTGGCTACCGTAGGCGTGCCGTTGCAGCACCTCGGCCCGCTGTTTGCGACGACCTTCATGTTGTCGAACATCGTCTCCAACGTGCCCGCAGTGATGCTACTGCTGCCCAGCGTTACTCACACGCTCGCGGGACCAACAC
>JBDKRR010000291.1:0-6958 GCA_039683315.1 Sulfuricella sp.
CTGCACCACGATCGGCACTCCCTTGAGCGGCGCGGCCTCTTTCTCCCAGCGCGTCATGGCAAGCTGCCAGCGACCGCTGAAGCTCTGGTAACGGGCTTGATACCAGGCGGCGTTGGACGGGTCGGCCTCCGCCAGTTGCTTTGCCAGCCCGCTTGCCACCAGGGCGATATTGCGCGGGTCTGTCTGGATATGCGGATTGCCGCCGGGATGCACGTCGCCGTCGGCGCGATCGAGGCGGCCAGGCACTTCCAGCATGCGCACGAAACGCGCGGCCTCGAAATAACCGGGTTTGCCGGGCTGGATTTTCGGATTGCCCGATTGCTGCAGCAGGACCGGCAGCCAGCCGATTTCCAGTTGCGATCCGGTACAAAGCAGCATGTCGGCATTGCGTGCCCGCGCCAGCAGGCTGGGCTTGGCCTGGATGTGGTGAGGGTCCTGAAAGGCGTTGGTGGCATTGTAGACGCTCACTTTGTCTCCGCCCAGCTCCTGTGCCAGCGCGCCCCATTCGGGTTCGCAGGCCAGGATATTGAGGGCGGCGGAAGCAGGTGCGGCAACAGCCAGCAAAATGGCTGCGGCAATAAATCTCGATAATCGGTTCATGGTGACTCCTTTAACTAAAACTCGCGCAGCGAGTCTTTGCTCCCCCTCTCCCGGTACCCGCAAGGGGCATCCCCGCCGAGAGCGGCAGCAAAGCTGCTCGCTCTGGCGAGACGGGAGAGGGCAGGGGTGAGGGAAACGGTAAGGCATACGTTTGCCATGACCGTTAGTATTTGTGGGCGCCGTGGGCACCCAGGCTCATCTGGTACTGGAGGAATATCTGGTTGTCTGGCGCGCCCTGAGCGGCTTTGTCCTGAGCGAACTGCAAACGGATGCGGCTGAATTCGCTGGGGTTGTAATCCACCATGAGTGACTGGCGCGTCGGACGGAAATCGGGCCGTGACAAGGCTGCGTTGTTGACGCCGTAATCCACGCTGCCCGGATCCAGCCGCTCCGTGCGCAAGCCCGCACGCCAGTAAGGCGCGAACTGGTAAATGCCCTGCAGATACCAGCCCGACTGGGTGGCGGCATAGGAGCCCGGCACGGCGGCGCCGTTGAGGTCGTAGACCAGGCTGCCATCCTCGACACGGCGCAGATACTCGCCCTGCAGCTTGAAGTTGGTGTAATAGGCGTTGCCGTTGGGCGCCCATTTCCACACCGCGTCGGCGATCCACAGCTTGCTGTTGCCGTTGAAGCTGTTGGTAACGGGTGCGCCGCCCAAGCTCGTGTCGTCCCACTGGCGGTCCTGCGGCGAGGTCGTCAGCAGCGAAAGGCCGGCACGCCAGCTGTTGCTGGCCCCCACGTCGCCGCCCAGGTGGGCGAACAGCGCGCTGGCGCCGGAGCCGTTCTTGTCGCGGCCGGTGCCCGGAAAGCTGCCACCGCGCCCCACTTCCGCGCCGAGTTCGAGATAGGTATCGGTCGGCGCGAGCCAGCGCAGTTGCAGACCGTCGTTGTTCATCTGTCCGCCCAGGAAAGCCTGGTAGGCCAGCGGCGCATCGACAAAATCCCAGACGTGGGCATGCTGTTCGTTGAGATAGCCGATGCCGGAGAAGAAGCGGCCGGCCTTAACCGTCAGCCCGTGGTTGAGCGCCGTGGTCTGGATGAAAGCTTCTTCCGTGGACACGCTGTTGTCAGGGTGAATGGCGAAATTCAAGCCGCCGTAAAAGAGCTGGTCCACGCTGGCGTAGATGCCGAGCTCGGATTCGGCCAGGCTGAAGCCGCGCTGCGGGCGCAAATCGGCCATCACGTCACTGGGCAGGTGAAAGCCGGTGATGGCAAAGCCGGCCGGATCGCGCGAGTGGTTGCTGTACAAGCCCGACAGGATCAGCGACACACCGGGGTTGAAAGCGTTGATATTGTCGGCCGGCGCTGCGGACGCCTGTGCGGGCTGTGCCGCCACGGCTTGGCTGACGGCGGCTTCGGCTTGGGCAGCATGGCTTTCAGCAGCGCTTGAGGCGGCCTCGGCTTTCTGCAGGCGCAGTTCCAGCGCCTGGATGCGCGCCTCGTAACCCTGCTTGAGCGCGTTGATTTCCTTGCGGATTTGCTGCATTTCGGCACCATCGCCGGCAACAGCGGATAGCGGAGCGCCCAGCATCATGATGATGCCGGACGCAATGATCTTGTGTTTATACATAAACAACCTCGTCAGAACGAACAATCAATAATGGCCGTCAAGGCCATTCGACAGGAAGGTTCAGACGAGGGAAGGGGGCGCGCGGGAGTGGTAGTGGCGAACGGACTGCGGCAGGCGGCCGCTTGGTTCGATTTCCGGATGAGCTGCAGCCATGGCTGCAGGGGGAAGACTCAGCCCGCTGGCGGTTACGGCACTGCCGATGCCGGCATAGACCACGCATTTTTCGCAGGCGGGAGAATGGGGCAACTGTTTGTCCTGCTGCGAGTGGCCAGGCAGCGGCTCGGTCAGGTGCGACAGTGCGTGAAGCGCCGCGCCCTGCTGCGCGAACAGCAGGGCAAAGGCTAGCAGCAGAAACGATAGCAGTCGCGTGCGGGCTTTCATGGGGTCGTACCCTACGCTTTTTTTGCTTCCGGAACAACGCCGCGCAAGCAGTCGAACGAATGGCGCCAATACCGTCGCACGCTACTGTTCCGCTTCCTGCGGACGCTGGCGCGCGGCTTCTGCGGCCAGTGCGGCTTTGATCTCCCGCATCACCCCGCCGAGATCGGCCGGTTTTTCGCTCTGCTCGAAAAGGCCGGTCAGTTTGACCTCGGTATGCAGCTCGCCACTCTCGTAAAGCGCCCAGATTTCCTTGCCGTAGTCGGTGTCTCTCAACTCGGGCGCGAACTGGCCGAAGTAATTCGCCAGATTGCTCACGTCGCGTTCCAGCATGCTGCTCGCGTGTTTGTTGCCGGCGGCGTCGACGGCTTGCGGCAGGTCGATGATGACCGGACCTTCGCTACCGACCAGGATGTTGAACTCGGACAGATCGCCGTGGACCACGCCGGCACACAGCATGCGCACCACCTGCTGCAACAGGGCTGCGTGGTATTCGCGCGCCAGCTCGTCCGTCAGCACCACGTCGTTGAGGCGCGGGGCGGCATTGCCGCTGTCGTCGGTCACCAGTTCCATGAGCAGCACGCCCTCATGGAAATTATGCGGCTTCGGCACGCGCACGCCGGCAGCGGCGAGGCGGTACAGGGCGTCCACCTCGGCGCTCTGCCACGCCTCCTCCTGGGCCTTGCGGCCGTAGCGCGAGCCCTTCTCCATGGCACGCGCCTGGCGGCTGTTCTTGACCTTGCGGCCCTCGGTGTAATCCACGCTCTGGCGGAAGCTGCGCTTATTGGCTTCCTTGTACACCTTGGCGCAACGCACTTCGTCCCCGCAGCGCACCACGAAGACCATCGCCTCCTTGCCGCTCATAAGCTGCCGGACGACCTCGTCGACCAGGCCGTCTTCGACCAGCGGCTGGAGCCTCTTGGGTATTTTCATCGTTCTTGACTGCCTCTCAGCCGGATCACCAGGCCCTTGAGAAAATTCCTCAGCAGCTGATCGCCGCATGCCCGGTAATTTTTGTGGCCCTTTTGCCTGAACAACGCGCTCAGCTCGGGTTTGGACACGCCGAACCCGGCGAGTTCCAGAACCTTGTGCATATCCTCTTCTTTCAGCTCGAAAGCCACGCGCAGCTTTTTCAGAATGGCATTATTGGTCAGGCGCCGTTCCGGCTTCCTGTCCGTCTCCGGGCGCGGTTCCATCTTGCCCCTGCGGTGGACGATCAAGCCATCCAGAAACGCCGACAGGACATCGTCGGCGCACTCGACGAAACCTTCCTCGTCTTCCTTCTTCAGGAAACTCGCGACATCGGATGGCTCGACGTCGCGCTCGGCCAGTTTGATCATGGCCACCACCTTCGCGTCGCTCAGGTCCAGCGCATAGCGGATGCTGCGCAACACGTCGTTGTTGATCACTGCTTTTCTCCAGTTACGTCGGAAGCCTGCAAATCCGCATGGTAGCTGGATCGCACCATCGGTCCGCAGGCGGCATTCTTGAAACCCATTTCCTTGGCCGCGCGGGAAAATTCCTCGAACTGCTCCGGCGTCACGAAGCGCGTGACCGGCAGGTGGTGGCGCGAGGGCTGCAGATACTGGCCGATGGTCAGCATGTCCACCTCGTGGGCGCGCAGATCGCGCATCACGGCGAGAATTTCCTCGTCGGTCTCGCCCAGCCCGACCATCAGGCCGGACTTGGTGGGGATGCCCGGGTGCTTTTGCTTGAACGCCCGCAGCAGCTGCAGCGAGTGGGCGTAATCGGCGCCGGGACGGGCCTGTTTGTAGAGGCGTGGCACGGTTTCCAGATTGTGGTTGAGCACGTCCGGCGGCTGCTTGCCGAGAATCTCCAGCGCCACCTCCAGGCGACTGCGGAAGTCGGGCACCAGGGTTTCGATGCGGGTGTGCGGCGAGGCGGCGCGCACCGCGCCGATGCAGGCCGCGAAATGGCCGGCCCCGCCGTCGCGCAGATCGTCGCGGTCGACGCTGGTGACGACCACGTATTTCAGCTTCATGGCGGCGATGGTGCGCGCCAGCTGCTCAGGTTCAGCGGCGTCCGGGGGCAGGGGCTTGCCGTGGCCCACGTCGCAGAACGGGCAGCGGCGCGTACACAGGTCGCCGAGGATCATGAACGTGGCGGTGCCGTGGCTGAAGCACTCGCCGATGTTGGGGCAGGCGGCTTCCTCGCATACCGTGTGCAGGCCGTGCTCGCGCAGGATGTGCTTGATCTCGCCGAACTTGCCGCCCGACGATACCTTGCTGCGTATCCACGCGGGCTTGCGCAGCGGCTCCTGGGGCACGATCTTGATGGGGATGCGCGACGTCTTGGCGGCGCCTTTGTGAAGTTTTGGGTCAGCCATGAGAAAACCATTCCGGCAGGATCGACGGGATTTACCGGGCTAACGATATTGCCCCGAGTCCTGTCCGTCCTGCAAATCCTGTCAATTCAATTAAGGGGTTGAGTATATCCCAACTGCTGCTGCAGATGCCGCGCCAGCTCATCGGCCAACGCATCCGCGTCGGCATTTACGCCATGGTCGCGGGTTTGCGTCACTTCCAGCCCGGCATAGCCGCAGGGATTGATGTTGGCGTAAGGCGAAAGGTCCATGTCCACGTTGAGGCACAGGCCGTGGTAGCTGCAATTGTTCCTGATGCGCAAGCCCAGCGCGGCGATCTTGGCCTCGTTCACGTACACGCCCGGCGCCTTGTCGCGCCGCGCGGCCGCCACGCCATGGGCCGCCAGCAGGTCGATCACCGCCTGCTCCATGCGACGCACCAGTTCCTTGACGCCGATGCCGCGCCGCTTGAGGTCGAGCAGGATATACGCCACCACCTGACCCGGGCCGTGGTAAGTGATCTGGCCGCCGCGGTCGATCTTTACCACCGGGATGTCGCTACTGCGCAACAGGTGTTCGGGCTTGCCGGCGAGGCCCAGGGTGTAAACCGGCGGATGCTGCAGCAGCCAGATTTCGTCCGGGGTTGCCGGCCCACGCCGGGCCGTGAAATCCTGCATAGCATGGAAGGTGGGCTGGTATTCCACCAGGCCAAGGCGGCGGGTGAGCGGTGAGCGGTGAGCGGTGAGCAGCGGGTCATCCGCCAAGGGTGGGGGCTGCTCACCGCTCACTGCTTGCCACTCACTCTCAAAGCGCCATCACCACCAGCGGATGCGCGCTGATTTCGCGGTAAAGATCGTCCAGCTGCTGTTTCGACGTGGCGTTGATGGTGCAGGTGAGGGACAGATACTTGTTGCTGCTGCTGGCTTTCATGCTCACGCTGGCAGCGTCGAAATCCGGCGCGTGGCGCAGCACGACTTCTACCATGGTGGCGGCGAAACCGTCCTCCATGCGCCCCATGATCTTGATGGGGAAGGCGCAGGGGAATTTCAGCAGGGTTTCCTGACTGTTCGTGTCCTGCTCGTTCATAGCGAGGGTTGGCGCATGATGGTGGCCTTGTAATCCTGGTAAAACTGGTCCATTTTGCGAAACAGGGGTCCTGGCTCGCCCGCACCGACCGGGCTGCCGTCGAGGCGGGTGATGGCCTGCACTTCCCGGGTGGAAGAAGTCAGCCAGATTTCATCCGCGCTACGCAGCGTGCCTTCGGCCACCGGCCCCACACGAGAGGGAATGCCGTGGGCGGCGGCCAGCTCCAGCACCACGTCGTAAGTAATCCCCGGCAGCATCAGGTGATCCTTGGGCGGAGCCAGCAGAACGCCATCCTTGACGACGAAAATATTGCTGGCCGCGCCTTCGCTGAGAAACCCGTCGCGCAGCATCACGGTTTCGGCAGCGCCGGCGTCGACCGCCAGCTGGCGCAGCAGCACGTTGGGCAGCAGCGAAATGGCCTTGATGTCGCAGCGCAGCCAGCGGTTGTCCGGCGCCGTTATTGCCGCCACGCCGTGTTCCCGCAGCGCCTGGGCGGCGGGCAGCAGCGGGCTGCTCATCATGAACACGGTGGGCGGCGTGTCCTTGGGGAAAGCGTGGTCGCGCTTGGCCACGCCGCGCGTGATGTGCAGGTAGAGGTACTGGTCCTCGCCCTCGTTGCGCGCGATCATTTCCCGTATCAGTTCACTCCATTCGGCATCAGAATGGGGATTGGCGAGGCGGATGCCGTCCAGGCTGTGCTGCAGGCGCTGCAAATGCTCGGCGAGGCGGAAAGGATGGCGCGAGTAGGCCGGGATTACCTCGTACACGCCATCGCCGAAGATGAAGCCGCGGTCCAGCACCGGCACGCGGGCGTCTCCCAGCGGGAGGAAGGCGCCGTTCAAATAGACTATTTGAACCACAGTCTGACGGTATCCAGTGCACGCCCGAAGATAGTCCCCACTGCCACATTTTCCAGCGCCACCAGCGGATAATCGGCGAAGGGTTTGTCGTCCAGCGTGAGATGGATTGCACCGACCACCTGGCCTGCGGAAATCGGCGCA
>JBDKRR010000292.1:0-5175 GCA_039683315.1 Sulfuricella sp.
GACTTCCCCTTTCCTGGTTTTGATGAGAGTTGGAACTTCCATCATGGCACTTGATGCCGACAGCGGCTTCCGCCGCAGCCTCGGGACGGGGAAGTCCCTTTCATTCGTTAGCCCCCTTACATGAAGATTTGCGCTCACTGCAACCATGCTCAACCAGCTAACACGCTTCAATGCCCCATATGTCATTCCGTAATTTTCAGCGAGGCCCCGGCACCAAAATCCTCTGAACCCTCACAACGACAAATGAGCCTTGGTTGGTCGCTATACTGGCTAGTGCTGCTACTGATGGGGCTTGGGCCAATTTTGGCGTGTGGCATTGGATATGTTTTGTTTTTCCAATTCCATCTAAAAGAAAGCGAAGTACTATTATGGGCTCCAATTTTGTATCTAGGCACCATCCCAGCCGCTATTGTTTGGCTTGTTATCGGCGCAATATTTGGCGCCTTCAACTCCCATAAAAAATGACGAAGCCCGCGTCGCAATCGTTATTGCGCCGAATGAAATGGGGTTCGCAGGGATGGGCGGCTTTTTGCCCAACTCGCAAAACATCCATAACCAGCAGCTTCGCACATGAACAATAAGCGCAGCTATTCGAACATCATGCGGCGCA
Organism: Sulfuricella sp.; assembly: GCA_039683315.1. Taxonomy (GTDB): domain Bacteria; phylum Pseudomonadota; class Gammaproteobacteria; order Burkholderiales; family Sulfuricellaceae; genus Sulfurimicrobium. The sequence continues at coordinate 611 of JBDKRR010000292.1, forward strand.
ATGCGCTACGCTTATTGACGCCCTACGTCTTACGCGGGTTGCCCTACAGCGGGCGGTCACGAATACCTTATCAGACAAGGCCAGTGTTTAAGATCACAATTTACGACCTTGAAAATTCTACAAACAAAAAGCCTCGTGTCCCTGCGAGGCTTTCATTTTTGGGTGCTTGCGTCTCAATGGTGCAGCGCTTTATCCAGCGAATGGACAAACTTCTCGGCGTCGTGTTGTGTGACGTAATATTTCACGGTTGGGCCGGGCATCAATTTGGCACAGGAGTCCACCAGTTCCACGGCGATAGGATATTTGCCGATGGCGATGGCTTCTTTTAGGGCCGTGAGTCTACTGCCTGCGTCTTCCAATGTAATGCAGAAGTGGTGCGCGTCATCGGTGATGCTGATGCTTTTGATGCCTTCGTGAGTAACTGCTTGGCAGTGGAACCGTTTCTTGGACATTCTCTTCTCCTGTGGTGCTACATGGTTTGCGAATGCGCGGCAGTTTGCCCCCGCCACCCTGTGTGTCAAACCGCGTCTGGAGCGTTGGTACCCTGTTACTTTGGTTAGTTGCAACGGCTACAGTGCCGGTGTTCTTCGGGGAGCTTAAAGAGACGTTTACTATACCGAAAAGCGATGTAGTAAGGTGCCACCAGGTGAAAACGTCCGCGCAGGTTGTGATATCGTGGCGTTTTTCGGCCCGGCGATCTGACGCGTCGGGTCCGGGAGCCGTTGGTCGTCTTCAGTAGAGTTCCCCGTTTCGCCGTGAGCAAACCCCTTCCCCTTCCCATAGATGCGATCCTGTCCGAGCTACGCGCCGCGCTTGCCGCCCACTCGGCCGTCGTGCTTGAGGCGCCGCCGGGGGCAGGCAAGACCACGCGGATACCGCTGGCGCTGCTCGACGAAGCGTGGCTTGGCGGGCAGTCCATCGCCATGCTCGAACCGCGCCGCCTCGCCGCGCGCGGCGCTGCCGTGTTCATGGCCGCCGAGCTGGTCGAGGAAGCGGGCGAACGAATCGGCTACCGGGTGCGCTTCGAGAACCGGGTGTCGAAACGAACCCGCGTCGAGGTGGTGACCGAGGGCATCCTCACTCGCCGTCTGCAGCACGACCTGGAACTTGCCGGCGTGGGGCTGGTGATCTTCGACGAGTTCCACGAGCGCAATCTCCATAGCGACCTCGCCCTCGCGCTGTGCCGCGACGCCCAGAGCGGCCTGCGCGAGGACCTGAAAATCCTGGTGATGTCGGCGACTCTCGACGGCGGGCGCATCGCCGCGCTGCTTGGCGCCCCGCTGGTGCGCAGTGAGGGGCGCAGCTACCCGGTCGAAGTGCGCTACCGGGCGGGCGGCGGCGCCGCGTTCCAGCCCGGAGAGATCGCGCAGGCCATGGCGCGGGCGGTGGCGGATGTCGCCGAAGAGGGGCGCGGAGATATCCTCGCCTTCCTCCCCGGTTCCGGCGAGATCCGCCGCGTGGAGGCGCTGCTCGCCGAGCGGGCGGCCCTGCCCGGCGCGCCCCGGGTCCATCCGCTCTACGGCGACCTTCCGTTCGAGCGCCAGCAGGCGGCCATAGCGCCCGATCCGCAGGGACGACGCAAGATCATCCTCGCCACGCCCATCGCCGAGACCTCGCTCACCATCGAGGGCATTGCCACCGTGATCGACAGCGGCTGGCAGCGGGTGCCGCGTTTCGATCCGCCGAGCGGGCTGACCCGCCTGGAGACGGTGCGCGTCTCGCGCGCCTCGGCCGATCAGCGGGCAGGGCGCGCCGGGCGTCTGGGGCCGGGCGTTTGTCTGCGGCTATGGAACGAAGACATCCAGCGCGGGCTGGTCGCCTTTAACGCCCCCGAGATCCTCGAAGCCGACCTCTCCCCCCTGGCGCTCGAACTGGCCCAGTGGGGGGTGAACGATGTCGCCACGCTGACCTGGCTCGACTCGCCCCCTGCCTCTGCCCTGGCGCAGGGGCGCGAGCTGCTGCAACAGCTCGACGCCCTGGACAGCGCCGGCCGCATCACCGCGCTGGGGCGGGAGATGGCGGGGCTGCCGCTCCATCCGCGCCTCGCCCACATGCTATTGCGCGGCCGGGAAATGGGACTCGGCGCCATCGCCTGCGACGTGGCAGCGGTGGCTGCGGAGCGCGACCCGTTGCGTGCCCTCGAAGGCGAGCGCCGCTGCGACTTCGCGCTGCGGGTGGAAGCCCTGCGTGCCCACCGCAGTCTCGGCAACGCAGGCGCGCGCCGTTTCGGTGCCGATCCCAGCGCCTGCGCCGCCGCCGAGCGCGCCGCGCGCCAGTGGCGCCACCTGCTGGGTGTGGCTGCGGATGACGGCGAGGTGGACGAGGCGGTGGTCGGCCTGCTGCTTGCCCTGGCCTACCCGGATCGCATCGCCCAGCGCCGCCGGGAAGGCGAGGGGCGCTACTTGCTCGCCAACGGGCGCGGCGCCCGGTTGCTGCCGGGCTGCGTCGGTGGCGCGCCGCTGCTGGTGGCCGCCAGCCTCGACGGCAAGGGCGACGAGGGGCGCATCTTTCTCGCCGCTGCGCTCGACGCGGACGACCTCGCGCGGCATTTCGGCGACAAAACGGCGTGGCAGCCGGTCGTGCGCTGGGACCGCCAGTCGCAGGCGGTGCTGGCGCGGGAGGAACGCCGCCTCGGCGCCCTGGTTCTGGCGCAACGGCCGCTGCCGGCGGGTTTTGCCGCGGCGGCGATGGTGCAGGCGATGGTCGACGGCGTGCGGGATCTGGGCCTCGAAAGCTTGCCCTGGGACGAGGAGGCGCGCCTGCTCCAGGCGCGAATCGCCTCTCTGCGGCAATGGCAGCCCGATGCCAGCTGGCCAGATGTCTCCGACGCGGCCCTGCTCGCCTCGCTGGAAGACTGGCTTGCGCCCTATCTCGACGGCCTCGCCCGGCGCGACCATCTTGCCCGCCTCGACCTGCCCACGATTCTCAAGGCCCGCCTCGACTGGGACCGCTTGCAGCAACTCGAATCCCTCGCCCCGACCCATATCGCAGTGCCGAGCGGTTCGCGCAAGCAGCTGGAATATTTTCCGGACGGCGCCCCTCCGGTGCTGGCGGTAAAACTCCAGGAACTGTTCGGCCTGGCGCGGAGCCCCGCCGTGGCCGACGGCAAGGTCGCGCTGATGCTCCACCTGCTCTCGCCGGCACAGCGCCCGATCCAGGTCACGCGCGACCTTAAGAACTTCTGGGACAACACCTACCCCGAAGTGAAGAAGGAACTCAAAGGACGTTATCCCAGGCACCCCTGGCCCGACGACCCGTGGAACGCCGCACCGACGGCGAGGGCAAAGCCGCGCTCATGAGACGGGAGGCAAGGCGTTGGAGAAATCACCGGAACGGGTGAAAAAGTTCTTCCGGGATGAACGAGTAAAGTATGCAGCCATGATCCACGAAAAACCTCTAAACTGATGCTGCGTATCAGTCCTTGAGAAGTCTATGGCAGATAATTCCACAATCACAATGGATCAACTCCGGGTCGGGCTGTATGTCGATCTCGAACTCAGCTGGTTCGAGCATCCCTTTGCCTTCAGCCATTTCAAGATCAAGTCCGAGGACCAGATCAAGATCATCCGCAGCCTGGGGTTGAAGACCGTTCGTTACAACCCGGCCCTGAGCGATATTAGCCCGCCGCCAAAAAATGCTGCGCCGGAAACGACACCGAAACCGGTTCTCGGGATGCCGTCGAAGGCTGCGCCAGAGATGTCGCAGGAGCCTGAAGTCGTTGAAACAAGCCCGGATATTCTGGAGGCGATTGCGGCAAAGCGCGTCATGATGGAGCGGAACAAAGCGCAGCGCGAGGCTGCTGCGCGCATCGAGAACGCCTTTGTCAATACGGCTAAAGCCATCCGCGATATCGAGAAGGACCTTTTTACTCGGCCGGCAGAAACCGTGCATCAGGCGACGGAGCTCATCACGCAAATTGCCGAGTCGATTCTTTGTGCGCCGGAACTCGCCATTCATGTCATGGGCGACAAGACGGGAGGGGAAGAACTTTACTTCCATTCTCTGAATGTCACCACGCTGGCTATGATGATGGCCCGTGAAATCCGGCTGCCGCAGGAAGTGGTCGGCGTGCTGGGTATGGGCGCGCTGTTTCACGACATCGGGTGCAAGGAGATTCCGAAGCGGATTCTCATGAAAACCGAGCCGCTGACCCAGGCAGAACACCACCTTTTTGAAATGCATTGTCAATACGGCGTGGAAATGGGGCAGCGGCTGAAGTTTGCGCCGGCTGTCCTGGCCATCATCGGAGAGCATCACGAGTTTTTTGACGGCAGCGGCTACCCGGAAAAACTTAAGGGCGAGTCGGTCGGATTGCTTTCCCGCATCGTGGCCATTGCCAACCACTACGACGAGCTTTGCAACCCGCTCAATATCGCCGATGCCCTGACGCCGAATGAGGCGCTGTCACTGATGTTCGCCAAGCTGCGCAGTAAATTCGATCCGAAGTTGTTGCAGGTCTTCATCCGGTGTCTGGGCGTATATCCGCCGGGAACCATCGTGCAGCTTTCCAATGGCGTGATCGGCATGGTCGCCACAGTCAATACCGCCAAGCCGATGAAGCCCGT
>JBDKRR010000293.1:0-33686 GCA_039683315.1 Sulfuricella sp.
TTCGTCGTGGAGCACGGCAAACCGGCGATCGAATGGCTGCTCCAGCAAGGCGTACAGTTCAGCCACGACGAACTTCATGCCGAGGAACTCCACCTCACGCGCGAAGGCGGCCATAGCCACCGCCGTATCGTGCACGCCGCCGACGCCACCGGCGCTGCGGTTCAGCGGACCTTGTCGGCACAAATCAAGACTCACCCCAACATCACCATGCTGGAAGAGCACATCGCCATCGACCTCATCACGGGGAAAAAACTGGGCCTCAAGGAACCGGCGCTGGCCAATCGCTGCTTCGGGCTGTACGCCCTCGACAACAGCTCCGGGAAAGTGGTCACCCTTTCCGCCCAGCATGTCGCGCTGGCCACGGGAGGCGCAGGCAAGGTCTATCTTTACACCACCAATCCCGACGTCGCCGCGGGGGATGGCGTGGCCATGGGCTGGCGCGCCGGTTGCCGGGTAGCCAACATGGAATTCATCCAGTTCCACCCCACCTGCCTGTACCACCCACACGCAAAGTCCTTCCTCATCACCGAGGCGGTGCGCGGCGAAGGCGGGCTGGTCCAGCTGCCCTACGGCACGCGCTTCATGCCCGCCCACGATGCTCGCGCCGAACTGGCGCCGCGCGACGTGGTTGCCAGGGCGATCGACTTCGAACTGAAAAAGCGCGGCCTGGATTGCGTCTATCTCGACATTTCGCACAAGCCGGAAGCCTTCCTCAAGGAGCACTTCCCCAACATCTACGCGCGTTGCCTGGAACTGGGCATCGACATCACGAAGGACCCCATTCCCGTGGTTCCCGCCGCACATTACACCTGCGGCGGCATCATGACCGACCAGCGCGCCCGCACCGACATCCACAATCTCTATGCCATAGGCGAAGTCGCCCATACCGGCCTGCACGGCGCCAACCGGCTGGCGAGCAATTCACTGCTGGAATGCATCGTGTTTGCCCAGGCGGCCGCACGGGACATCCTGCAGCAACCGGACAGCCCGCTGCAACCGCTGGCGGAATGGGACGAAAGCCGCGTCACCGACGCCGACGAGGAAATCATCATTTCCCACAACTGGGACGAACTGCGCCGCTTCATGTGGGACTACGTCGGGATCGTGCGTACCAGCAAGCGCCTGCAGCGCGCCCTGAAGCGCATCAAGCTGCTGCAGGAAGAGATCGACGAGTATTACAGCAATTTCCGCGTCAGCAACGACCTGATAGAGTTGCGCAACCTGGTGCAGACCGCCGAACTGATCGTGCACAGCGCCATGCTGCGGCACGAAAGCCGCGGCCTGCATTTCAGCCGCGATTACCCGGAACAGCTGCCTGCGGCGGAAAACACCGTGCTGGTGCCGAATTAGAGTTAAATAAAAAACCTGGCCACAGAGAACATGGAGTTCACAGAGAAAAAAAAGCGAGGTCAAGGGCCAGGTTTTTCTCTGTGAACTCTGTGGCTAAACCTGATTTTTTTAGTCTTATTCGACGCTGTAAGGCAGCGACAACAGTTGCAACGCCGGCCCATCCGGGGTTTTCCACTTCACGTTGCCGGATTCGAGACTGGTGTTGAGGATCACCGCAAGCGCATCGTAACCGCCTTGCGGCGCGGGCTGCGCGTTGACGATCATGCCGCCGGACTGCTCCGCCGGCCCTTGCCCGAACAAAGGGTCGCCGGCCTGCGGCGCATCATCTGACTGGAGGTGAACCCGATACATGCGGCGCTTCACCTTGCCCAGGTACTGCGAACGTGCCACGATTTCCTGGCCGGGATAACATCCCTTGGTGAAGCTCACGCCACCGATCAGTTCCAGATTGACCATTTGCGGCACGAACTGTTCCTGGGTGCCGACGGTGACGGTAGGAATGCCGGCCTGGATATCTAGCCATTCCCAGCGCCCGCTACCTGCGGGCGTGCAATGCTTGCTCAACGCTTGCCACACGCCGGGCGCATCCTCGGGAGACAGCACCAGCTCGAATCGTTCGCCCGGTAAACGGATCACGTTCGCCGGCCCAACTTGTGCCACTGCGTAAACCCCCTCAGGGGCGACAGCGCCCAGTTCGGCTAAGGCAGCGGCAGCCCCCGGCCCGGCAATGCCGAGACGCACCGTTGCCGCACTGGCATCGCTCACTTTTACCTTAGAACGCAGCACGTACATGCTCAGGCGCTTCTGGATCGCCTCGCGCAATGAAGCGGGGAGCTGCATCTGGAAGCCGTCGGTGTCGCGCCGCAACAGGAACGTCGCCAGCATGCGCCCCTTGGGCGTGCAATAACTGCCGAACTGGGCATGGTTTTGCAGCGCCTGGCGCACGTCACAGCTCAATTGCCCCTGCAGGAAAGCCTCGCTGTCTTCGCCGGAGAACTGGATCACGCTAAAATGGGAAAGGTCGGTGAGAATAGTGCCGCTGCTGGCTGCCGAGATTTCCTGCTGCGGGTTACCGAAATGAACAATCTGCCCGTTGTCGAAATGCGCGCCGGCAGCGCGCAAAAAATCCTGCCAGGTTAAATTCATGTTATTTATTTCCGAGAAATTTAGTCGTGATTGATTAGCGGCTAAAATAAGGCCCTTTAGCCTTTTTTACAAGCCCTCGAAACCATGCTCGATCTGCAACTCCACCCCTCGCGTACCCTTGGCATGCTGCTGGCAGCGGCACACGCCGTTTCGCTGTTGCTGATCTGGGTCATGCCGCTGATATTGGTCTTGCAGCTCGCGGCCAGCCTGCTGCTGGCGACAAGCTTCCTGTTTCACCTACGGCGCGATGGCCGGCTCGCCGCGCCGAACTCCATTACCCGCCTGCGCTTCAGCCCGGATTGCCAGTGCGCCTACCAGACCCGCGACGGGGCGTGGCACGAGGCAAAGCTGCTCGGCTCCAGCCTGGTCTCCCCCTGGCTCAGCGTACTTAATTTCAAGCCGGACGGCCGCAGGATGCCGCGCCATGCCGTGATTTTTCCCGACTCGGCCGATGCCGAGGGACGGAGAAAACTGCGGGTTTTGCTGCGCTGGAAATACACCGACCTGGCAAAGCAGTAATACGCTTGCTGGTATAATTGCCCGTTTTTAACCCCTCATCGCGATGTTACTTCACCAGCTTCTTCCCGCTCCCAGGCAACGCATCCGCTACACCGGCCTGCACGGCTCCAGCGACGCCCTGGCCTTGGCCCAACTGGCGATGCAAACCCGTCCGCTGGTGATCCTGACCGAGACCGCCTGGCAAGCCCAGCGGCTGCGCGACGAGATCCCGTTCTTTGCCCCGCAACTCGCGGTGCATCTGCTGCCGGACTGGGAAACCCTGCCTTACGACCAGTTCTCCCCGCACCAGGACCTGGTTTCCGAACGCCTCGCGACGCTCTACCAGATCACCCACAATGCCTGCGACGTGGTCATCGTGCCGGTCACCACCGCGCTCTACCGCCTGCCGCCGCGCGAGTTCCTGGCCGCACACACTTTTTTCCTCAACCAGGGTACGAAGCTCGACCTCGACGCCCTGCGCCAGCAACTCACCCTGGCGGGCTACACCCATGTCACCCAGGTGCTCACACCGGGCGAATACTCGGTGCGGGGCGGGCTGGTGGACCTGTTCCCCATGGGCAGCGCGGTGCCTTACCGGCTCGACCTGTTCGATCAGGAGATCGAGTCCATCCGCACTTTCGATGTGGACACCCAGCGCAGCATCTACCCGGTCAAGGAAGTGCGCCTCCTGCCGGCGCGCGAGTTCCCCCTGGACGAAGCCGGCATCAGCCTGTTCCGCCAGAACTTCCGCGAAAAATTCGAGGGCGATCCGTCCAAGAGCCAGCTCTACAAGGACGTCAGCAACGGCCTCGCCCCCTTGGGCATCGAGTATTACCTGCCGCTGTTTTTCGACCATACCGCGACGCTGCTCGACTACCTGCCGGACAACGCCCTGCTTTGCCTGCACCACGACCTCGAAGGCGCGGCAGAACAGTTCTGGCTCGACACCCGCTCGCGTTACCGGTTGCTCAACGGCGACCGCAACCGTCCGCTGTTGCCGCCGGAAGAGTTGTTCCTCGCAGTGGACACGTTTTTTGGTGCCATCCGCCCTTTTCCGCGCATCGAAATCAGGAGCGACGACACTCTGCCGGCCTTGACGCTGCCCGTGCCGCCCGTCCAGGTGGATCGCCGCGCCGAAAGCCCGGTGCAAAAACTGCACGGCTTCGTGCAAAATTTCGACGGACGCATCCTGCTCGTAGCTGAAAGCCTTGGACGCCGCGAAACCATGGCCCAGTATCTGGCGGAGCACGGTCTGAAACCGGCGATGTGCCAGGATTTCGCCCAATTCGAGGCCAGTACCGAGCGCTTCATGCTGAGTTCAGGGTCGCTTTCCACTGGCTTCCTCCTCACCCCTCACCCCTCACCCCTCACCCTTGCAATCATCACCGAAACAGAGCTCTACGCCACCCAGGTGCGCCAGTCGCGACTGCGCGAATCGACGCGCAAGAGCAACATCGAGAACATGCTGCGCGACCTGTCCGAGCTCAAGGTCGGCGACCCGGTGGTCCACGAGCAGCATGGCATTGGGCGTTACCTCGGCCTGGTCAACCTGGACCTGGGCGAAGGGGAAACCGAGTTCCTCCACCTGGAATATGCAGGCAGCGACAAGCTCTACGTGCCGGTATCCAACCTCCACGTCATCAGCCGCTACAGCGGCGCTGCGCCCGATTCGGCGCCGCTGCACAGGCTCGGCAGCGGGCAATGGGAAAAGGCGAAGAAGAAGGCGCAGCAGCAGGCGCGCGATACCGCAGCCGAACTGCTCAACCTCTACGCCCAGCGCGCCGCCCGCCAGGGCTACACCTTCAAGCTCAACCCCCGCGATTACGAGGCCTTTGCCGCCAGTTTCGACTTCGAGGAAACCGCCGACCAGGCCGCCGCGATCCAGGCGGTGATCGAGGACATGACCTCGGGTCGCCCCATGGACCGTCTGGTGTGCGGCGACGTCGGCTTCGGCAAGACCGAAGTCGCCTTGCGTGCGGCTTTCGTCGCCGTGGCCGACGGCAAACAGGTGGCGATCCTGGTGCCCACCACCCTGCTCGCGGAGCAGCATTTCAACAACTTCTCCGACCGCTTCGCCGACTGGCCGGTGAAGATCGCTGAGCTGTCGCGCTTCCGTTCCGCCAAGGAACAGACCGAGGCGCTCAAGGGACTGGCTGCGGGCAATATCGACATCGTCATCGGCACCCACAAGCTGATCCAGAAGGACGTGAAGTTCAAGAACCTCGGCCTGGTGATCGTGGACGAGGAGCACCGCTTCGGGGTGCGCCAGAAGGAGCAGCTCAAGGCTTTGCGCGCCGAGGTGGACGTGCTGACACTCACCGCCACGCCCATTCCGCGCACGCTGTCGATGTCGCTGGAAGGTCTGCGCGACTTTTCCGTCATCGCCACCGCGCCGCAAAAGCGCCTCGCCATCAAGACCTTCGTCGCGCCCCACAGCGACGGCGTCATCCGCGAAGCGGTGCTGCGCGAGCTGAAGCGCGGCGGCCAAGTGTATTTCCTGCACAACGAGGTGGAAACCATCCTCAACGTGCAGGAAAAACTCGCCAAGCTATTGCCCGAGGCACGCATCGGCGTGGCCCACGGCCAGCTGCGCGAGCGCGAGCTGGAACACATCATGCGCGACTTCTACCAGCAGCGCTTCAATGTCCTGCTGTGCACCACCATCATCGAAACCGGTATCGACATCCCCACTGCCAACACCATCATCATGAACCGCGCCGACAAGTTCGGCCTGGCGCAGTTGCACCAGTTGCGCGGCCGCGTCGGGCGCTCGCACCACCAGGCCTACGCCTACCTGCTCACCCCCGGCGACGAAGCGGCGCTGACGCCGCAGGCGAAAAAGCGCCTTGAGGCGATCCAGATGATGGAAGACCTGGGCGCGGGCTTTTACCTTTCCATGCACGACCTGGAAATCCGCGGCGCGGGCGAGATTCTGGGAGAAGGCCAGAGCGGCGACATGCAGGAGATCGGTTTCAGCCTCTACGCCGACATGCTCAACCAGGCCGTCAAAGCCCTCAAGGAGGGCAAGGAACCGGACCTGTCCCAGCCGCTAGGCGTCACCACGGAAATCAACCTGCACACCCCGGCGCTGTTGCCCAAGGAATATTGCGGCGACATCAACCAGCGCCTGACGCTGTACAAGCGGCTCGCCAACTGTGACAGCCAGGACGAGCTGGACACGCTGCACGAAGAACTGATCGACCGCTTCGGACTGCTGCCGCTTGCCGCCACAGCCTTGCTCGAAACGCACCACCTGCGCATCCTCGCCAAGCCGCTGGGCATTGTGAAAATCGACGCCAGCAGCGAAGCCTTCGTGGTGCAATTCGTGCCCAGCCCGCCAATCGACCCTGTTAAAATTATTCAATTCATCCAGAAGCAACCCGGCTGCAAACTGGCCGGACCCGATAAAATCAGGATTGCCGCTCCCTTGCCGGATATCGAGCAGCGGGTTGGCGCCATCAAACAATTCTTCAAGCGACTGCAATAAGGACATCCGCATGACCCATCTGATCCGCCCCTTTTCCGGCCTGCGTCCGGCCCCTGGATTTGCCAGCGACGTCGCGGCTCCGCCCTATGACGTGCTGTCCACGGCAGAGGCAAGGGTGCGCGCTGCGGGAAAACCATGGAGTTTCCTGCATATTTCCAAGCCGGAAATCGACTTGCCGCCGGAAACCGATCCTTATGCGGCGTCGGTGTATGCCAAGGCCGCGGAAAACCTGCAAAAAATGCTGACTGCCGGCGTCCTTGCCCGTGACGAGGCGCCCTGCTATTACGCCTATCGGATCGTCATGGGAGAACATAGCCAGACCGGGCTGGTAGCGGCGGCGTCGGTAGCCGATTACGACACCAACCGCATCCGCAAGCACGAGTTCACCCGCCCCGACAAGGAAGACGACCGGGTGCGCCAGATCGATGCGCTCAATGCCCAGACCGGACCGGTATTACTGGCCTACCCTGCCGCACCGGTGGTGGACGCCATTCTCGCCCAGGCCAGCAAAGGCCAGCCGGAAGCGGACGTCACTGCAGACGACGGCATCCGCCACACCATCTGGCTGATCCGCGATGCGGCTGCGATCACGCAGCTGACACAGGCTTTCGACGGCATGCGCGCGATCTATATCGCCGACGGCCACCACCGCTCGGCAGCGGCTTCGCGCGTGGCGGCGGCCCGCAAAGCGGCCAATCTGCAGCACAACGGCGAGGAGAGCTACAACTATTTCCTCTCGGTGATTTTCCCGCACCATGAAATGAAAATCATGGACTACAACCGGGTGATGACTGACCTGAATGGATTGAGCAAGGAGCAATTCCTGGCACGCGTCGGGGAAAAGTTCAGCGTCGAAGCGGTCTCCAGCCAGTTCAAACCGGCAAAACCGGGTGAGTTCGGCATGTATCTCGGCGGCGCATGGTATCGCCTGACCATTAATGTCGATCTGATCCCCGTCGCCGACCCTGTGGCGCGCCTCGACGTGAGCCTGCTGCAGAACAACCTGATCGCGCCCGTACTCGGCATCAGCGACCCGCGCCGCGACAAGCGCATCGATTTCGTCGGCGGCATCCGGGGACTGGCGGAACTGGAAAAGCGCGTCAATAGCGGGGAGATGGCGGTGGCGTTCGCCCTGTTCGCAACCAGCATGGAAGATCTGATGGCAGTGGCGGACGCCGGAGAAGTAATGCCGCCCAAATCAACCTGGTTCGAACCCAAGCTGGCGGATGGACTGGTGTCGCACGTGCTGGATTAGGGGGTGATGGGTGATGGGTGATGAGGAAATGAAATCACACATTCCCCATCACCCATTACCATTTAACGCTCGGCCTTTTCCAGGCTTTCGCGCTTGATGTCGATTTTGGTTCTCAACTTCAGGCTTGCCAGATAGTCAGCGGTATATTCCTGCTCCAGCATGTTTGAGAAGCGCTGTGCGTAAGCCTGTTTCCGGCTCTCATCCAGCGTAGCGGGCTCGATCACGCGTGTCAGCTTCACCAGGGTAAAGCCGCCCTGGCTGTTCTCCACACCTGCATAGCCCGGCAGCTTGTCGGATTTAAGCTTGAATACCTCCTTGAGCGCAGCCGGCTCCAGCCCAGCGGGTTTGATTCGGCTGACGACCTGGACTGCACCCCAGTTCAGCGCTGCGAGCGTTTTTCCCTGCTGCAGTTGCGCCAAGGCATCTTTTCCCCACTTCACAGCCAGCGCTGCAGCCTGCTGGCGCTGCAGGCGTTGAGACAGCACCGCTGCGACCTCTTCCAGAGGTTTCATGCTTGCTGGCTTGTATTCGAGCAAACGAGCAGAAACCAGGACATTCGGCGCCACCTCGATCGCTTCGGTGTTGCGTTTGTTTTTCAGCACATCGTCGGAAAACACCGCCTCTAGCAGCTTTGGGTTGTTCAGCAGCGGCATGTCGCTGCCCTTGCGGCTCACCCAGGCGCTTTGCTCGACCTGCAAACCCAGATGCTGAGCCACAGGCTTGAGACTGTCGCCTTGTTCGTACACCACGTTGTTGAAATTTTCCGCATTTTCGGCAAATTTCTTCCCGGCTTTCTGCTTTTTTAGCGCCTCTACAATTTCGCCGTGTGCTTCCTGCAACGAACGAATCTTCGCAGGTTTGACCGCCACCAGCTTGATGATGTGGTAACCGAAATCCGACTGCACGGGCTGGCTTATCTCGCCAGGCGCCATCTTGAATACCGCGTCGTCAAAAGGCTTTACCATCGCCCCGCGCGCAAAGAAGCCCAGGTCACCACCCTGGCTCGCAGAACCCGGATCCTGCGAATGCTGCTTGGCGAGCTGCGCAAAATTAGTGGGGTTATCCTTGGCTTCCTGCCATACCTTGCGCGCCTTTTCTTCCGCTGCGGACTTTTCCTTTGCACTGGCATTTGCCGCAACGCTAATCAGTATGTGGCTGGCCTGACGTTCCTCCGGCTGCGTAAACTGCGCTGAATGCTCTTTGTAATAAGCGGCGACCTCATCCTCGCTCACACTCGTCTGAGACATCAGGCTGTCAGCAGACAAGACCACATATTCCAGCCGAACCTGTTCGGGAACCTTGAATTCGCTTTGGTGCTTGTCGTAATAGTCCTTAACCGCAGAAGCGTCGACCTTTGACTGCGACATGAACTGTTCAATCGGCATCACCGCCTGACTAACTTCGCGTTGTTGCTCATTGATACGCATCAGCCTATCGGCCACGCTTCTGGGCAGCGAGACAGGGCGAACTATACCGTCTTGAGCCACCTGAACCAACAGATCCTGACGCAAGCGATGCTCGAACATGGCTGGAGACATGTTTTGCTGGCGCAACAGGGTTTCATAACGGCTCTGATTAAACTTGCCGTTCTCCTGGAAAGCCTCTATGCCGGCAATAATCCGGACCAGCTGGGCATCGGAAACAGCCAACCCTTCGCGCGCCGCTTCGGCAAGGATAAGGCGCTGGTTGATCAGCCTGTCCAGCACCGATTTGCGCATCTCGGGACGATCCATGATGGACGCGTCGTAGTTCTTGCCCAACGCCGAACGCATGCGCTCCTGCTGGTCTTTCAGGGCTTGGGCGAATTCCGTCTGCGGTATCTCTTGCCCCCCCACCTTAGCGGCTATCGGACCATCCCCGGCATTTTTTAGGTAAGAGTCAACGCCCCATAGCGCGAAAGGGACGGTAATAAGGGCGAGGATTATTTTGGCAATCTTGCCTTGAGCGTGTTCACGTATGGCTTCTAGCATGGTTCAAACCTGAGTAGTTTTGGCTGCGAGAAAGAAAAAAGGGTGAACCGAAGTTCACCCTTGATTTGGCGGAGTGGACGGGACTCGAACCCGCGACCCCCGGCGTGACAGGCCGGTATTCTAACCAACTGAACTACCACTCCAAAAACTTGTGCCCTACTGGTGGGTGCTGACGGGTTCGAACCGCCGACATTCGCCTTGTAAGGGCGACGCTCTACCAGCTGAGCTAAGCACCCGATGATTTTAATCCGGCTCTTTCGATCCGCTTCAAAATCAAAGAGCCGCTAGTTTACAGCATCCTTGAGCGCTTTACCAGCCCTGAATTTAGGAGTTTGCGCTGCCTTGATCTTGATGGTGGCGCCGGTACGTGGATTACGTCCGTTACGTGCGGCACGTTTGCCCACGTAAAAGGTACCGAAACCGACCAAAGTTACCATGCCCCCTTTTTTCAAGGCACCCTTAACGGCAGCAACAGCAGCATCCAGTGCTCGGCCAGCAGCGGCCTTGGACATATCAGCATCTTTGGCGATGGAATCAATCAGCTCGGATTTGTTCACGTGTAGTCCCCTTTCAGTTCGGTTGAAGTAACATACAGTCCAGCATCAGCTTTATATCAAGCCGCAAAACCTTGTGTCAAGCGGTTCCGCGCCGATTCATGCCAATATTTTAATGCTTGACGGCAGAGACTTCGGCTTTTTCATCAGCCACCGTCGGCAAAGGTGTCACCTCATCGGTTTTTTCCGGCAGAGCCTGCGGCTTGCGCTCCAGCGCGAGATCAAAAACCTGATCGATCCATTTAACCGGATGGATTTCAAGTTTGCCTTTGATGTTATCCGGAATCTCGACCAGATCCTTAACGTTTTCCTGCGGAATCAGCACCACTTTGATACCGCCACGATGTGCCGCCAGCAGCTTCTCTTTCAGGCCGCCGATCGGCAGGACCTCGCCGCGCAGGGTGATTTCTCCGGTCATTGCCACATCGGCACGCACCGGTATCCCAGTCAGGATGGAAACCATCGCCGTGGTCAGTGCTATACCTGCACTCGGCCCATCCTTGGGTGTGGCGCCTTCCGGCAAGTGGATGTGGATATCGTTCTTCTGATAGAAATCCTCGGCGATGCCCAGCGCGCGGGCACGACTGCGAACCACGGATAGCGCGGCCTGGATAGATTCCTGCATGACCTCGCCCAGCTTGCCGGTAGTGGTCATTTTGCCCTTGCCGGGTAACGCCACGCCCTCGATGGTCAGCAGTTCCCCGCCCACTTCGGTCCACGCCAGGCCTGTCACCTGTCCTACCTGGTTGTGCTGTTCTGCAACGCCGAAGGTAAAGCGCTGCACACCGAGATATTTATCAAGATTACGCGTGGTAACGGAAATTTTCTTGCTGCTCTTCTTGAGCAGCAACTCTTTCACCACCTTGCGGCAAATCTTGGCAATCTCGCGCTCCAGGCTGCGCACGCCGGCCTCGCGGGTGTAGTAACGCACGATGTCGCGCACCACGCTTTCTGGCACGTTAATTTCGGTTTCTTGCAGGCCATGTGTTTTCAACTGCTTGGGCAGCAGGTAGCGCATCGCAATATTGACCTTTTCGTCTTCGGTATAACCGGAGAGTCGGATCACTTCCATACGGTCCAGCAACGGCGCCGGAATGTTCATGGTGTTGGAAGTCGCGACGAACATCACGTCCGAAAGGTCGTACTCCACTTCGACGTAATGGTCCACAAAAGTGTGATTCTGCTCCGGGTCGAGCACCTCCAGCAGCGCCGAGGACGGATCGCCGCGAAAATCCATGCCCATCTTGTCCACTTCATCCAGCAGGAACAACGGGTTGCGCACCCCCACTTTGCTCATGCTCTGCAATATCTTGCCCGGCATGGAGCCGATATAGGTACGGCGATGGCCGCGGATCTCGGACTCGTCACGCACGCCGCCCAGCGCCATGCGCACGAACTTGCGGTTGGTTGCGCGCGCGATGGATTGCCCGAGCGAGGTCTTGCCTACCCCAGGCGGCCCTACCAGGCAAAGAATTGGCGCCTTGAGCTTGTCAACACGCTGCTGCACCGCGAGGTATTCCACGATACGTTCCTTGACCTTATCCAGGCCGTAGTGGTCTTCTTCCAGCACTGCTTCGGCAACCGCCAGATCCTTACTGATCTTGGTTCTTTTCTTCCACGGCAACCCCACCAGCACATCGATGTAATTACGCACCACTGTGGCTTCCGCCGACATCGGCGACATCAGCTTGAGCTTTTTCAGTTCCGCCTCGGCCTTGGCCTTGGCTTCCTTGGGCATCTGGGCAGCCTTGATCTTCTTTTCCAGCTCGTCCAGATCGGCGCCTTCTTCCATATCGCCGAGTTCTTTCTGGATCGCTTTCACCTGCTCATTGAGGTAATACTCGCGCTGGCTCTTTTCCATCTGGCGTTTGACGCGGCCACGGATGCGCTTTTCGACCTGGAGAATATCGATTTCGGCGTCGAGCAGGCCGAGCAGGTGCTCCAGACGCTCGTGCACCGGGAACATTTCCAGTACCTGCTGTTTTTGCTCCAGTTTGAGGGGCAAGTGGGCGGCGATGGTATCGGCAAGACGCCCTGCCTCGTCGATGCTGGCGAGGGAGGTTAGTATCTCTGGCGGAATCTTCTTGTTCAGCTTGACGTACTGGTCGAATTGCGCGAACACGCTGCGCATCATGGCTTCGGTTTCGTTGTCATTCTCCGCTTCGGGTGGAATCACCTTGGCCTGGGCGGAAAAATATTCCTCACCATCGAAAAATTCGCTCACTTCGGCGCGCTGATTGCCTTCCACCAGCACCTTGACTGTACCATCGGGCAGTTTCAGCATCTGCAGAATACTGGCGACACTGCCGACGTGATACAGGTCATCCAGCGTCGGCTCGTCTTTGGCTGCGGATTTTTGCGCCACCAGCAAAATATGCTTGCCGGACTCCATTGCGGCCTCCAGAGCCTTGATGGATTTGGGTCGCCCGACGAACAGGGGAATCACCATGTGCGGAAAAACCACCACGTCGCGCAAGGGCAACAGAGGCAGGTTGACGATATCGGAAAGAGGTTCGTGCGTTTGTAACGACATGGGGTGTTCGCCTTAATAAATACTACATAATTTCAAAATTAAGGAGGAGCCGGGCAATTTCAAGCCGGACAGGAAAATAAACTACAGCAAGCGGAGGGGTTTGCAAAGAGAAAAACACCGGAAGCGCTGCGCTTCCGGTGCAACATGCATCAAGCCACCTGAGGCTGGTCGGCGTAAATCATCAGCGGCTTGCTTTCGCCCTTGATCACGCCATCATCCACCACCACCTTGCTCACGTTGGAGAGGGACGGCAAGTCGAACATGGTATCCAGCAGGGAGTGTTCCAGAATGGAACGCAAACCGCGTGCGCCGGTCTTGCGCGCCAGCGCTTTTTTGGCGATGGCATTCAGGGCATCGTCGCGGAATTCCAGTTCTACACCCTCCATGGCGAACAGTTTCTGGTATTGCTTGGTTAGCGCGTTCTTGGGCTCAGTCAGTATCTGGATCATGGCGGCTTCGTCCAACTCTTCTAGCGTGGCCACCACCGGCAGACGCCCGACGAATTCCGGAATCAAACCGTACTTGATCAAGTCTTCCGGCTCCACTTCGCGCAACACTTCGCCGATATCCTTGCGGTTGTCCTTGCTCTTCACCTCGGCGCCGAAGCCGATGCCACCCTTTTCGGAGCGGTTACGAATCACTTTTTCCAGGCCGCTGAAAGCGCCACCGCAGACAAACAGGATGTTGGTGGTATCAACCTGAACGAATTCCTGGTTGGGGTGCTTGCGTCCACCTTGCGGCGGAACCGAGGCAGTCGTACCCTCGATCAGCTTGAGCAGCGCCTGTTGCACACCCTCGCCAGACACGTCGCGCGTGATGGACGGATTGTCGGACTTGCGCGAAATTTTGTCGATCTCGTCAATATAGACGATGCCACGCTGCGCCTTCTCAATGTCGTAATCGCACTTCTGCAGCAGCTTCTGAATGATGTTTTCCACGTCCTCGCCGACATAGCCGGCTTCGGTCAGCGTGGTGGCATCCGCCATAACGAAAGGCACATTAAGGAGGCGTGCCAGCGTCTGCGCGAGCAAGGTCTTGCCCGATCCGGTCGGGCCGATCAGCAAAATATTGCTCTTGGCGAGCTCGACCTCGTCGTCCTTGTTATAGTTTTTCAGCCGCTTGTAGTGGTTGTATACCGCGACGGACAGGGTGCGTTTCGCCTGGGCCTGGCCGATGACATACTCGTCCAGAATGCGACAGATTTCCTGTGGTGACGGGAGATCGGAAATCGTTCCCTTGCTGGACTGATCGTTGCGCACTTCCTCGCGGATAATGTCATTGCACAGATCCACGCATTCGTCGCAAATAAACACGGAAGGTCCCGCAATCAGCTTGCGCACCTCGTGCTGGCTCTTGCCGCAGAATGAGCAATAGAGCAACTTTTCACTGCCTGAATCTTTTGCCATCGTTCTATCCTAAAATGGAGTCAATCAAGCCGCTGCTTCGGCGCGGCTGACAAGCACCTTGTCGATCAAGCCATATTTCACGGACTGCTCCGCACTCATAAAGTTATCACGATCGGTGTCTTTTTCAATGGCCTTGATGGTCTGACCGGTATGTTTTGCCAGGATTCCATTGAGGCGCTCGCGCAGGAAAAGAATTTCCTTGGCGTGAATCTCGATGTCCGAGGCCTGACCCTGAAAACCACCCAGCGGCTGGTGGATCATCATGCGCGAATTGGGCAGGCTGTAGCGCTTGCCGGCGGCGCCGGCCGTCAGCAACAGGGCTCCCATGCTGGCTGCCTGACCGATACACAGTGTGGAAACATCGGGCTTGATGAACTGCATGGTATCGTAAATAGCCATGCCTGCAGTCACGGAACCACCAGGGGAATTGATGTAGAGAGAGATGTCCTTGTCAGGATTCTCCGACTCCAGAAACAGCAGCTGGGCCACTACAACATTGGCGGTCATTTCATTGACCGGCCCCACCAGAAACACCACACGCTCTTTCAGCAGGCGCGAATAGATGTCATAAGCGCGCTCGCCTCGCCCGCTCTGCTCAATCACCATCGGGATGTAGCCTAGGTTCTGTGGCTCCCAGTTGCTCATTTCAATCATTTACGATTTCCCCATCAGTTCATCAAAAACGGTCGTCTTGTCCACGACTTTTGCGCGTGTCAGAGCCCACTCGACCACGTTACCTTCCAGCACCAAGGATTCAATTTCAGCCATTTGCTGCGGGTTGGAGTAGAAGTATTTCACTACCGAATCCGCATCTTCATAGCTCTGCGCCAACTCCTCAACCTGCGAACGCACCTGCTCCGGCTTGGCCTGGAGTTCGTTAGATTTGACCACTTCCGCCAAAATCAAGCCCAAAGAAACACGACGTATTGCCTGATCACGGTGCAAATCCGGCGACCCCATGCCTTCCAGCATCTGCACACCTTGTTGACTCATGGTCTGGCGCATTTGTTCCATCAGGCGCTCGATCTCCATTTCGACCAGCGCGCTGGGCAAATCCACCTTGGTCGCTTCCAGCAGTGATTCCATAACCTGGGTTTTGAGCTTGTCCTGCACGCGCTTCTTCACTTCGCGCTCGAGGCTGGCACGGATTTCCTCACGCATCTTCGTCAGATCTCCGTCGGCAACGCCCAGCGTCTTGGCGAAGTCCGCATCGAGTTCCGGCAGCTTGGGTTCTTGCACCGAATTCACCGTCACTTCGAAAGTCACGGTTTTTCCTGCCAATTCCTTGGCGTGGTAATCGGCCGGGAAGGTCATGTCGAAACTCTTGCTCTCACCCGCTTTAATGCCTACAAACTGGCTCTCGAAATCCACCAGGGTGCGGCCTTCGCCGATAACCAGGCTGAAGCCCTTGGCCTGGCCGCCGGCGAATTCCACGCCATCCAGCGTGCCGCGATAATCCACGTTGACGCGGTCGCCGTTCGCCACAGCACGCTCTACCGTTTGGTAATCCACGCGCTGCTTGCGCAGAATTTCCAGGGTCTTGTTCACTTCGTCGTCGCCTACGGCAACCACCGGACGCTCGATCGAAACCGCGCTGATATCGCCCAGCACCACCTCGGGATAGACCTCGAACGTGGCGGCGAACACCATCGCGCTGCCGTCTCCCTGGTCGCCCTTGGGTTCAATGCGCGGATATCCCGCGACTCTATATTGTTGCTGCTGCACCGCATCAGCGAAGCTTTTCTGCACCGACTCACCCAGGACTTCCTGACGCACCTGGCCGCCATACTGCTGCGCTACCATCTTCATGGGCACCTTGCCGGGACGGAAGCCCTGCATCTTCACCGTGCGCGCCATTTTTTTCAGCCGGCTTTCCACATCCGCCTCAAACTGCGCCAGAGATATGGCCAGATCCAGAGTTCTTTCGAGCGGGTTCAAATTTTCCGTTTGCATCATTTATCCCTTAAAAATCGCTTAATATTCTGTACTTTGCAGGACCTTATCAGACCCCATCGCCATTGCGCGGCGCAACTCAAACAGTTTTTAATTGTAACATAATCAGCGTCCGCGCCATGTTCGCGCCCCTAGAGAACCGGCGTTTTATCACAGTGATTTGATTGTTCTCGGAATTTTGGTACAATCAGCGGTTTTCCCACCTTGCCTTACCGTCCCGCATGGCGGAAGGCTCTAAATCCAAAAGGAGTGTGCATGCGACATTATGAAATCGTTTTTATCGTCCATCCCGATCAGAGTGAACAGGTTCCGGGCATGGTCGAACGCTACCGTGGCATGGTTACCGCCAAAAGCGGCCATATCCATCGCCTCGAAGACTGGGGCCGTCGCCAGCTGGCTTACCCGATCCAGAAAATCCACAAAGCCCACTATGTGCTGATGAATATCGAATGCGACCAGGAAACCCTGGATGAGCTGGAGCACGCATTTCGTTTCAACGACGCCGTGCTGCGCTATCTCATGGTGAGCATGAAGGAAGCGCAAACGACTCCTTCCCCCATGATGAAGGAAGAGAAATCGCGTTCGCTGCAACCGGGTGACACACCGGCGGCCGCTGCAGCACCTGCCGCTGCGGCCTAAGTGCCTGACAACCGGGTTGTACTGAGCGGCCAGATCGTTGCACTTGATCCGCTGCGCTACACACCGGCCGGCATCCCCGCGCTGAACCTGACCCTCGGTCACCGTTCAAGACAGATGGAAGCCGGCATGGAACGCGAAGTGGAATGTGAAATAGCAGTCATGGCCATGGGCGACCTGGCACAACAGACATCCCGCTGCAAAATCGGGGATGAATTGAAAGTGCAGGGGTTTCTGGCCAGAAAAAGCCGCAACAGCTCGTACCTGGTTTTACACGCAAACAGAATCGAATTAACCGAATAGTTATAGTTAAAGAGGTATTTAAAATGGCACGTCAAATGTTCCGGCGCAAGCGCTTCTGCCGCTTCACCGTTGAAGGCATCAAGGAAATCGATTACAAGGATGTGGAACTGCTCAAGGACTTTATCTCCGAGAACGGCAAGATCATCCCGGCCCGTATCACCGGCACCAAAGCCCGCTACCAGCGCCAGCTGGGCACCGCTATCAAGCGCGCCCGCTTCCTGGCCCTGATGCCCTACACTGACCAGCATTAAGGAGAGATCATGCAAGTAATTCTTCTGGAAAAACTGGCCAAACTGGGTCAACTGGGCGATGTCGTCAAAGTCAAGGACGGCTATGGTCGCAATTTTCTGATCCCGCAAAAGAAAGCCAAGCGCGCAACGGAAGCCAACCTGGCTGAGTTCCAGGCCAAGCGTGCAGAGCTGGAAAAAGCGCAGGCTGAGATTCTGGTCCAGGCGCAAGCCCGTGCCGAAAAAATCAACGGCGCTACCATCCGCATCGCTCAAAAGGCGGGCGTGGATGGCCGTCTGTTCGGTTCCGTGACGACTGGCGACATTTCCGAAGCGCTCAAGGCGCAAGGCTTCGAAGTGGCGAAATCTGAAGTACGCCTGCCGAACGGTCCCTTGAAAATCGTCGGTGATTCGTCCGTCGATCTGTCCCTGCACACCGACGTGACCGCAACCGTTACGATATCGGTCGTAGCAGAAGCCTGAGCGATCTCGCAATAACGGGAAAAGGGCTGGCGACAGCCCTTTTTTTGTTTCTGCAACAGCCTTGATAATTTTTCATCGAACCGGGAAACTTCCGGTTTTGGTTTGGTAAAACGAAATCCATGAGCGACGCCCAACTCGACGCTATCAAGCTACCTCCCCATTCCATCGAGGCCGAACAATCGGTTCTCGGCGGCCTGCTGCTCGATAACAGCGCGTGGGACAGGATCGCCGACGTGATAGCGGAAAGCGACTTCTACCGCCACGATCACCGCCTGATTTTTCGCCACATCTTTCGGCTGCTCGAAGGCGGCAAGCCGGCGGACGTGATCACCGTTTCGGAGACACTGGAAAACAGCGCGGAGCTCGGCAATGCCGGCGGCCTCGCCTATCTCGCCGCGCTGGCCCAGAATACGCCAAGCGCATCCAACATCAAGCGTTATGCAGAGATCGTGCGCGACCGCGGCGTCATGCGCAAACTGGTCGAAGTAGGCACGACGATTGCCGACAGCGCCTACAACCCGCTCGGGCGCAATGCCGGACAGTTGCTGGACGAGGCCGAGGGCAAGGTATTCGAAATCGCCGAGTCCAATGCGCGCGGCAAGCAGGGTTTAGTCGAGATACAGCCGCTGCTGATCCAGGTGGTGGAGAAGATCGACGAGCTGTTCCAGCGCGACAATCCCGACGAAGTGACCGGCATTCCCACCGGCTTTCACGACCTGGACCAAAAGACCTCCGGTCTCCAGCCGGGCGATCTGATCATCGTGGCCGGCCGGCCGAGTATGGGAAAAACCGCCTTTTCCATCAACATCGGTGAGAATGTTGCCCTGAACACCGGACTGCCGGTGGCAATCTTCAGTATGGAAATGGGCGGCGCCCAGCTGGCGATGCGTATGATCGGCTCGGTGGGCAAGCTGGACCAGCAGAAAATCCGCACCGGCAAGCTTCAGGACGAAGACTGGCTGCGCCTCACCAACGCCGTGGGCAAGCTCAACGATGCGCCGATCCACATCGACGAAAGCGCTGCCCTGACCGCGCTCGAACTGCGCGCGCGGGCGCGCCGCCTGCATCGCCAGTGCGGCAAGCTGGGCCTGATCATCATCGACTACCTGCAACTCATGAGCGGCAGCGGCGGCGGCGACAACCGCGCCACAGAAATTTCCGAGATCTCCCGTTCGCTCAAGGCACTGGCGAAAGAACTGGAAGTCCCGGTGATTGCGCTTTCCCAACTCAACCGCAGCCTGGAGCAACGCCCCAACAAGCGGCCGGTCATGTCCGACCTGCGCGAGTCCGGCGCCATCGAGCAGGACGCCGACGTGATCCTGTTCATCTATCGCGACGAGGTCTACAACCCCGACACCCAGGAAAAGGGCACGGCCGAAATCATCATCGGCAAGCAGCGTAACGGCCCGATCGGCACGGTGCGCATGACCTTCATCGGCGAATACACGCGCTTCGAAAATTATGCGCATGGCGGTGATTACTAACGGTCATGGCAAACGTGCTATCGCTGATCATGAATCTTGCCATGACCGTTTCCCCCACCCCTACCCTCCCCCGCATGCGGGAGAGGAGGACGCAGGCTCGCTACGCGAGTTCACTTTAAGCCATGCCCCGCCCCATTCGCGCCACCATCCACCTTTCCGCCCTGTCTCATAACCTTGACGTAGCGCGGCGCCACGCTACCCATGCACGTGTACTGGCGGTCATCAAGGCCAACGGCTACGGTCACGGTATGCTGCGCGTCGCTCGTGCGCTGGCGGCAGCGGACGGATTTGCGGTACTCACTGTGCAGGAAGCAGTCACTTTGCGGGAAGCAGGGTTTATGCAGGAAATCCTGTTGCTGGAAGGCTTCTTCACCCCGGACGAACTGCCACTGCTTACGCAACACCGGATAGCGACCGTTATCCATGCCCAGTGGCAACTCGTCGCCTTGCTGCGTTTTCCCGAGGCAACAAATATTCCGCTCTGGCTCAAGGCCAACAGCGGCATGAACCGCCTGGGTTTCCAGCCGAACGAACTCCCTGCCGCGCTCGACGCCCTGCGGCAAGCCGGAGCGCAGCCGACGCTGATGACCCATTTCGCCCGCGCCGATGAAAGCGACGGCGTAGCCGGACAACTCGCGCGCTTCGATGCGCTCACCCGGCATGCCGGACTGCCCCGCAGCATGGCCAACTCCGCCGCGCTGCTGTGCTGCCCGGATACACACGCCGACTGGGTGCGCCCCGGCATCATGCTCTACGGCGCCTCGCCTCTACCGCAACGAAGAGCCGCGGAACTCGGCCTGCAGCCGGCCATGACCCTGGCCAGCGAACTCATCGCGCTGCGCAACATCAAGGAGGGAGACGAGGTCGGTTACGGCGGCGCATTCAAAGCGCCGCGCGACATGCGCATCGGCGTTGTCGCCTGCGGCTATGCCGACGGCTACCCGCGCCATGCACCGACCGGCACGCCGGTTCTGGTGAACGGCCAGCGTAGCCGCGTGATCGGCCGAGTGTCGATGGACATGCTGACGGTTGATCTAAGCAGCATTCCCGAAGCGAATATCGGCACTCCGGTTACCCTGTGGGGAGAAGGCATGCCGGTGGAAGACGTTGCCGCCGCCGCCGGAACCATCAGCTATGAGCTGCTGTGCGCCGTGGCGCAGCGGGTGCCCATGCTGGAAGCCGCGTAATCATGGCCAAAGCCAAATCGCTTTACACCTGCACCGAATGCGGCGGCCAGTCACCCAAATGGCAGGGCCAGTGTCCCCACTGCATGGCATGGAACACGCTGGTGGAGACCGTCGCGGAAAGCCCCGCCACCAACCGCTACAACGCCCTCGCCGTGAGCAGCAAGGTACAGAGCCTGGGTGAAGTCGAGGCACAGGAAGTGCCGCGCGAACCGACCGGCATCGCCGAGTTCGACCGGGTGCTGGGCGGCGGCCTGGTGCAGGGTGGCGTGGTATTGATCGGCGGCGACCCTGGCATCGGCAAATCCACCCTCCTGCTGCAGGCGCTGTGCCATCTGAGCGGCAAGCATGACGTGCTTTACGTCAGCGGCGAGGAATCGGCGCAGCAGATCGCCTCACGGGCGAAACGCCTCGCGCTGGACGCCAAGTCGGTACAACTGCTGGCCGAGATCAATCTGGAAAAGATCATCGCCACGCTGACGGCGCAGAAACCCGAAATGGCGGTCATCGACTCGATTCAGACGGTCTACTCCGAAGCGCTGCAATCCGCCCCCGGCAGCGTAGCCCAGGTGCGCGAATGCGCTGCCCAGTTGACGCGCTTCGCCAAGCAGTCCGGCACAGCGGTGATCCTGGTCGGCCACGTCACCAAGGAAGGCGCGCTGGCCGGACCGCGCGTGCTGGAACACATCGTGGATACGGTGCTCTACTTCGAGGGTGACAGCAACTCCAGTTTCCGCCTGGTGCGCGCCTTCAAGAACCGCTTCGGTGCTGTCAACGAACTCGGCGTGTTCGCCATGACCGAGAAAGGCTTGCGCGAGGTGAGCAACCCTTCGGCGCTGTTCCTCTCGCATCACGTGCAGGAAGTGGCGGGCTCCTGCGTCATGGTCACGCAGGAAGGGACGCGGCCCTTGCTGGTGGAAATCCAGGCGTTGGTGGACGAGGCCCACGCACCCAACCCGCGCCGCCTGTCGGTCGGCCTCGAACAGAACCGCCTCGCCATGCTGCTGGCGGTATTGCACCGCCACGCGGGGATCGCCTGTTTCGACCAGGACGTATTCGTCAACGCCGTGGGCGGAGTTAAAATCACCGAACCCGCAGCGGATCTGGCGGTGCTGCTGGCCATCGTCTCGTCGCTCAAAAATCGGCCGCTCCCAGCCAAACTCGTGGTCTTCGGCGAAATCGGCCTGGCCGGCGAAATCCGGCCGGTGCAACGCGGCCAGGAACGCCTGCGGGAGGCGGCCAAGCTGGGTTTCACCCACGCCGTGATCCCCAAGGGGAACATGCCCAAGCAGGGCATACCGGGCATGGAAATCACCGCTGTGGATCGGCTGGAACAGGCCGTTTCCTACTCCAGGAGCTAACGCATGGCGACAACCCCACCGCGATGGAAATTTGCAGGCTCCAGCGACATCGGCCGCGTCAGGCAGGGCAACGAAGACGCGATCGCCTGGGACGAGACACTGGGCCTGGCCCTTCTGGCGGACGGCATGGGCGGCTATGAAGGCGGAGAAGTTGCCAGCAATCTTGCCGCAAGCACCGTTCTCGAAGCATTTCGCCAACCGCTCGCCCCCCACTGGCGCGAAGCGGAATGGACCAAAAACATCAGCGACCCGGTTTTGAAGCTCTATGCTGCCGTGAGTCAGGCCAACCAAACCGTTTATGAAGCCGCGCAACAACAGCCCGAGCACCAGGGCATGGGAACCACGCTGCTGGCAGCCTATTTCCACGAGAACCGCGTGACGCTTGCGCACATCGGCGATTCGCGCATTTTCTTGTGGCGCAACCAGACGTTATCGCTGCTGACGGTGGATCATACCGTCATCCAGCAGCAGATCGATAACGGCGAGATCACACGCGAGGAAGCGCCCTATTCCGAGCATCGCGGCATATTGACGCGTGCGCTGGGCGTCGACCCGGTGGTGGAAGTCGATATGCGTGAAGTAGCCAGTCAGTCCGGGGATATCTTTCTGCTCTGTTCGGACGGATGTTACGATATGCTCACATACGACGAAATGGCGGCCATCCTGGATGCCAATCGCGACGACGCGCATGAGGTGGCACGGCTGCTGGTACATAAAGCAAATGAAAACGGCGGTTTCGATAATATTTCCGCCGTTGTGGCTCGGGTTTTGTAAGGACAGACGCAGAGCATGTCTAAACTGGTTTTACATGGAACAAACGGCGTCGACCGGGAAATCGCTCTCGATCGCGAGCGCATTACCATCGGGCGCAAGGCGCATAACGACATCCACCTGGATGGCTCGGCGGTCAGCGGCAACCACGCAGTCATCATCACGCTCGGCAGCGACTCCTTTCTGGAAGACCTGCACAGCACCAACGGCACCCAGGTCAATCAGGCCACTGTGCACAAATGCGTGCTTCAGGACGGCGACGAAATCAAGATCGCCACTTACCGATTCACCTTCATCTGCGAACCGACCGCCCAAAGCGCGCCGGGCAAAACCATTTCCGCCACACCGAAGAGCCAGATCGCCCCTCGCACCGAGCATCCGACTGCCCTCCTGGATGCCGTTACGGTCATGCCGGAACTGACCCAACTGGCCCCCTCCACACCTGGCGAACCTCTCCATGACACCGGCAACACTGGAGCTGACGAGATTGCGCCGGGCGACGGCACCCAGGGCGTCATCCGGATCCTTTCCGGCCCCGGCTCAGGCCAGATGCTGGCACTATCGAAGCCTGTCACCACCCTGGGCAAACCTGGCGTTCAGGTCGTTGCCATCTCTTTGCGCGACGGTCTGTACTATCTCGGCATCGTCGAGGGCGAGGAATTGCCGCAGGTAAACGGCAGCGAGATCAAGGCACTGCCCTACCGCCTGCAACACCGGGATGTCATCGACATCGCCGGCATCCAACTGGAATTCACCCTGAAATAGACTGCAGTAAGGTTGTCGTAAGGACGAAATCCTTATAATTCGGCCTCATTCCCTTTGCTGCTTGAAACGACAAATACTTTTTCGAGTTCCGGACATCTTCCTGAGAGTCAAAAATCCATGCCCAGATTATTATCATCATCTCTACTAGCCATTGCTGCCGCATTCGCGCTAACTGCCTGCAACGAGACGCCCAAAGACACTCACCCCGGCCAGCCTGTCACCAAGCGCAAGGCCGTTTTCAAACAGATGGTCCGTACGCTGGAGCCAATGGGCATGGTTGCCCGTGACCGCAAAGAGTACGACCGGCAGGAGTTCCTCGCCAACGCGCAGGAATTAAAACAACTCGCAACGCAGCCATGGATCTACTTCACTCCCGACAGCGACTACCCGCCGACCCGGGCCAAACCCGAGGTCTGGCAGAAACCGGCCGAATTCAAACAGGCACAGGAAAAGCTGCAATCCGCGGCGAACCTGCTCGCCCAAGCCGCGGAGAGCGGTAATCTGGAAACCATCCGGCCAGCGGTGAATGAAGTGCAAAAGAGCTGCAAGTCATGCCACGATCAATTCCGCAGCAGTGGTATCTAAAACTTACTTTCTGTCGCGCTTCTTTCTTCTATCTTCCGCTTTCACCTCGAGGAACACCGGCCCCCATAGGGGATGACCCGCCTCGGCGGGGGTCAGGTCAAATTTCGGATTGAGCTTGAGAACCTGCTTGAATTCGCCACGGCACGCCAATCTCTCGCGCGAAACACAGTAGATGAATGCCAGATATTTGTGCGCGGTGATTTGATTGCTGATAGACGCAAGGCCCCCATCCAGAGCATTCTGGAAATTACCTGCGGCAATTTTGTAATTGCCTTCCTCGTAATTACGGATGCCGAGGCTCAGGTCCTCTTCGGCTTTCTTCACTACCGGCAATTCAGGTTTCTTCGCGCTGGGCTCTTCAGTTTTTTCGACTTTCCGGGCAACAGGGGCTTCCTCGATCTTGTGCGTGGGTTTGGGTGCGGTCAGAGAAGCACAGCCCGTAATCGTCAGCAGCAAGCTTAGACATAAAAAACCGGGGTAAATTGATTCAGACATCGTTTTCACTTATTTGAATATGTGTTTGATTTTTCGGGTTGCGCCGATCCGGAGCTCAAACGTCTCGATATAAGGCGTAAACCCGGCATTGCGGATTTCGACCGTATGCTTCCCGGCCTCGACTTTCAATTCATTCAGGGGCGGAGTAACCCCCATGTTTTTACCATCCACATAAACCTCGCCCCACGGCGTTATGGAAAAGGTCAGCGTTGCCTCAAAGCGAGGCGCGATCTGTGCGGCGGGGGCGGGACCTGCGGGCAAGGCAATGGCATTGGAAGTTACGGGTTGCGCCTCCGGTTGCACGGGAGAGGTCCAATTAAAGAACCAGAGCCAGGCCAACAACATCACCACCACGCCGCCCGCCAGCAGCGCTTTGTTTCGCTGACGGTGATCAGTTGTCGCGGAATGCCTAAGCGTGCCGGCCGCCATCAGCACGGTTTGGTCGTCAGTTTGACGCGGTCTGGATCTGCGCTCCAGGGTTCGCGGTTTGCCATGCGCAAGCATGTTGAAATTCGCCGGCACCTGTAATTCCAGGTAGCTGCGCAAATCATCCGCCATCTCACCGGCGCTCTGATAACGCTCATCCGGATGCTTTGCCAGCGCCTTGGCAACAATATAGTTGAAAGCCTCGGGCAGATCGGGCCTCAGCGTTCCCGGCGCTGCCGGCATCTCGTTGAGGATACGGAACATGATGGCGCTGATATTATCGCCGCTGAAGGGCGGCTTTCCCGTCAGCATTTCATACAGCACGACACCAAGGGAAAAGATGTCTGAGCGCCCATCCACATCCTGGCCCACGACCTGCTCGGGAGACATGTATTTAGGTGAACCCAGGACCATTCCGGCCATGGTACGGGATGACGAAGGAACCAGCGCGATACCGAAATCGGTAATTTTCACCACACCGTTTTTCAGAATCATGATGTTGGACGGCTTGATGTCGCGATGCACCACACCATTTTCGTGCGCAAACGCCAAGCCGTCTGCAACCTGAGTGGCAATCTCGGCGATGCGGCCAGGGCTAAGAAGCTTTCCGGCATCAAGGATTTCCCGCAACTCCTCCCCCTCCAGAAACTCCATCGCCATATAGGCGATATCGTCGTTGTTGCCGACGTCATGAATGGTGACGATATTGGGGTGATTGAGTCGACCAGCCGATTTTGCTTCGCGATAGAAACGCTGTTCGAACTCTTCGAACTCGTCCTTGGACAACTCCAGGCTGATGGTCTTGATCGCCACGGTTCTTTCGAGCAGCGGATCGGTAGCACGATAGACCACCCCCATGGCCCCTTGGCCAAGCGTAGACAGGATTTCGTAACGACCTATTTTTTTGTTAGGCATGGGATGCGATTATAAAAGCTGGAGGCTTATTTAAGGAATATTTTACCGTCTACCTGTCAAAACAGCCTTGCCTCGTAATAGAGCGGGATGCGAAAATGACACGCTCATGATTTGCCATGCAATTAATAAAATAAAAACATAAGGACCGAGGGAATGACCGTACGAAGCGCTCTTGAAGTGGCGACCACCACCGATGCCGGCATGGTTCGTTCGTTTAACGAGGATGCCATCGCCACCGAGCTGGATCTGGGACTGGCCCTGGTGGCAGACGGGATGGGCGGCTACAAGGCAGGCGACGTCGCCAGCGGCATGGCGGCCTCGATCGTGCTGGAGGAGCTCAAACGCCGGCTGCGGACAAGCGATCCGGATTCCCCCGCACTGATATTGCACGACGCCACTGAGAAAGCCAACCAAGCCATATACCAGGCAGCTCAGGCGAATCCTCAGTACCACGGCATGGGCACCACACTAGTGACCACCCTGTTCCACGACAATCATATTTATTTCACCCATGTCGGTGACGCGCGCCTCTATCGTCTGCGCCACGGCAAACTGACTGCACTGACACAAGACCACTCCATCCTCCACGAACAAGTGGTACAAGGCCTGATTTCTTCCGACGATGCAAAAACTTCCCACAACCGCAACCTGGTGACTCGAGCCCTCGGCGTCGAACCGGAAGTCGAGTACGAAACACAGCAGCAGGCGGTCGAAACAGGCGACCTTTACCTGCTTTGTTCGGATGGCTTGAACGACATGGTGGACGATGCCGATATCGAGCTTGCACTCACCGCACTACAGGTCAACCTGCCCCTCACTGCACGACAACTGGTCATGATGGCGAACGACAATGGCGGCCATGACAACATTTCTGTGGTTTTGATTAAGATAATGGCGCCGTTCCCGGCCGTCGAACCCAGCAAAGGGTTGATGGATCGTCTGTTCGGCTGGTTAAAGTAAGGGGTAGGCTCAATGGCAAAGCTGGTTTTAAGTCTGGATGGCGACGTACTCGGCTATCACTTCCTCGAACAGGGCCGCTTCAGTATTGGCCGCAAACCCCACAACGACATGCAGATCGACGACTCGTCAGTCAGCAAGGAACACGCCGTAATCCTGACTGTCGGCCACGATCAGATTCTGGAAGACCTGGGCAGCACCAATGGAACGCTGGTCAATGGAAATGTCATCAAGAAGCACATCCTGCAAAACAATGACGTGATTGAAATCGGGCGTTACCAGATCAGGTACATGAACCAGAAAGCCCAGGTTGGGGTGGATTTCGACCGCACCATGATGATGGTACCCCTCCGCAGACAAGGCAAAGGTCATGGCGACACCGAAACAAAGGTAGCCGAGCAGGTGGACACGGCGGTTTCCGTGGCCCGAGCGGCGAATGCGACCTTCCCGCTTGGGGGCGTCAAAGGCCTGGAGGGCCCCCATTCCGGCCAGACCCTTGAGTTGAACCGCCCGCTGGCGACCTTCGGCAAAAGCGGAGTGCAAGTCGCCGTGATCAACCGCCGCCCACGCGGTTACACCATTACCCACGTAGAAGGCAGAAAGCACCCGCTGGTAAACGGGCACCCGATCAGTGAAGAATCGTACACCCTGCAAGAGGGTGACGAGATCGAAGTGGGTGGAGAAAAACTCGAGTTCTTTTTGAAGCAGTAAGCAGGTATCAGCAGGTGACGATCTGGCCAGACACACCCCGGCTGTCGCCCCCCATCAGATAGAGATACTGCGGCATGAGACTTTCAGGTTCAGGCAATGATTCCTTTACCTCGCCGGGGTGGGTCTTGCTGCGCTGCGGTGACTGCACCGGCCCTGGAACAATCGCATTGAGGCGTAGATTAGGATAAAGCTCCAGTTCTTGCGCCCACATTTTCACCATCGTTTCCACGCCTGCCATGGACACGGCAAAGCTGCCCCAAAACGCGGCAGGCGTGTGTCCATGCGTTTCCGAAGTCATGAGCACGGAAGCGTCCGGCGCCGCCTTGAGGAGAGGCAGACAAGCACGGGTCAGCGCAAAAGGTGCCAGCAGGTTCACCTTAATCGAAGCCTGCCATTGCTCCAGCGAGTGCGTTTCCAAAGTGTGCAAGGTGTCGAGATGCGCGGCATTGTGCAAAATACCGTCCAGACGCCCCAACTGGCGACGTATGCCACCGGCAAACGACTCATAGTCTTTTTCCTCCGCGCTGAACAGATCGAGGGGGAAGATTGCCGCCTGGGGGCCACCCGCCGCCTCTATTTCGTCGTACACCGCTTCAAGCTTTGCCACATTGCGACCGTGCAGGATCACCGTCGCGCCATGGGCAGCGAAAGCCAGCGCGCCGGTGCGGCCGATGCCCTGACCCGCGCCGGTGACAAGAATAACGCGATCCTGGAGTAAGTTTTTTGGGGCTTGATAATTTTTCATGGGAAATCCGTTCTATCCGAAGGCGGAATTATAGCGGATATCCAAATCCAGATTAAACCTCCCCTTCCGGGGTAGCCGAAATTTTGTGAATCGACAGGTCGGCGCCATTAAATTCATCTTCAGGATCGAGGCGGATACCGACCAACTTTCTGATCAGCCCATATACGATAAAGCCGCCGGCAAGCGCGATCGCGATTCCCAGCACGGTGCCGATCAGTTGCGCGGCAAAACTCACGCCGCCAACACCGCCCAAAGCCTTGAGACCGAAAATACCTGCGGCGATGCCGCCCCAGGCGCCGCACAGACCATGCAGCGGCCACACGCCCAGCACATCATCGATTTTCCACTTATTCTGCGTCTGCATGAACATGTATACGAACATGCCACCCGCCACCGCGCCAGTAATCAGGGCACCGATGGGATGCATCAGGTCGGAACCCGCACATACCGCCACCAAACCGGCCAGCGGTCCGTTGTGCACGAAGCCGGGGTCGTTCTTGCCGACCACTAGCGCAGCGATGGTGCCGCCCACCATCGCCATGAGCGAGTTCACCGCAACCAGTCCGCTAATGGCGGAAAGCGTCTGCGCCGACATGACATTGAAGCCGAACCATCCAACCGTCAGAATCCACGCCCCCAGCGCCAGAAAGGGGATATTGGAAGGTGGATGCGCCGCCATCATGCCGTCCTTGTTATACCGTCCACGCCGCGCGCCGAGCAGCAACACGGCGGGCAGCGCAATCCAGCCGCCCATGGCATGCACCACCACGGAGCCGGCGAAATCGTGGAACTCGGCGCCGAACGCAGCCTTCAGCCACTCTTGGACGCCGTAATGATGGTTCCAGGCAATGCCCTCGAAGAACGGGTAGACGAATCCGACCAGGATGAAAGTGGCCGCCAGTTGCGGGTTGAACCTGGCGCGCTCCGCGATGCCGCCGGAAATGATGGCCGGGATTGCTGCGGCAAAAGTCAGCAGGAAGAAAAACTTGACCAGTTCATAGCCACCCCGCTGGATCAGGACGTCGGCACCATCGGTGAAATGAATGCCATAGGCAATACCGTAGCCGATGAAAAAATAAGCGATGGTGGAAATGGCGAAATCGCTGAGGATTTTCACCAGCGCGTTCACCTGGTTTTTCTTGCGCACCGTACCTAGTTCAAGAAAGGCGAATCCGGCATGCATGGCCAGCACCATGATCGCCCCCAGCAGAATGAACAGGACGTCACCGCCTATCTTCAGGTCTTCCATATCTCTTTTCTCCAAAAAATGTTCCGGCGCCATCAAGCAATATTTATTCCATATTTTCTATGCATTGTTTTATATATAACTTTACATTACACATGGATGACTCTAACAAGTAATGGCACCATATGGGTGCACATCACGACATTGACGCACCACATCGGTTCGAACGCTCTAATCTTGTCAATACCGCTCCCCTTCCCCATACTTGGCGAATGATCAAAATCCTCCTCGCTCTGTGCCTGGCCTTTTCGGTATTGCCGGCAATGGCTTCCGATCTGGCACGCGAAAAGCGGCTGGCTGACGAAATCGTGGATATGATCGTCGAGGGTGAGCCGGTATGGCTTGATGCGGAGAAAAACCGCTTCCTTGCCATCTATACCCCAACCGCCCAGCGCCATCCACGCGGAGCGGCTATCATCCTGCACGGACGCGGCATGCACCCCGACTGGGCAGATGTGGTATCCCCCCTGCGCACGTCGCTGCCCGGGAGCGGATGGCACACCTTGTCGCTGCAGATGCCGGTGCTGGGCAAGGAAGCCAAGTACAACGACTATGTACCGCTATTCCCCGAAGCCAGCCCGCGCATCGCAGCCGCCATCCGCTACCTGCGCGACACGGGCGTCAAACACATCGTACTCATCGCCCACAGTTGCGGGGCTCATATGGCCATGCACTGGATCGCCCGGCAGGGCGACAGGGATATCAACGCATATATAGGCATCGGTATGGGCGCCACCGATTACCAGCAACCGATGAAAGAAACCTTCCCTCTCGCCAGCATGCACGTACCGGTACTGGATATCTATGGCAGCGCCGAATTTCCACAGGTATTGAAAATGGCGCCGGAGCGCCTGGAAGCCATGCGCAAAGCCGGCAACCCACAGTCACGCCAAGTCGTCGTCGATGGTGCCGACCACTATTTCCATGCGCACAACGCCGAGCTGGTCATAGCCGTCGGTGCATGGCTCAACCAACTTCAATTCTAAGAAAAATCGCTCATGCTCTATTCACTGCTACGCTCCATATTTTTCAAAATGGACGCCGAATCCGCCCACCATCTCGGCATGGAAGGCATGAAAACCGCGCAGCGCCTCGGTCTGCTCAGCCTCCTCGCCGAGCGAGTCCCGCCCAAGCCGCGCACGGTGATGGGCCTGGAGTTCCCCAACCCGGTCGGTCTGGCGGCGGGACTGGACAAGAATGGCGCATACATCGACGCCCTTGCCGCACTGGGCTTCGGCTTCCTCGAAATCGGCACCGTCACGCCACGTCCGCAGCCCGGCAACCCCAAACCGCGCCTGTTCCGCATCCCGCCGGCCAACGCCATCATCAACCGCATGGGATTCAACAACGACGGTGTGGACAAGCTGGTCGAAAACGTCGGAAAAGCAAAATATCGCGGCATTCTCGGCATCAACATCGGCAAGAATTTCGACACGCCGATCGAAAAAGCTGCCGACGACTACCTAACCTGCCTGCGCAAGGTTTATGCCCACGCCAGCTACGTCGCAATCAACATCTCTTCGCCCAACACCAAGAACTTGCGCCAGCTCCAGCAATCGAGCGAACTCGAAGCTCTGCTCGACGCTCTGAAAAGCGAGCAGGCAAAACTCGCGCAGACACACGGCAAGCACGTGCCCCTGGCACTGAAGATCGCGCCCGACCTGAGCACGGAAGAAATCATCCAGATCGCCGATCTGCTGCTGAAATACCAGATAGAAGCGGTGATTGCCACCAACACCACGCTGTCGCGCGAAGGCGTGAGCGGCCTGCCGAATAGTGAGGAAGCCGGCGGCTTGAGCGGCGCGCCAGTGCGCGCGAAATCCACCAGCGTGGTGAAGCAACTGAGCCTGGCGCTTGGCAAGCAAATTCCCATCATCGGGGTAGGCGGGATCATGAACGGACTGGATGCCAAGGAAAAAATCATTGCGGGCGCTAGCCTGGTGCAGTTTTACAGCGGCTTCATATATCGAGGCCCGGCACTGATCCGGGAAGCGTGCGAGGAAATCTGACCATGCTTATAGGCGTCCCCAAGGAAACAAAGGATCATGAATTTCGCGTCGGACTGACTCCAGCCGGGGTGCGCGCACTGGTCGGCGCCGGCCATGAAGTGTACGTACAGACCCAGGCGGGCATGGCAATCGGCTTCGGCGATGCGCTATACACCTCAGCCGGGGCGCGCATAGTCGCGACAGCAGCAGAAGCCTACGCCTGCGCCATGGTCGTCAAGGTCAAGGAGCCACAAACGGCAGAAGTCCCGCTGCTGCATGAAGGACAGATCCTCTTCACCTACCTGCACCTAGCGGCCGACGCCGCGCTGACAAAACAACTGCTGCAATCCAAGATCATCGGTATCGCCTACGAAACCGTCACCGACGCCCAGGGCCGCCTCCCTTTGCTCACGCCGATGTCAGAAGTCGCGGGGAGGATTGCGCTCCAGGCCGGCGCGAGTTCCCTGCAGATGAATCATGGTGGCAGCGGCGTGCTGCTGGGCGGCGTACCGGGCGTTGCGCCGGGAAAGGTGGTCATCCTCGGGGCCGGCACGGTTGGCACCGAAGCGGCCAAGATGGCCATCGGAATGGGGGCGGATATTACGATTGTGGATTTGAACCTGAACCGACTGCGCTATCTGGACGACGTGTTCGGCGGCCGCCTCAAGACTCATTATTCGCAAGCCAGCGCCATCGAGGCGCTGGTCTCTGACGCCGATCTGGTGGTGGGATCGGTGCTGATACCCGGCAAACGTGCGCCCAAGCTCATCAGCCGTGAACTGGTAGGCTCAATGCGTCCCGGGTCGGTGCTGGTGGATGTGGCCATCGACCAGGGTGGCTGCGCCGCAACGTCGCGTCCGACCACGCATTCCCGGCCCACCTATGTCGAGGCCGGCGTGGTGCACTATTGCGTTACCAACATGCCGGCCGCCTGCGCCCGCACCTCGACCCAGGCGCTCACCCACGCCACCCTGCCCTACACGCTGAAACTGGCAAACCTCGGTTACCGGGGAGCCTTGCGCCAGGATGCCGGTCTCCTGAATGGGCTCAATCTGCATCTGGGCCAGGTAACCCACTCGAGCGTGGCAGCCGACCTGGGCTACGAATACCACCCCTTCAGCGTTTAAGCCTCCTCGCCTTCGAGCACATCCAGCACATCCGGCTGGGGATGTTCCAGCTCCACTGCCTCGATCTTGCGGAAGCGGTCGCTGATCTTCTTGCTGGTGGTATGCACCTCCAACGCGTCATCGTGCGCCAGGCGGATATGGTCGGCCAGCTTCTTCATGCGCGTGTCAAAGCGCTCGAACTCCTTGCCCAGCTTGTTCAAGGCGTCCTTGATGATGTGCACCTGCTTGCGGGTTTCCACGTCCTTCATCACCGCGCGCGCGGTATTCAACACCGCCATCATGGTCGTCGGCGAGACGATCCACACCCGTTTGCCCATGGCGTAATCCACCACTTCCGGGTGATAGGCATGAATTTCGGCAAACACCGCCTCGGCCGGAATGAACATCACCGCGCCGTCGGAAGTCTCGTTGGCGATGATGTATTTGCTCGCGATGTCGTCCACATGCTTCCGCACGTCCGCCTTGAACTGTTTCTGCGCCACGGCGCGCTCCAGTTCGCTGGTACCCGGCGTAAACATCCTGTGGTAATTCTCGAGCGGGAACTTGGAATCCACACCCACAGTGCCGGTGGGCTCGGGCAGGAATAAGGCGCAATCCACACGGCTGCCGTTGGACAGCGTGTATTGCATGGCGTACATGGTGGGCGGCAGAATATTGCGGATCAGGTTTTCCAGCTGCACCTCGCCGAAGGCGCCGCGCGAGCGCTTATCGCCCAGCAGTTCCTGCAGGCTGACCACGTTGGTGGTGAGACCGTCAATTTTCTTCTGCGCCTCGTCGATAGTCGCCAGCCGCGCCATGACATTAACGAAAGTATCATTGGTTTTCTTGAAGCCCTCGTCCAGGCGCTCCGTCACCTTCCCACTGATCTGCTCCAACCGGCCGTCCACGGCCTTGCTCAGCCCCTCGATCGTGGCGACGAGCTGCTGCGTGCTGTTCTTCATGGTGGACTGGATCAGCTCCTGATCCGCCCTGCCCTGCTCCACCAGGGTTTGCATGGTCTTGGCGATCACTTCGGCACGCATGGCATCCTGCTTGCTCTGAAGCTGCACGTTCAGTTCCGCAAGCTGCTTGAGCAAGGCCTCGCGCGTCTGCGCCAGGCTGTCGTTCTGGGCCAGCTGAAGCGAC
>JBDKRR010000294.1:0-8674 GCA_039683315.1 Sulfuricella sp.
GCCGAGGGCGTCGAAAACGAGGAACAGCTTGCATTCCTGCGCGAACACCAGTGCTGCGAAGCCCAGGGTTATTTCTTCAGCCGTCCCGTTTCGGCTGACACCCTGACTGCGCTGTTGCGGAGTAATATTGCCATGCCCGCTTTTCCAGCGGCTCGGGAACCTGGCCAGGCCTAGGGCGTGAAATCAATGCTAACACGCCCTAAATAACGACAAACGCAGGACCGCTCAACTACAACAGCCAAAAACAATCATTACCACGGGGGAACCACATGTTCGGGGCATCGAGGTTAAAGCAGGAGCTCGCGGCTGCACAGAGGCGGGCCGCTGAACTGGAAAGCGAGAAGCAACAGCAGAGCCAGGACTGGGAAACAAAATATGCCGCCCTTCAACTGGCGCTGGAGCGGGAATACCAGAAGACGGCTTTTCAGCGGGGTTTGTGCGGTCAGTTGCAGTTGTTCAGCCAGTCCATGCTGGAATCCCAGAGAACCATGGGCCACCTGGCTGCCTCCATGAAAGCCGAGGCGGAAACGGCGGACACCGCATCCCAGGCCACCACGGATAACATGTCGTCAGTGCAGAAAATATCCGCCAACGTGTTCGACATGTCGGAAAAAACCCGCCAGGTTGCCGCAATCGTCGACACGCTGAATAGCCGTGCCAGCCAGATCGGTGGTATCGGCTACCTCATCAAGGAGATTTCCGACCAGACCAACCTTCTCGCCTTGAACGCAGCCATCGAGGCGGCACGGGCCGGCGAGCAGGGACGGGGATTCGCCGTGGTGGCGGACGAGGTGCGCAAGCTGGCCGAACGCACCGGCAGCGCCACCAGCGAGATCGCCTCCCTGGTCAGCACCATCCAGACGGAAACCGCCAACGCCAAAGAAAGTATCGAAATCACGCCCGAGCAGGCGGCAGCCTATGATCGGGATGCGCAATATGCCAAATCAAGCATGCAAAGCCTGCTGGACCTCTCCGTCCAGGCGCGCGCCACGATTCGTGGCACTGCATTGCGCACTTTCGTGGAAGTGGCCAAGCTGGATCACCTGATTTTCAAGATGGAGATTTACCGGGTCTTCATGGGCACGTCCCAGAAAGCCGCCGGGGAGTTTTCCAGCCACACCGCCTGCCGTCTCGGGAAATGGTATTACGAGGGCGATGGCCGCTCTTGCTTCTCCCAGTTGCCCGCTTACAAGGGTATCGAGCAGCCGCATAATGCCGTGCACGTCCACGGCAGGGCGGCGGTGGAGAAGTACTTCGACGAAGACCTGACCGGCGCCCTGGAATCCGCTGCAAAAATGGAGGCTGCCAGCACCCAGGTGATGCAGGAACTGGAAAATCTTGCGCTCCAGGGAGAATCGCAAGGCAGCTGTTTGGCGCACTAGGGCGCGAATACGCTAATTCCAGTGATCGGGTTGCAAGCTAACTAGCTGGCGGAAGCTTGTTCACCAGCAGCCAGTAGAACCCCATGTCGGCAACTGTCTTGGCGAATTCATCGAAAGCCACCGGTTTGGAGACGAAGCTGTTCACGCCCAGTCGATAGGCGGCGACCATGTCCTTTTCCTCCTTGGATGAGGTCAGTACCACAACGGGCAAGGCAGATGTGCGCGGATCGCCGCGCAGCGCCTTCAGTACCTCAAGACCGTTCACCTTGGGCAGTCCCAGATCCAGCAACACCACGCGTGGCAGCGGCGAGTTTTGCTGATTGGCGAACTCGCCCCGGCCAAAAAGAAAATCGAGGGCTGCCGCGCCATCCTTCACCCACTCTATCCTGTTGGCCAGGTTGTGCTTTTTCAGGGAGCGCAAAGCCAGCTCCGCGTCTGACGGATTGTCTTCCACCAACAGGATGTCGACCGTGTGCTGGGTGTTCATGGGGTCCGTCCTCCTTCGATACGCTGGCGCATGATGCATCCGCCGGCAAGGTGTGGCGGAACGCCGCGTCTTCCCCCTGTGCGCGATGGGGAGCCAGTGCTAATGTACAGTGCCAGATAAGCGGCGGCTATACGGAAAACACCTTAGTCTGGATTGCCGTAATCCCGTTATTCCGGGTAGCTGCGCAGGTTGATGTGGAGGCTGTTGCCGGGGATTTTCTTGGCCATTTTCTTGGCATCCGCTGCCACGGTGGACACTTCCATGTGGGAGCCGAACATCCCCGGCAAGACATTGACGGCACCGATGGAGAGCGAGGTGAGGGCGTTGAATTCCTTTTCGCCACGCCGGTTTTCCGTCACGTATCCGCCGCGTTCGCTATCGCTGACGCTGAAAAACGGGATGACGGCTGCGCCGAATTTTTCCAGCCCGCTGCGGCAGCGCGTTTCCCAGTCCGGACTGCAAAACAGGGCGATAAAGTCGTCGCCGCCGATGTGGCCGAGAAAATCCACTTCCGGATCGCAGGTTTCGGCGAGTATCTTCGCGGTCATCTGGATCATGGCGTCGCCCTTGCTGAAGCCGTAAACGTCGTTGAACGGCTTGAAGTGATCCAGGTCGCAATAGCAGGCGACAAATGAAATCTTTTGTTCCAGTAGTCTGTCGATGTGTTCGTTGATCGGCGTGTTGCCGGGCAGTCCGGTGAGGGGGTTGGCATAGCGCGCGGCCTGGATTTGCAGGTCGGTTATTTCGCGGATCAGGTCGTGTCCGGTGCCGATGCCGACATACTTGCCGTTTTCGGTAAAAATAAATCCATGGGTCAAGTAGCGCCGGTCGCCCGCAACCAGGTGGCTCAAGTCTTGTATGCTGATGCTCACGTCCACGATCAGCGGGTCGGGGTCCATGAAGGTAACGCAGGGTTTCTTGCCATACAATTCGCGGCGGTAGGGCCTGGCAAAGCGGTCGATCAGCACGCTGCGGCTGATCATGCCGATCGGCGCGCCGTCTTCTTGTATGATCGCCGCTTCATCAATCTGCGGGTTGGATTCGAAGACATTAAACACTTCATCGTTGAGGGTGTCCGACAAAAAGCAGGGGACTTTCATCATCAGCCTGCGTTCGACCAGGCCGGCGTGCGGGTTGCCCGACGCGGAGCCCTTGGCTGTAAGGGGCGACAGCGCCTTGACTACCCCGGCAGGGATCACCGATGAGGGTTTGTTCGTGGGGCGGGTGATGTGGTAACCCTGACCAAATGGAATGCCCAACTCGTGCACCATGAGAAGCTGGGCATGGGTTTCAACACCTTCGGCGATCACCTGGCAGCCGGCTTTTCCGGATTTTTCCAGCATGGACTTTACAAATTGGGCCTTGGCCTGGTCCTTGTCGATATTCTGGATAAAATGGCGGTCGATTTTTACGAAGGATGGCTTGACCTCAGACCAATTATCCAGCGTCGAAAAACAGTCGCCCTGGTCGTCGATGGCCACCTGGAACCCGAGCGCGGAATAGTGGGTAATGACTTCCAGCAGCAAATCCGGGTTGAATTCGCAAACCGGTTTGTTCTCCGTCAATTCGATCACGGTGCGGGCCGCATCAAGCCCGGCGCGCCGAATGATCCCGATGGTGTCGTTGTTGTGCAGTTCGTGCATGGCCAGCACGTCGGAGCTGCGATTGAGGAACAGAAGCCCTTGCAATTGCAGCTCGACAAAACGCTCCGCCACCAGCTTGCAGCAAAGATTCTCGAGCTCGTGGCCGATGCCCGATTGACGCGCCAGCCCGAACAGCCTGGTCGGCGAATGCAGCAGGCTGTCGGACGGGCCGCGAATCAGGCCCTCGAAACCGATAATGCGGCTGTTCGAGAAATCGATGATGGGCTGAAAAAGAACCGTCAGGTTCTGGCGTTCGATGATGTCGTACAAGCTTCGAATCGGTTCGGAGTGAATGCACGGGGAAGACTTGCCGCGGGTTTCGGGCTGGACCGGTTTAGCGTTGTTCACGGAGTTTTTCATGATAGGTCGCTAGTTTTCCGGGAAACCGCAAAGTTACCCGGGTTGGAATCTCGTTGCCGCGCTCAATGCCTGATGTGCGAACGCGCGCGATGTGTCGTTTCGGGATAGAAACGGCCGGATTCCGGTGATGACTGTAGCAGGCCTTTATTGCCTTGATGTGACAGACGGCAATCAGATGGGATTCAGCTCAGGCCTTTTCCCTGCAGGAACACGGTGAGTTCCCGGTCTTCGTTCAGGATATGGTTTTCCGCGCAGTCGGTAAGAAAAGCGGTGACCAGCATGGCGCGGTTGATGTCGTCAGCCTTGAAGTTGTCCAGCATGGTGATGGCCTGACGCAGGACTTCCTTGTGCTCGAGCGCGTGTTTTTCCCGCTCGGGAAAGTCGTAGCGGTGCATCATTTCTTCTTCGTGGGCGAAGTGGCCTTGCGTGAAGCGGATGAGGTGTTCCATCTGCAGCCTTGCTCGCTCGCAGTCGCAGTCTTGTTCCACGGCTTCGACCAGCGCGTTGACCATGTCGATCAGCTCTCGGTGCTGGCCGTCGATGGAGGCGATGCCCAATGTGTGGCGACTTTCGTCCCACGCCAGATGAAATTTCTGCATGCTCAGGTTCCTTGCTCAGGACGCTGGTAGAGTACTCCGGCTGGAAGCGCTTCTCGACCGGTCCGGGTAGGACCAGCCGTTGCGCCATGCCCCGACCACCAGCGTGGGGTATTCAGGGCGGCCGAGACTGCCGTTGTAGCGGCCCAGCGCGCGATACAGGTCGCCGCGCTCGATGTCCAGGTAGTGGCGCAGGATGGTGCAGCCATAGCGCAGGTTGGTACGGATGTGGAACAGGTTGTTGTCGCTGGCTCCGATGAGCTTGACCCAGAACGGCATCACCTGCATGTAGCCGCGCGCACCGGCGCTGGAAACGGAGTATTTCTTGAAGCCGCTTTCGACC
Organism: Sulfuricella sp.; assembly: GCA_039683315.1. Lineage (GTDB taxonomy): Bacteria > Pseudomonadota > Gammaproteobacteria > Burkholderiales > Sulfuricellaceae > Sulfurimicrobium. The sequence goes on from JBDKRR010000294.1 coordinate 4,812, forward strand.
TGGATCAGGCCGAGTACCAGCTGGGGGTCGAGCCCGGCGCGTGACGCTTCGTAATGCACTGTTCTGAGAAAATCCAGGCGAGTGGTGCGGTCAGGTATGCGTTTTTCCATGCGGCGCGACATGTCGGCCAGCCAGTTCGCCTCTTCCACCGGCGAGGAAAAGGACGGGCGGCGCGGGGCGCTGTCGCTGACGGATTTGTAAAGCGCAGCCCGAACGCTGTCGGACAGCGGTTCATAAAGCTGCGCCCCGGCGTGGGCCGCCGCCGGCAGCAGCAGGAGTAGCGCTAGCGCTATCAGTCTTCGCATAGTTTAGATTGTACGAATTCCAGCACCGAATTCAAGGCAATCGCCTGCGCTTTTTCGTCGCTGCGTCCCTGGTATTCGAGGTTGCCTTCCTTCAGCCCGCGCTCGCCCACCACGATGCGGTGCGGGATGCCGACCAGTTCCATGTCGGCGAACATCACGCCGGGGCGCTCGTCGCGGTCGTCCAGCAGCACTTCGATGCCGGCCGCCTTGAGGTCGGCATAGAGCTTGTTCACGGTGTCTTTCACCAGCTCGCTGCGGCCCATGCCGATGGGGACGATGGCCAGCGCGAAGGGGGCGATGGCGTCGGGCCAGATGATGCCGCGCGCGTCGTGATTCTGCTCGATAGCGGCGGCCACGATGCGCGATACGCCGATGCCGTAGCAGCCCATTTCCATGACGCGATCCTTGCCGGATTCGTCCAGGAAAGTGGCGTTCATGGCCGAGGAATACTTGTTGCCGAGCTGGAAGATGTGGCCGACCTCGATGCCGCGGCACAGTTCCAGCGTACCCTTGCCGTCCGGGCTGGGGTCGCCATCGACCGCGTTGCGGATGTCCACCACTTCCTTGAGCTCTGGCAGGTCGCGCACGAAATTCACGCCGGTGAGGTGATAGCCATCCTCGTTGGCGCCGCACACGAAATCGGCCATGTTCGCCACGGAACGGTCGGCGATGACGGGGATGTTCAGCCCGACCGGGCCAAGCGAACCGGCCCTGCATCCCGTCGTTGCCATGATCTGCGCGTCGCTGGCAAAGCGCACTGCCTCGGGAAGCTGGAGCAGCTTGCCCGCCTTGACTTCGTTCAGCTCATGGTCGCCGCGCAGCAGCAGCGCGACCACGCCGCCGTCGCGGCCTTCCACCAGCAGCGTCTTGACGGTTTTCTCGGCGGGCACCTTGAGGAATTCACACACCTGTTCGATGCTGTGCTTGCCCGGTGTGGCGACCTTCTGCATAGGCTGTGTGGGCGCCGGGCGCGGGTCACTCGGCGAGACCGCTTCGGCCAGTTCCACGTTGGCGGCATAATCGGAATTGGGGCAGAAGGCGATGGCGTCCTCGCCCGAATCGGCCAGCACGTGGAATTCGTGCGAGCCGGAACCGCCGATGGCGCCGGTATCCGCTGCCACGGCGCGGAATTTCAGCCCGAGGCGGGTGAAGATGCGCGAGTAGGTCTGGTACATCACTTCATAGGTCTGTTCCAGCGAGGCGCGGTCGGCGTGGAAAGAGTAGGAATCCTTCATCACGAACTCGCGCGCGCGCATCACGCCGAAGCGCGGGCGGATCTCGTCGCGGAACTTGGTCTGGATCTGGTAGAAGTTGATCGGCAGCTGGCGGTAGCTCTTGATCTCGCGCCGTGCCACGTCGGTGATGACTTCCTCGTGGGTGGGGCCGAAACAGAACTCGCGCTCGTGGCGGTCCTTGATCTTCAGCATCTGCGGGCCGAACACGTCCCAGCGCCCGGTTTCCTGCCACAGCTCGGCGGGTATCACGGCCGGCATCAGCAGCTCGATGGCGCCGCTCCGGTCCATTTCCTCGCGCACAATGTTTTCCACCTTGCGCAGCACCTTGAGGCCCAGCGGCATCCAGCTGTAAAGGCCGCTGCCCAGGCGCTTGATCAGACCGGCGCGCAGCATCAGCTTGTGGCTGACCAGCTCGGCTTCGGTCGGTGCTTCCTTGAGGGTGGAGAGGAAAAATTGGGATACGCGCATGTTATGATCCGGACGGTTCTAAAAGAGAAAGAGTCAGTCATTTTAGCATGGGATTTTTAAGTAGATGGCGCACCCATAAGGCGGTGTGCGAGCAGGGCACGGTGGACGTGAGCGAGCGCGATGGCGTGCGTTACCTGCATTTGGGCGGGGTAACGGTGCAGAGCGCGATGCGCATCAATGCACCATATGAGCTGGAGCTGGCTTACACCCGCTCGATGATGGGGTTTCTGCTGTTTCGTTCCGTTCCCGCGAATATCCTGATGGTCGGCCTGGGTGGCGGATCCGTGGCGAAATTCGTGTACCACAAGCTGCCCTCAGTCCAGACGCATGTGGTCGAAATCAATCCCCAGGTCTTGGCGGCGGCGCGCAGCCATTTCTTCCTTCCCGAAACGGATGCGCGCTTTCAGGTGGAAATCGCCGATGGCGTGGATTACGTGCGCGACCACTCTGCCCGATACGACGTGCTGATGGTCGATGGCTACGACGACCGCAGCCTGGTGGAGGAACTGGCGAGCCAGAGCTTTTACGACGACTGCGCCGCGGCGCTGACAGATGACGGCGTGCTGGTGGTCAACCTGTGGAGCAGCGACAAGCTGTTTGACGTCTATCTCAAGCGCATCGAAGCCAGCTTCAACGGCCTGGCCGTGTGCATGACCACGGCGCGCCTGAGCAACGTCATCGTGTTCGGGTTCAAGCGCAGCCCGGGCAGCCCGCGCTGGCAGGACCTCAAGGAACGGGCGAAGCAGCTGGAAGCGGAATATGGGCTGGAGTTCCTGGATTTCGTCGATGCCTTGCGCAATCTCAACGTGCACAGCGAAAAGCGCCTGCTGGTCTGAGACACCTCCTCCGCAAGCCGCGCCGGGCGGCGCGGCTTTCATTGCGGGGCGAAATGTGAAAAAATTGCGGTAATTTAACGAATTCAAAGCGATGTTCAAAAATGATTGACCAGGACGGTTACCGCCCCAACGTCGGCATAGTTCTGTGCAATGCCAGGAACGAAGTATTCTGGGGCAAGCGGATCAGGGAACACTCCTGGCAGTTCCCGCAGGGCGGCATCAAGTCCGGTGAATCGCCGGAGCAGGCGATGTACCGCGAATTGCATGAAGAAGTCGGCCTGATGCCGGAACACGTGCGCATCCTCGGGCGCACCCAGGACTGGCTGCACTACGACGTGCCGCAGCACTGGGTCAAGCGCGAGTGGCGCGGCAGCTATCGCGGGCAGAAACAGATCTGGTTCCTGCTACGCCTGGTCGGGCGCGATTGCGACGTCAGGCTGCGCGCCACCAGCCATCCCGAGTTCGATGCCTGGCGCTGGCACCATTACTGGATTCCCCTCGAGTCGGTAATCGAGTTCAAGCGCGAAGTCTATCGGCTGGCCCTGAACGAACTTTCCACTTTTCTTGAAGCGGACAAACTTCCGGATGCCGTGAACGGCTAACGGGCCGGGCAAATCGCTATTCCGTATACTGAGCTGACTGAGCCCGTGTCCCTCACCCCGGCCCTCTCCCGGAAGGCGCGCTCGCAAGGAGTGTCCCCGCCGGGATTGGCGGCAAAGCCGCTCAATCCGGCGAGAAGGGGGACGAAGGCTCGCTTCGAGAGCTTTTCGTTTATAGATAAAGGCAGCGGCGCCGAGCCATCAAATATTTTGATTAAACGTCTCCGCTTGTTGGCGTAGCATAAGCCAAGGGCAAAAACCCGACTTTTGTCAGTAAAATAATAGAGGAGAGACGTGCCGTGACCAACATCGAATATACCCCGATCGCTTCCGCCAAACTGGAAATTGGGGCTTCTTTCCATCGCACCGAGCGGATTTTTGACCTCATCAAGCTGGACGATCCGGCGGTCGCGGTGATGA
>JBDKRR010000295.1:0-4110 GCA_039683315.1 Sulfuricella sp.
GTGGGTTACGGCCGGTGGCCTAACCCACCCTACATTTCAGCATGAGATGTAAGGCATGGGCTCACCCATGCCTTACACCTTAAATTTCTACAGGAGCTAAACATGTCCGTAATCCGTGTTACCGATCTTGACCTCAAGGGCAAGCGTGTCCTGATCCGTTCCGACCTCAACGTGCCCGTCAAGGACGGAAAAGTGACTTCGGATGCCCGTATTTCGGCGTCCATGAAGACTTTCGAGCACTGCCTCAAGGCCGGCGCCAAGGTCATGGTGATGTCCCACCTGGGGCGTCCCACCGAAGGCGAATATTCCGAAGAAAACTCCCTCAAGCCGGTGGCAGACGACTTGGCCAAGAAGCTTGGCAAGCCTGTACGCCTGATCAAGGACTGGGTGGACGGCGGTTTTGAAGTGGCCGATGGCGAACTGGTGCTGCTGGAAAACGTGCGCTTCAACAAAGGCGAAAAGAAGAGCGTGGACGAAACCACGCAGAAATACGCCAAGTTGTGCGACGTGTTCGTGATGGACGCGTTCGGCACCGCTCACCGCGCCGAAGGCTCCACCCACGGCGTCGCCAAATTTGCGCCTGTCGCCTGCGCCGGCATCCTGCTGACGGAAGAGCTGGATGCCCTGACCAAGGCGCTGCTCAGCCCGGCACGCCCGATGGTGGCCATTGTCGGCGGTTCCAAGGTGTCCACCAAACTGACCGTGCTCGAAGCGCTGTCCGAGAAAGTTGACCAGATGGTGGTCGGCGGCGGTATCGCCAACACCTTCCTCAAGGCGACCGGCAAGAACGTCGGCAAATCACTGTGCGAAGACGACCTGGTTCCCACCGCCCAGGCGCTGATGAAGAAAATGACCGCCCGCAACGCCACCATCCCCATCGCGGTCGACGTGGTGTGCGGCAAGAAATTCGACGCCAACGAACCTGCAGTGCTGAAAGATGCCGGTGACGTGGCCGACGACGACATGATCTTCGACATTGGACCCAAGTCCGCCCAGGAATTGGTCGACATCATCATGAAGGCCGGCACCGTGGTATGGAACGGCCCGGTCGGCGTGTTCGAGTTCGACCAGTTCGGCGCAGGCACCAAGGCCATCGCCATGGCGATAGCCGAAACCAAAGCCTTCACCCTGGCGGGTGGTGGCGACACCATTGCAGCCATCCAGAAATACGACATCTATGACAAGGTGTCCTACATTTCTACCGCCGGCGGCGCATTCCTCGAATTCCTCGAAGGCAAGACGCTCCCCGCAGTAGAAATCCTCGAACAGCGCGCTGCCAACAAGTAAGGAGACAGGGGTGAGGAGTGCGGCGCGTAGAGGGGATTTTACCCCTCACCCCTCACTCCTCACCCCTCACCATCAATGATACGCAGAACCAAAATTGTAGCCACGCTCGGACCGTCGTCGAATGATCCGAAAGTGCTTGATGCCCTGATCGAGGCCGGTGTCGACGTGGTGCGCCTGAATTTCTCGCACGGCAAACCCGAAGACCATATCCAGCGTGCCGAGATGGTGCGTTCCCTGGCCCGCGCACGCGGACGTGCAGTCGGCGTGCTGGTGGACCTGCAGGGTCCCAAGATCCGCATCGGAAAATTCGAGCAGGGCAAGATCACCCTGAACAATGGCGACAACTTCATTCTGGATGCGGACTGTGTACTCGGCAGCCAGGAGCGCGTCGGCCTGGATTACAAGGATCTGCCCAAGGATGTGAAACGCGGGTCCACCCTGTTGCTGGACGATGGCCGCATCGTGATGTGGGTGGAAGAAGTTCGCGGCAATGAGATCATGTGCCAGGTCCGCCAGGGCGGCGTGCTGTCCAATAACAAGGGCATCAACCGGCAGGGCGGCGGCTTGTCCGCGGCGGCCTTGACCGACAAGGACAAGGAAGACATCAAGACGGCTGCCGAACTCAAGGCGGATTACGTCGCGGTATCCTTTCCGCGCAATGGCGCGGACATGATCCTGGCGCGCGAGCTGTTGAAGGCCGCCGGCGGCCACGGCCTACTCGTGGCGAAGATCGAACGCGCTGAAGCCATTCCTGCGCTGGAAGAAATTCTCGATGCCTCCGACGTCATCATGGTGGCGCGCGGGGATCTTGGTGTGGAAGTGGGCGATGCTGCAGTGCCCGCGCTGCAGAAGAGAATGATTCGTATGGCGCGGGAAAAAAACAAGCTCGCCATTACCGCGACCCAGATGATGGAATCCATGATCACCAGCCCGATTCCGACCCGGGCGGAAGTCTCCGATGTGGCCAACGCGGTGATCGATGGCACCGATGCGGTCATGCTGTCGGCGGAAACCGCCGCCGGTCAATATCCCGTCGAAGCGGTGCAGGCCATGGACCGGGTATGCGTCGAAGCGGAAAAGGAAATCGAGGTTTCCCCTACCAGCATGCGCATGACGCGGAATATCGGTTCGATAGACGAGTCCATCGCGCTGGCAGCGATATACACCGCCAACCATCTGAATGTGAAGGCGATTGCCGCCCTGACGCAATCCGGTTCCACCGCATTGTGGATGTCGCGCATCAGCACCACGGTGCCGATCTACGCCTTGACACCCCAAGTGGAAACCCGTAGAAAAGTGACCTTGTTCCGCGGTGTGCACCCGATCAATTTCAAGATGTTCACGCACGACCCAGAGCTGTTGTTGCGCGAGGCGGAAGACGAGCTGCGCCGCCGTGGTGCGGTGCGCGATGGAGATATGATCGTGTTGACCATCGGCGAGCCGATCGGCAAGTCGGGTGGCACCAACACCATGAAGATCGTAAAGGTAGGCGAGCACCGTAAGGCATAAGTTTCGTAAGGGGTGAGAGGGGAGGGGTGAGGCGGATCGGATTTTTCCGCCTCATTTCTCACCGCTAACGCCTCACCAACATAAAGTTAATCAAGGAGATAAACATGGCATTAGTATCAATGCGTCAATTGCTGGATCACGCCGCCGAGAATGGCTACGGTCTGCCGGCCTTCAACGTCAACAACCTGGAGCAAGTGCAGGCGATCATGCAGGCTGCCGATGAGTGCAACAGCCCGGTGATCATGCAGGGTTCCGCCGGTGCGCGCAAATACGCCGGTGAAGCGTTCCTGCGCCACCTGATCGACGCTGCAATCGAAGCCTACCCCCACATTCCGGTGGTGATGCACCAGGACCACGGTGCCTCCCCAGCGGTGTGCATCAACGCCATCCGCTCCGGCTTCTCCAGCGTGATGATGGACGGGTCCCTGAAGGAAGACGGCAAGACCCCGTCCAGCTTCGAATACAACGTCGAAGTGACGCGCAAAGTGGTGGAAATGTCGCACGCCGTCGGCGTTTCGGTTGAAGGCGAGCTGGGCTGCCTGGGTTCGCTCGAATCCGGTCACGGCGAGAAGGAAGACGGCCACGGCGCGGAAGGCGTGCTGACCATGGACCAATTGCTGACCGACCCCAACGAAGCCGCGGAATTCGTCAAGGCCACCGGCGTGGATGCGCTGGCAATCGCCATCGGCACCTCCCACGGCGCGTACAAGTTCACCCGCCCGCCCACAGGCGACGTGCTGGCGATTTCCCGCATCAAGGAAATCCATGCCCGCATCCCCAATACCCACCTGGTCATGCACGGTTCCTCCTCGGTACCGCAGGAATGGCTCAAGATCATCAACGATTTCGGTGGCACCATGGGTCAGACCTACGGCGTACCGGTCGAAGAAATCGTCGAAGGCATCAAGCACGGCGTGCGCAAGGTGAATATCGACACCGACCTGCGCATGGCGTCCACTGGCGCGATTCGTCGCTACCTGGCGGAGAACACCAAGGACTTCGATCCGCGTAAGTTCTACGCCGCCGCCACCAAGGCTATGAAGGACATCTGCAAGGCACGCTTCGAAGCCTTCGGCTCCGCCGGGCAAGCTTCCAAGATCAAGCCGATCTCCCTCGACGACATCGCGATTCAATACGCCAAGGGCCAATTGAGCGCGATCATCAAATAATTCGCGGAAACACCCGGAAAAGCGGCCGACAGGCCGCTTTTTTTTCGACCGCGCGGAACTGCTATACTGCTGCGGTATTCTATTTTTATCGGAAATTCTATGCGTACCCTGATTTGCGGTTCTCTCGCCTACGACACCATCATGG
>JBDKRR010000296.1:0-10772 GCA_039683315.1 Sulfuricella sp.
GTGGTCAGGATGAACTGGTGTTCGACGGCGCATCGTTCGTCATGGACGGAAAGGGCGGCCTGGTGCAGCAGATGCCGGCATTCGAAGAATCGTTACGGCTGGTGGAACTGGAGAACGGTTGCCCGCAAGCAGGAGAAATCACCCCGGAATATTCGCTGGAGGAAAGCGTCTATCGCGCTTTATGCCTCGGGGTGAAGGACTATGTGGAGAAAAATGGCTTTCCCGGCGTGGTGCTGGGTTTGTCCGGCGGAATCGACTCCGCCCTGGTGCTGGCTGTCGCCGTCGATGCGCTGGGAGCGGAAAAGGTGCGGGCAGTGATGATGCCCTCCCAGTACACCGCCAATATCAGCCTGCAGGACGCCGAAGTCATGGCTTCGACGCTGGGCGTGAATTACAGCGAGATGTCGATCAAGCCGGTATTCGACATTTTCCTCAACACCCTGGCCGACGAATTCGACGCCCTGCCGTTCGATACCACCGAGGAAAACATCCAGGCGCGCATCCGCGGCACGCTGCTGATGGCGCTGTCCAACAAGTACGGCTCGATCGTGATTACGACTGGCAATAAGAGCGAGATGGCAGTGGGCTACGCTACGCTGTACGGCGACATGGCCGGCGGCTTCGCCGTGCTCAAGGATGTGCCGAAGACCCTGGTTTATCGCCTGGCGCGCTATCGCAACAGCCTCGGCCGAGCAATTCCGGAACGCGTCATCACCCGTGCGCCCTCGGCTGAGTTGCGCCAGGACCAGACCGACCAGGACAGCCTGCCCCCATATGAAATTCTGGATGCCATCATGGAGGCTTATGTCGAGCACGACATGTGCCCGCATGACATCATTGCGCTGGGATTCACGGAGCGCGATGTGCGGCGTGTGGTGAAGCTGATCGACCTGAGCGAATACAAGCGCCGCCAGTCTCCGGTCGGCGTGCGCATTACGCCGCGCGGATTCGGCAGGGACCGGCGCTACCCCATTACTTCAAAATACCGTCCATGGACAGAATAACCAGGAGAAATAATATGAAAAAAATCGAAGCCATCATCAAGCCGTTCAAGCTCGACGAAGTTCGCGAAGCGCTGTCGGAAATCGGCGTAACCGGCCTGACCGTGACCGAGGTCAAAGGCTTCGGGCGCCAGAAGGGGCACACCGAGCTTTATCGCGGCGCGGAATATGTGGTGGATTTCCTGCCCAAGGTGAAGATCGAGCTGGTCATCACCGCAACCCAGGTAGATGCGGCGCTTGAAGCGATCGTCAATGCCGCGCGTACCGGCAAAATCGGCGATGGGAAGATTTTCGTGACGTCGGTGGAGAAAGTCGTCCGGATCAGGACGGGCGAAACGGATGAAGCAGCTATATAACGAAAAACTCGCTTAGCGAGCCTTCATCCCCCCTTCTCGCCGGATTGAGCGGCTTTGCCGCCAATCCCGGCGGGGACACCCCCTGCGGGTGCTCCCGCGAGCGGGGGAGGGCCGGGGAGGGGAAAATTACCAGAGACGCCACCAGGGCTTCTTGCTCTGGCTGGAGCCGTTCAGGAATTTGCTGTTCGGGTAGTTCTTGCTCAGCACCCGGCGCGTATCGTCGCGCAAGTCATTCAAACCCATGGCGTCGTAGGACTGCACCATGATCGCCAGCGCTTCTTCCGTGGCGGGGGTCTGGGGATATTCCTGCAGCACGATCTGCGCACGGTTGACCGCAGCCACATAGGCGCCGCGCCGGGCGTAGTAACGCGCGATATGCACGTCGCTGGCGGCCAGGGTATTGACCAGGTATTTCATCCGCGCTGCGGCATCAGGAGCGTATTTGCTCTTGGGGAAGCGCGTGACCAGTTCCCTGAACGCTTCGAACGAATCCTTGGCTGCCTTGGGGTCGCGTTCAGACAGATCCTGGTCGGCGATTGCGCCGAGCAGGCCCAGGTCCTCGTTGAAGTTGGCCAGCCCTTTCAGGTAATAGGCGTAGTCGACGTTGGGATGATTGGGATGCAGCTTGATGAAACGGTCGCAGGCGGCGATGGCGGAAACCGGCTCGTTATCCTTGAAGTAGGCATAGGCTTCTTCCAGCTGCGACTGCTGTGCATAGCGTCCGTAGGGGTACCGAGCCTCGAGTGTTTCAAAATACTTGATGGCCTTGCTGTAGTTGCCATCATTCATCTCGTTCTTGGCTTCGCTGTAGAGCTTTTGTGCCGACCAGCCCTTGGTTTCGTCCTGGACTTCGGGAAGCAGACCGCAACCGGTCACCAGCAACAGCAGAATTAACGCTAAACTACGCTTCATGACTGAATCCGAAAAAAATTTGACCGATTATAACCGAAACGCCCCTCAACTCCAGCCCCATTCACCCCTACTCCTGGAGATTCCATCCGATTGCAGCGGGCTGCGCCTGGATCAGGCGCTCTCGACCCTGCTGCCGGAGTATTCCCGCAGCCGTCTGCAAGCCTGGATCAAGGATGGACACGTCAAGCTTAACGGCGCTGTCGTCATCCCGCGGCATGTCGTATGGCAGGGCGACCAGGCCGTGGTGGAGACGCAGCTCGCGGCGGACGAAATTGCTTTCCGGCCGGAAGATATCGCGCTCGACATCGTCTACGAGGACGACTCGTTGCTGGTCATCAACAAGCCCGCCGGGCTGGTGGTCCATCCCGGCAGCGGCAACTGGCAGGGCACCATGCTCAACGCGCTGCTGCATCACGCGCCCCCGCTGGCCGGGATTCCGCGTGCCGGCATCGTGCATCGCCTCGACAAGGACACCAGCGGCTTGTTGGTGGTGGCGAAAACCCTCACGGCGCAGACCGACCTGGTGCGCCAGTTGCAGGCGCGCACGGTGAAGCGCGAATATCTCGCCGTGGTGCAGGGGGCGCCGCAAGAAAGCGGGAGCGTGGAAGCGCCGATCGGCCGCCACCCTACGCAGCGCATCAAGATGGCAGTGGTGCAATACGGCAAACCGGCAGTGACCCATTTCGCCGTGGTGGAGCGCTTCGCGCACTACACTCTGGTGCGCTGCCAGCTCGAAACCGGGCGCACGCACCAGATCCGCGTGCACATGCAGCACCTGGGGTTTCCCCTGCTGGGCGACCCGGTCTATGCCGGCAAAGGCATGAACATCCCGGTGGCGTTACGCGAGGCGGTCAAGGGCTTCACGCGCCAGGCCTTGCATGCCACCCGTCTCGGGCTGATCCACCCGGTCAGCGGAGAGGCGATGGAGTGGTGCGTCGACATGCCCGCCGACATGGCCGGGTTGCTCGAAGCGCTGCGGAACGAAGACCGATGACGCAAGACTGGATCGTTCCGGATTGGCCCGCGCCGGCCAATGTGCATGCCCTGGTGACGACCCGCGGCGGCGGTGCGAGCGTGGCGCCCTATGCCAGCCTCAATTTGGGCGACCATGTCGGGGACGACCCTGCGGCGGTGGCCGCCAACCGCCGCATGCTGCAAGCCAGCCTGCCGGCCGAGCCAGTGTGGCTGAAACAGGTGCACGGCAGAGGCATTGCGGCCGCCAACCATGCGACGGGCGTGCCCGAAGCTGACGGCAGTGTGGCGCGAAAACCCGGGGTCGTCTGTGCAGTGCTGACGGCCGATTGCCTGCCCGTCCTGCTGTGTGACCGCGCCGGTACGGCGGTGGCCGCGGCGCACGCCGGCTGGCGCGGCTTGGCGGATGGTGTGGTGGAGGCGGCCGTGCAGGCCATGGCGGTCGAAGCGGGGGAACTCCTCGCCTGGCTGGGGCCAGCCATCGGTCCTCGGGCCTTCGAAGTCGGCGGCGAAGTGCGGCAAATTTTCATGGAACACGACCCGGCGGCAGAACTGGCTTTTGTCCCTTCAGCCAATGCGGGGAAATGGCTGGCGGACATCTATCTGCTCGCACGCCAGCGCCTGGCTCGGATCGGCGTGAGCGCGGTGTATGGCGGGGACTACTGCACGTATTCCGATGCGGAGCGTTTTTACTCCTACCGACGCGATGGCGTGACCGGGCGCATGGCGTCGCTGATCTGGGTCGATCAGGAAAAGCGCTGAATGTTTCTGCAAGCCCCCTCGCTTCGAACTGGCGGGGCTTGACAGCCTCCGTATAATAGCGATTTTAAAAAAACATACTCGCCCCATGTCCATACTTGCCTGGATCATTCTTTCAAGCCTGCTCGGCGGCACATTGAGCGTTGCCGCCGCCGCGCTGTTCGCTTTTTCCGCCCGGGCAGCCATGGTGCCGCTGCTGGTGAGCTATGCGATCGGCGCCTTGCTGGGCGCGGTGTTTCTCGAGATCCTGCCGCACGCGTTCGAACTGAGCCATGACGTGCACACCATGGCAGGGACGGTGCTGTTCGGCATCCTGCTGTTCTTTACCCTGGAGAAACTGGTGCTGTGGCGACACTGCCACCATACCGACGAGTGCGAGGTGCACGGCGTCCACGAAGGGCACACCGATCACGGGCGCAGCGGCATGATGATCATGGTGGGGGACACCTTCCACAATTTCGTCGACGGCATTCTGATCGCCGCGGCGTTCATGGTGGACGTGCAGGTGGGGGTGGTGACTTCGCTCGCTATCATCGCCCACGAAATTCCTCAGGAAGTCGGTGACTTCCTCATCCTGCTCCACTCCGGCTACACCCGGCGCCAGGCGTTCACCTTCAACCTGTTGTCGAGCCTGGCCACGATGGTGGGCGGCGTGCTGGCTTATATCGGGTTACAGTCGCTGCAGGGGCTGGTGCCGTATTTTCTCGGCGTGGCGGCGGCAAGCATGATCTACGTCGCGGTGGCGGACCTGATTCCGGGGCTGCACAAGCGTCCGGAAATCAAGGCCACGGTGCAGCAGGTATCGCTAATCGCCCTGGGAATCGCTTCTATCTGGCTGACCGAGGTTTTGCTCGGCGGCCTTGCGTGAACGTCGGCGCTGAGGCGTGCCGACCAGCCACAGAAATATTGCCAGTGGCGCTGCGCCGTAGAACAGGAAGGTCAGCAATCCGGCGATGAAACTGGTTTCCGTGATGGACATCATCAGTACGACGTAGCCCCAGGCGATGGCGACGATGTACATTTAGTTTTCTCCCAACACGACGTGCCATAGCTGGCGCACCGATGCGATATAGGGCGCCGCCTGCTCCGGTGCGATGCGGGCATAGGTTGCGCTTTGCAGGCGCACCTCGTGCTGCCACTGGCGGAAGTGGCGATAGGCGTCGCGCGACGCTTCCGCCAGCTCTGCGGGTATCAGGCCCAGTTCAGCGGCGAGTTTGAGCAGCGCCAGGTTGCCGACGTTGCGCGTGAGGTCGGGGTGCGCATGGGCATGGGCCAGCACCAGGTATTGCACCGCGAATTCCACGTCGATGATGCCGCCGCGGTCGTGCTTGAGGTCGAACTGGCCGCTGGCGTTGGGGTGGGCGTCGAGCATTTTCTGGCGCATATCCAGGACTTCTTTTTTCAGCGCGAGCGGGTCGCGTTGCTGCGCCAGCACCTGCTGCCGGATACGTTCGAAGCTTGCGCCGATTTCCGCATCGCCGGCGCAGTAGCGCGCTCGGGTCAACGCCTGGTGCTCCCAGATCCAGGCCTGTTTTTGCTGGTAATGTTCGAATGCTTCGAGCGTGCTCACCAGCAGGCCACTGGCGCCGTTGGGGCGCAGGCGCAGGTCGGTGTCGTAGAGCATCCCGGCGGACGTCAGGCTGGTGAGCCAGGTATTGATGCGTTGGCCGAGCCGGGCGTAGATTTCCGGCGCCTCCGCGGCATCGTCGTCATAGAGATAGATGATGTCGAGGTCTGAGGCGTAACCCAGTTCCTTTCCGCCCAGCTTGCCGTAGCCGACGATGGCGAAGCGCGGTACTTCGCGGTGCCGGATGCGCAGCCCGTGCCAGCACAGGCGCAGTGTCTCGTCGAGGATGAGGTCCGCGAGGTCGCTCAAATGGTCGCTTAGTTTTTCCAACGGCAGAATGCCGGCCAGATCCTGCGTCACCAGACGGAATACCTGCGCTTGCTTGAAGTGGCGCAGGATGTCCATCTGGCGCTCGGTATCGCCGCTCGCGGCGTCCAGCGACTCGCGCAGTTCGGCGCGCGATCTGTTGCAGTCCGGTGGGGTGTGCAGGCTGCGGGTGTCGAGCAGTTCGTCCAACAGTACCGGGTGCTGGGTGAGGTAGTCGGATACCCACGGGCTGGTGCTGCACAGCCTGGCCACCTGGCTCAGTGTTTGCGGATATTCCAGCAACAGGGCGAGGTAGGCTGCGCGGCGGCGGATGTTTTCCAGCAGCTTGAGGATGCGTTCCAGCGTTTCGTCCGGATTGGGAAAGCCGGCGGCGACCTGGATCAGCGGCGGCAGCAAGGCGTCGAAGCGGGTGCGGCTGGTTTCCGGCAATTGCGCGTAACGGTTGCCCTGGCGTATCCGGGTGATACGTTGCCAGGTATCTTCGCTGTTTCTGTAGCCGAGTTCCTCCAGTTGGCCGACAGCTTCGCCGTCTGCCAGGTGTCCCTGCCAAAGCGCGCTCAGCGGATGGCTTTGCTGCTGGCTTTGCGGCGCGGCGAACACCTGCTCGAAATGGCGCGTCACTTTGTGGCGATGCGCATTGAGCGCGGCGTAAAAGCCGTCCCAGTCGGCGAAATTCATGGCCTCCGCGATCAGCTGGCGGTCGCCGTCGTTGCCCGGCAGTGTCTGGGTTTGCGCATCTTCGAGGTACTGCAGACGGTGCTCCAGGTTGCGCAGGAAAAAATACGCCTCGCGCAGTTCCGCGACAGCCTGGGGCTGCATCAACTCGCGCTGCGCGATGAGGTCCATGGCTTCCAGCGTGGAGCGCGTCTGCAGCGCCGGTTCCTTGCCGCCGCGGATGAGCTGGAACACCTGGGTGATGAATTCGATCTCGCGGATGCCGCCGGGGCCGAGCTTGATGTTGTCGTCAAGTTCGCGCCGCTGCACTTCGCGGCGAATTTGCGCATGCAGCTCGCGTAGCGAGGAAAACGCGCCGAAATCCAGGTATTTGCGGAACACGAAGGGGCGCAGCATGGCCGCCAGTTCCTGGTATTGGCTGCCGCACAGGGGGCGTCCCTTGATCCAGGCGTAGCGCTCCCATTCGCGCCCCTGAGTGAGGTAATAGTTCTCGACCATGGAAAAGCTGCCGGCGAGGGGGCCGGCATCGCCGTAGGGGCGCAGCCGCATGTCGACGCGGAACACGAAGCCGTCCGGGGTGTTCTCGCCGATCGCGGCGATGAGTTTCTTGCCCAGCAGGGTGAAGTATTCGTGGTTGCTGATATGTTTCGGACCGCTGGTTTCCCCCTCTTCCGGGTAGGCGAAGATCAGGTCGATGTCGGACGATACATTCAGCTCGCCGCCCCCCAGCTTGCCCATGCCCACCACGATCATGTCCTGCGGCGTCCCGCTTTCTTCGCCGACGGGCTGGCCGTATTGCGCGGAGAGCCAGGCAGACAGACGTTCAAGGGCAAAGGTGACGGTCACTTCCGCCAGTTGCGATGCATTGCTCATCACTTCCCCGAGATCGGCCAGGCCGGCCAGGTCGCGCACGATGAGGCGCAACATCACGCGCTTGCGCAGCGTGCGCAGAGCCTTCTTGAGCGTGGTTTCGTCGTTGCTGGCTGCACCGGCGAGCGCCTCATGCATGGCCTGTGCGTTCCACGGCGTGTGGAGCTGGGCGCGCAGTTCTTCCAGCAGCATAGGGTCGCTGTGCACCAAGCGCTGGGCGTAGCGGCTATAGCGCAGTGCGGTTTCGATCAGGGCTTGAGTAGATGAGTCTGGTGGCGTGGTCATGTTGTTTTGCTGTGTGGAAAGTGGCGGCGTAAAGCGATATTATTAGCTTTATTGTATCCCCTTAGCGGCGTGAGGAGTGAGGGGAGAGGAGTGAGAGCAAAACCGGTGGCGATGTCGCTTGGAATCTATTTTCCTCCTTGTCTTAGTCTTATCCCTCACTGGCAACGAAACTAAAAAAACTGCGGAGAAAAGCACCATGGCGTCGATCGAATCAATACTGCATGAAACCCGTCTTTTTCCACCGAGCGACGCTTTCCAGGCGCAGGCCAACGTGTCGGGGATCGAGGCCTACCGTGCCCTGTGCGCGCAGGCTGAGCAGGATTACGAAGGCTTCTGGGGCGCCCAGGCGCGTGAAAATCTGGTGTGGCACAAGCCTTTCAGCCACGTGCTGGACGAAAGCAACGCGCCTTTCTATCGCTGGTTCCACGACGGTGAAATGAACGTTTCCTACAATTGCCTGGACAAGCACTTGGCGACTCAGGGTGACAAAACCGCCATCATTTTCGAGGCGGACGACGGCACGGTGAGCAAGGTCAGCTACCAGGACCTCTACGAGCGCGTGTGCCAGTTCGCCAACGGACTAAAGTCGCTCAATATCGTCAAGGGCGACCGCGTCATCATCTACATGCCGATGTCGGTCGAGGCGGTGGTGGCGATGCAGGCCTGCGCGCGCATCGGTGCCATCCATTCCGTGGTGTTCGGCGGTTTCTCCGCCAAGAGCCTGCACGAGCGCATCATCGATGCCCGCGCCAAGGCGGTGATCACCGCCGATGAAAGCATGCGCGGCGGCAAGGCGATCCCGCTCAAGGCGGCGGTGGACGAAGCGCTCGGACTGGGCGGCTGCGAATGCATCGAGAAAGTGGTGGTGTATCACCGCAGCGGCGGTCCGATCCAGTGGGATGCGCAGCGCGATATGTGGTGGCACGACCTGGTGAAGGACCAGGCGAAGACCTGCGAGCCGACCTGGGTCAACGCGGAAGACCCGCTTTTCATCCTCTACACTTCCGGTTCCACCGGCAAGCCCAAGGGCGTGCAGCATTCCAGCGCCGGCTTCCTGCTTGGTGCCGTGCTGTCGATGAAATGGGTGTTCGACTACAAGCCCGGCGACGTTTACTGGTGCACCGCCGACGTGGGCTGGATTACCGGCCATACTTACGTCGCCTACGGCCCGCTGGCCATGGGGGCGACCGAGGTCATTTTCGAGGGCATCCCGACTTATCCCGATGCCGGGCGTTTCTGGAAAGTGATCCAGGACCACAAGGTCACGACCTTCTACACCGCGCCGACCGCGATTCGCTCGCTGATCAAGCTGGGCAACGATCTGCCCAAACAATACGACATGTCCTCGCTGCGCCTGCTTGGCACCGTGGGCGAGCCGATCAACCCGGAAGCCTGGATGTGGTACCACGAGGTGGTGGGCCAGAGCCGCTGCCCGATCGTCGATACCTGGTGGCAGACCGAGACCGGCAGCAACATGATCGCGCCGTTGCCCGGCGCCGTCGCCACCAAGCCGGGTTCCTGTACCTTGCCGCTGCCCGGCATCATGGCCGATATCGTGGATGAAGTGGGCCATCAGGTGGAGAAGGGGCACGGCGGTTTTCTGGTCATCAAGCGTCCGTTCCCATCCCAGCTCAGAACCTTGTGGGGCGATCCTGAGCGTTTCCAGAAGACGTATTTCCCTGAAGAGCTGGGCGGCAAGTATTACCTCGCCGGAGATTCCTCGCACCGTGATGGCGACGGCTATTACTGGATCATGGGCCGCATCGACGACGTGCTCAACGTCTCCGGGCACCGCCTCGGTACCATGGAAATCGAGTCCGCGCTGGTAGCCAACCCGCTGGTGGCGGAAGCTGCGGTGGTAGGTAAGCCGCACGAAATCAAGGGCGAGGCGGTGGTGGCCTATGTGGTGCTGAAAGGGGCGCGTCCCGAGGGCGAGGAAGCGAAGAAGATCGCCGCCGACCTGCGCAACTGGGTGGGCCACGAAATCGGCCCGATCGCCAAGCCGGACGAGATCCGTTTCGGCGACAACCTGCCCAAGACCCGTTCCGGCAAGATCATGCGCCGCTTGCTGCGCGCCATCGCCAAGGGAGAGGAGATCACCTCCGATACCTCTACCCTGGAAAATCCGGCGATCCTCGAGCAGCTCAAGAACGCAGTGAAGTAGCCGGAAGGCGCTGACCTGAATTGCGCGTGACGCAATGTAATGAAATTGGAATAGGCCCTTAGAGCGTATAATCGAACCGCGGCATGGCTTGCATGCTGCGGTTCGTTTTTTTCGATTATCAATGCTCAAATCCTCTGCCCGCTGGCTGCACCGTTTCCTCCTCTCGGCATTTATCCTCGCCGGGCTGCTGTTCGCCGTCATCGTCCTCAGCCTGCGCTACTGGCTGCTGCCCAATATCGCCGAATATCGCCATATCATTTCGGCTACCATCACGCATGCCGCCGGGCAGCGCGTGAACATCGGCAGCATCGTCGCCGGCTGGGACGGTTTGCGGCCACACCTCAGCCTGCGCGACGTGAAGGTTTACGATCGGGCCGGCATGCCAGCGCTGTCTTTTTCCCACATCGAAAGCACCCTGGCCTGGTGGAGTCTTGCACTGGGCGAAGTGCGGCTCTATTCGCTGGAGATCGACCAGCCCAAGCTGGCGCTGCACCGCACCGATAAAGGCGAAATCTACGTCGGCGGCGTGTGGGTCAACCAGCCTGATACGGAAAGCGGTTTCGGCGACTGGGTGCTGCGTCAGCACCGCGTTCTCGTGCGCGGCGCAACTGTGACCTGGCAGGACGACATGCGTCACGCGCCGCTGCTGGTGTTGAACAACGCCAACCTGCGCCTGGAAAACCGGGGCCACCGCCACCGTTTCGGACTGCGCGCCGATCCTCCGCAAGCCCTGGCATTGCCCCTGGATGTCCGCGGCGACCTGAAGGGAAACTCGTTGCAGAGTTTTGCCGACTGGTCCGGCACGTTGTACGCACGCCTTGACTACACCAATATCACTGCCTGGCGCAGCTGGCTGGATTTGCCGTTTCAGCTGGAGCGCGGCA
>JBDKRR010000297.1:0-20493 GCA_039683315.1 Sulfuricella sp.
CGCGGACACGTGCGCGATGCACGACCAGCTGTTCAAACACATCATGATGTTCGGCGACACCTTTGTTGAGGTGCAAGGCACGCTGGCCAAACTTGCCCACTCCATGAAGGCGGAAAAAGACCACGCGATGGAGGCCGCCAACTCTCTCGGCACTAACCTGGTCGCCGTCGAGAAGATTTCCGGCAACCTGCATCAACTCTCCGAGAAAACCCACGAAACAGCCTCTGGCGTCGAGCACCTCAATGAACGCGCCTCCCAGATCGGCGGCATCGTCAGGATGATCAGGGAAATCGCGGAACAGACCAACCTGCTGGCGCTCAACGCCGCCATCGAGGCCGCGCGCGCCGGCGAGCAGGGGCGCGGATTCGCCGTGGTAGCCGATGAAGTCAGGAAACTCGCGGAACGCACCGCCAATTCCACCAACGATATCGCCTCCCTGGTTTCGGCCATCCAGAGCGAAACCTCCCAGCTCAAATCCACCATGGAGCTTTCTCCCCAGCAGGCGGCCGAATTCAATCGCGATGGCGAGGCGGCGACGCGCAGCATGCAGGGGCTGCACGAGATGTCCAACCAGATGAAAGGAGCGATCGCCTCGTCCGCCTTGTCCTGCTTCGTGGAAACCGCCAAGGTGGACCACCTCATTTTCAAATTCGAGATATACAAGGTGTTCATGGGGCTGTCCGCCAAGAACCCATCGGACTTCTCCGACCATCTCTCGTGCCGCCTGGGCAAGTGGTATTACGAAGGGGAAGGCAGGGAATGCTTCTCGCAGTTGCAGGGCTACAAGGGGATCGAAACGCCGCACGTGGCCGTGCACCAGCACGGCGTAGCAGCGGTAACCAATTTCCGGGCCGGAAATTTCAGCCAGGGAATATCTGAAATCGAACGCATGGAACAGGCCAGTTTCAAGGTGCTGGCAGAACTTGAGCACATGGCCGCCGACGGCAAAAACAACAACGGGATGCTGTGCCACCATCCGGCGTAAGCCGGGTGCAGCAAGACATCCAAAGCGCAAAACTGGGGATACACAACAATATGAAAGTCAACCTGCCTGTCACCGGTATCGAAAAACCCTTCACCAGCGGCACCATCGTGTCGAGAACCGACCTCAAGGGAGCCATCACCTACGCCAATGACGCCTTCGTCGAATTAAGCGGCTTCAGCAGGGAAGAACTGATCGGCAAAAACCACAACCTCGTGCGCCACCCGGACATGCCGGCGGCGGCTTTCGCCTGGCTGTGGAGCACGGTGAAATCCGGCCAGCCATGGCGCGGCATCGTCAAGAACCGCTGCAAGGACGGCGATCATTACTGGGTGGAAGCCTTCGTGGTTCCGGTGAAGGAAAAAGGCAAAATCGTCGAATACATGTCGGTGCGCTCCCCGCCCACACGGCAACAGGTAAGCGAAGCAGAAGCACTGTACAAGGAGCTCAACGCCGGCAACCCCCTAGTCCTCCCCAAGTCGCGCAGCCTGTCCATCAAGGCATCCCTGATCACCCTGATCGTCGCCATGAATTTCATGCTGATCGGCAGCAACGTGCTCGGCTACATGGGCATGCACAAGCTCGGGTTCGCCCTGACCGGCACCGGCATACTGCTTTCAGCAGGACTCGGCGTGCTCCTCTCGGGCATGATCGACCGCGGCCTGAAGAAAATCATCGGTGTTTTCGACCAGATCGCCGAAGGCAACCTGAGCAGCAAAATCGACATCGGCGGCAAGGACGAGGTCGGCAAGGTGCTGACCTCGCTCGCCTGCATGCAGGTCCACCTCAAGGTGATCCTGGACGAAGTCGCGCTGTCGTCGGCCATCCTGGCATCGCACACCGACCGCCTGAAAGAGGAAATGACGCACGTCATTACCCGCTCGCATGCACAGTCGGACCGCATCATGCAGGTTTCCGCAGCTATGGAGGAAATGAGTGCATCCATCCGGGAAGTGGCGGAACACGCGGGCGGCACCGCAGACGCCGCGGGACAGACCCTTGCGGAAGTGCACAATGGCAATACCCAGATGGGACACAGCATGGAAGCCAGCTCGCGCGTGGTGCTGACAGTGGAGACTTCCGGCACGGCCATCATGGAACTGAACCAGGCCATACTCAAAATCGGTGCGATTACCCAGACGATCCGGGAAATCGCCGACCAGACCAACCTGCTGGCGCTCAACGCCGCCATCGAGGCTGCGCGCGCCGGTGAACAGGGTCGCGGCTTCGCCGTAGTGGCCGACGAAGTGAGAAAACTTGCCGAACGCACCGCCTCCAGCACCGCCGACATTTCCCGCATGGTGGCGGAAATCGAAAACACCGTCGGCGCGGCAACAGGCTCCATGGAACAAGCCGCATGCGAAGTGAAATCGGGGCTTGCCCTGATCCAGGCGAGCGGCGAAAGCTTCAAGGCGATCACGACCGCATCTCAGCGGGTTACCGAGATGGCGAAGCACATAGCCGGCGCGGCCAGCCAGCAATCCACCGCAGGCGAGGAAGTGGCATCCAATATGGAACAGATCTCCGCCATCAGCGGCGAAAGTACGGAAAGCGCCATCCAGATGGGACGCGCCACCGAAGAACTGGCAAATGTGGCGGCCAATCTTCGCTCGATGGCCCGGCATTTCGACAGCGCCAACTGAACGTTTTAGCACGAGCGACCATGCGTGGCACATAAATGTGCTCCGCCATGCGCCTGCTGTGGTAAATTCCGGCCTTTGTTTCCCCCTGACGCCATGCTGATTCACCCCCAATTCGACCCCATCGCACTTCACCTCGGCCCGCTTGCCATCCGCTGGTACGGCCTGATGTACCTGACGGCCTTCGCGCTGTTTCTCGGTCTCGGCCGTTACCGCCTGAATGCCCGCCCCGATCTTGGATGGCGCAAGCAGGAACTGGACGACCTGCTGTTTTATGGCGTGCTGGGCGTGGTGCTGGGTGGGCGCCTGGGCTATATCCTGTTTTACAAGCCGGGCTACTATCTGCAGCATCCGCTGGAAATCTTTGCCGTGTGGCAAGGCGGCATGTCCTTCCATGGAGGCTTCCTCGGCGTGCTGGTGGCGATGTGGCTGTTCTCGCGCAAGACGGGAAAGACCTGGCTGGCCGTGACCGACTTCATCGCCCCCCTGGTCCCGCTGGGGCTCGGCGCCGGGCGCATCGGTAATTTCATCAACGGCGAACTGTGGGGACGCCCTACCGACTTACCCTGGGGCATGGTTTTCCCGCAGGTGGACCTCGTGGCGCGCCACCCTTCGCAGCTATATGAGTTCGCCCTCGAAGGCTTGACCCTGTTTACCCTGCTGTGGCTGTTTTCGCGCCGGCCGCGACCGCTCGGCGCGGTTTCGGCGCTATTCCTGATCGGCTACGGCAGTTTCCGTTTCATTGCTGAATTCAGCCGCGAACCGGACGATTTTCTCGGCCTGCTGACGCTGGGCCTGTCCATGGGCCAATGGCTGTCCTTGCCCATGATTGCGGCCGGGGTGGCGATGCTGCGCTGGGCTTATCGCCGACGATAGTTGCCGGGATGTGTGCCAGGAACGCAATTTGTGGTTAAAATTCATACTTTGCCTCTGAATTCTTAAGGATAGATCATGCCTCAATTTCGCATCGCGCCAAGCATCCTGTCGGCCAACTTCGCCAATCTGGGCAAGGACGTGGACGATGTGCTCGCCTCCGGCGCCGACATCGTTCACTTCGACGTGATGGACAACCATTACGTACCCAACCTGACCATCGGCCCGCTGGTATGCGAAGCACTGCGCAAGCACGGCGTGACTGCGCCGATCGACGTGCACCTGATGGTCAAGCCGGTGGACCGCATCATTCCTGACTTCGCCAAGGCGGGCGCCACCTACATTACGTTCCACCCTGAGGCTTCCGAGCACGTCGACCGCACCATCGGCCTGATCAAGGAATGCGGTTGCAAAGCCGGCCTGGTGTTCAACCCGGCCACGCCGCTGGATATACTCGAATACACCCTCGACAAGCTGGACATGGTGCTGCTGATGTCGGTCAACCCCGGTTTCGGCGGACAGAAATTCATTCCTTACGTGCTGGACAAGGCGCGCAAGGTACGCCAGATGATCGATGCTCGCGGCCTCGACATCAGTCTGGAAATCGACGGCGGCGTCGGCCCCGGCAATATTCTGGAAGTAGCGAAAGCCGGCGTGGACACCTTCGTTGCCGGTTCCGCCGTATTCGGCGCGGCCAAGGAAAGCGACCCGCAGCGTTACAACTCCGTTATCGCCGCCATGCGTGCCGAACTGGCCAAGATCTGAAACCTGTGAGCGGGAAGCGGTGAGCAGAAAGCGGTAACAACCGCACTCGCCTCCGCTAACAGCTCACCACTCACCAGTCACCACTACCAAAATGAACTTCCCGCTCCCCATTAAAGCAGTGGTCATCGACCTCGACGGCACCCTGCTCGACACCGCGCCGGACCTGGCCGAAGCAGCCAAGCGCATGGCGGCGGAACTGAATCTCCCGCCGATCGAACTGGATGCCGTCAAGACCTATATCGGCAACGGCGTTTCCCGCCTGGTGAAGCGCGTGCTCACGCGCGACATGGATGCGGAACCCGATGCCGCGCTGTTCGCGCGCGCCTATCCGATATATGAAAAGCACTATGCCGAAGGCGTGAGCCGCGAAAGCCGGCCCTTTCCCGGCGTGGTGGAAGGCCTGAAAGCGATGAAGGCTGCCGGGTTCCGCCTCGCCTGCATCACCAACAAGGCGGAAAAGTTCACCGTGCCGCTGCTGAAGGACACCGGTCTGTTCAATTATTTCGAACTGATCCTTTCCGGCGACACGCTGCCCAAACGCAAACCGGACCCGCTGCCGCTGCTGCATGCCTGCAAACATTTCGGCATCGAGGCGGCACAATTGCTGCTCATCGGCGATTCCCTCAACGACACCCAGGCGGCGCGTGCGGCAGGCTGCCACGTGTTCTGCGTGCCCTACGGCTACAACCGCGGCCGCAGCGTGGAAGAACTGGACCTCGACGCCGTGGTGCCCAGCCTCTTCGAAGCCACCAAACTGATACAAAAAATCTGACGTCATGAGCAACCAACCTCAAGCTGTACTGAAATCGGCCCTCCTTTCCTGGCGATGGCGTGCCTGGCAATAGGAAGCTTCGCGCCACCGCGCTTTTTTCAGTCTCAACTTAAGGAAATAACACCATGACCGAACAGGAATTCAATCAGCTTGCCCAGCAGGGTTACAACCGCATCCCGCTTACACTGGAAACCCTTGCCGACCTCGACACGCCGCTGTCGCTCTATCTCAAGCTCGCCAATCAGCCCTACTCCTACCTGCTGGAGTCGGTAGAAGGCGGCGAGCGCTTCGGACGCTACTCATTCATCGGCCTGCCAGCCAAAACCCGCATCGTGGTACGCGGCCGCAACATCACGGTGGAAAGCGACGGCGGCACGCTCGAACAGATGGAAGCAACCGATCCGCTGCAGTTCATCCAGGCCTACATGGCGCGCCTCAAGGTCCCGGCGCGCCCCGGACAGCCGCGCTTCAGCGGCGGCCTGGCGGGCTACTTCGGCTACGACACCATTCGCTACGTCGAGAAAAAGTTGGCATCCACCAGCAAGCCCGACGTGATCGGCGCGCCGGACATCCTGCTGCTGCTGTCGGACGAACTGGCGGTGATGGACAACCTGTCCGGCAAGATCTACCTCATCGTCTATGCCGACCCCGGCCAGCCGGACGCCTATGCACGGGCGCAACAGCGCCTCACTGCACTGCGCGGCATGCTGCGCAAGCCGGTGGAAATACCCGCCGCGCCGGCATCCGGCGCACAGCAGGCGAGTTCTGAAATCGGCGAAGATGCGTTCAAGGCCGCCGTAACCAAGGCGAAGAACTACATCACCGACGGCGACATCATGCAGGTCGTGCTGTCGCAGCGCATGAGCCAGCCCTATGCCGCATCGCCGCTGTCGCTGTACCGGGCGTTGCGCACGCTCAACCCGTCGCCGTATATGTTCTATTACGACATGGGCGACCACCACGTGGTCGGCGCCTCGCCGGAAATCCTGGTGCAGCTGGAAGCCGACACCATCACCGTACGCCCCATCGCCGGCACGCGCACGCGCGGCAAAACGCGCGAGGAAGACGAAGCGCTGGCCAAAGACCTGCTCAGCGACCCCAAGGAACTGGCCGAACACCTGATGCTGATGGATCTCGGCCGCAACGACGTGGGCCGGGTATCCGCCACGGGCACGGTGCGGGTCACGGAAAAAATGGTCATCGAACGCTACTCCCACGTCATGCACATCGTCTCCAACGTCGAGGGCAAGCGCAAGGCTGGCGTATCGGCCATGGACGTGCTGCGCGCCACCTTCCCGGCCGGCACGCTGTCCGGCGCGCCCAAGGTGCGCGCCATGGAGATCATCGACGAACTCGAACCCACCAAGCGCGGCATCTACGGCGGCGCGGTGGGCTACCTCGGTTTCAACGGCGACATGGATCTCGCCATCGCCATCCGCACCGCGGTAATCAAGGACGGCACCCTGTTCGTCCAGGCCGGTGCCGGCATCGTGGCCGATTCCGTGCCACAGAGCGAATGGGAAGAAACCCGCAACAAGGCGCGCGCGGTGCTGCGCGCTGCGGAGCTGGCGCTGGGTGGCCTGGCTGACTAACTCCATGACCCCAGAAACTTTATTTCACCACGGAGTTCACGGAGAACACGGAGTAAAAGCAATGGATGACGGCATATTTGGCCGTCCCTTAGGTGCCACCAAAGGCCCAAGATGGCCTTTGCGAGTTGGGCTAAAAGCCGCCCATCCCCGCTTCTCCGTGAACTCCGTGGTTATCAGTTCTTAATGATCAGCCTCAGCCAGGTCAGCAAACGTTACCCCGGCGGCCTCGAAGCGTTGAAGGACGTCACCTTCACCATCGAGACCGGCGAGATGGCGTTCGTCACCGGCCATTCCGGTGCCGGCAAAAGCACGCTGCTCAACCTGATCGCCGCCATCGAGGCGCCCAGCAGCGGCACCATCATCATCAACGGACAAAACCTGGGCCAGCTGCGCCCCGCGGCCATTCCCTTCCTGCGGCGCAATTTCGGCCTGATTTTTCAGGACCACAAGCTGCTCTACGACCGCAGCGTGTTCGACAACGTGATGCTGCCGCTGGAAATCACCGGCTTCGACCAGAGCGAAGCCGCCAAGCGGACCCGCGCCGCGCTGGACAAGGTCGGACTGCTGGGGCGCGAAAAAACCATGCCCATCGCCCTGTCCGGCGGCGAACAGCAGCGCCTGTGTATCGCCCGCGCCATCGTGCATCGCCCCGCCATCCTGCTGGCCGACGAACCCACCGGCAACCTCGACAGCGACTATGCCAGCGAGATCCTGGAAATGTTCAGGTCGTTCAACCAGGTCGGGGTGACGGTGCTGATCGCCACCCATGACGAACATCTGATCGAGCGCTACAGCGCGCGCACCCTGCATCTGCAGCACGGAGAACTGCTGGCATGAAGCGCCACTGGCGCACATTCAGCACGGTGCTGCGGCGCTTTGCCGCCACGCCGCTGACAACGCTGCTGACGCTGAGCGTAATCGGCATCGCGCTCAGCCTGCCGGCCGGGCTGTACCTGCTACTTTCCAACCTCGGCCACGCGGCCGGCGGCCTCGACGCCGAGCCACAGATCAGCGTGTTCCTCAAGCTCGACGCGGGCAAGGATGTGATCCGCCAGATCGACGCGCGCCTGAAGAAGCACCCCGGCGTCAAAACCTATCACTTCGTCGGCCGCGAACAGGCGCTCAAGGACCTCTCCGCCAGCAGCGGGCTGGGGGACGTGACGGCCGGACTGACGCACAACCCCCTGCCCGACGCGTACGTCATCAACGCCGTCGAGAACGATCCCGCCGTGCTGGAAAAACTGCGTGCCGAAGCGGCCGGCTGGTCTGGCGTGGAAACCGCCGAGCTCGACTCGAGCTGGGCCCGGCGCCTGGACGCCCTGCTCGGCCTGGGCCGACAGATCACCCTGATCGTCGCCGCCTTGCTGGGTTTTGGCCTGATCGCCGGCACCGGCAACACCATCCGCCTGCAAATCCTCACCCGCCTGGAAGAAATCGAGGTCAGCAAGCTGATCGGCGCGACCGACCGCTTCATCCGCCTGCCTTTTCTCTACCATGGCGCCCTTCAAGGGCTGCTGGGTGGCGTGGCCGGATGGGCCATCATCAGCGCCAGCGCTTATTTCCTCGACAGCCACATCGCCCAGCTTGCCAGCCTGTACGGTTCTGCCTTCCACCTGGAGCTGCTCGATGCAAGCGAGACTGTTACCCTGCTGACCCTCTCTGCCTTGCTCGGCTGGATCGGCGCTTATCTGGCGGTGGGGCATTTCCTGCGCCATTTTCATCTGTCTCACCGCTAGCTTCAAGCGGCAACACCTCCCTGAAAGTTTGAACAACAAAGCGCAACCTTTCACGCCATTTGCACGTCTTAATGGATAATCCGGGTTTAATATCTCAACTCTAGCCAGCGCGGATTAGCGTATTTTTTGCGGCGCCGGCGTGGCATATGTGTGACTCCAGGAAGCATCAAAGTGGAAACAGAAAGGACGCACCTCTTGTTCGGCAACCGCGTAACGGCGCTTCTTGCCGCCATCATCTGGACGCTGGTGGTGGTCGCATCCCTCTGGTCGCAGCGCAGCCAGCTGGACCGCACGGCGGAATCGATGGCACGAATCGACGCGGTCACCAATCTCAAGAAAGACATGGCGATTCGCAAGTGGGCCGCCAGCGTGGGCGGGGTTTTCATCAACGCCGACAAGGTGCCGCCGATCGAAACGCTGGAGGAACAGGAACACCTGTCCGGGGACAAGATGGACGGAACGCCGTTCAACCTCGTTTCGCTCACACCCATCCATATCCTGGAAGCCGTCCAGGAAGTCAGCAACAAGGAATACGGCATCAAGGAAAGGCTCACTTCGCGCCAGCTGCGCAACCGCAACAACGCCCCCGACGACTGGGAGGCGAAAGCGCTCAAGACGCTGGAAGGCGGCGCACAAATTGCCACCGAGGCGGTCCCCAAGAAAGGCAGCCACGGTCTGATGCGGGTCATGATACCGATGCGCATGGAAGAGGAGTGCCTGGAATGCCATCGCGACACGCTGGTCCCGGTGGGCGGGCTGCGCGGCGGAGCCGTGATCTCGATCGACCTCAACACCTATCGGACCGTCCAGGAACCGACTTGGCGCTCCATCCAGTACTGGCACTTCGGCATCTGGTTTCTCGGCCTCGCCACCATCTCGACTTTCAGCTTTTTCGCCCGCCGTCGCGTCCTGGAACAGGAGCGGCAGAGCGAGGAACGGCGCGAGAACGAGCTGGCTTTTTCCGCCATGGCCGAGGGCGCCGTCATCACCGACTCAGAAGGCACCATTCTGTGGGTAAACGACGCGTTCTGTACCATTTACGGCTTCACCCGGGACGAGGTGATCGGCCAGAACCCGCGCATCCTCAAGTCCGGACGGCACGACAACACCGTGTACAGCAATCTTTGGAATCAGCTGAAAACGGTAGGGCACTGGCGCGGGGAATTGTGGAACCGGCGCAAATCGGGCGAGATATTCCCCGAGGAAATATCGATCCGGGCCTTGCGCGGCCACAACGGACAGATTCGCCGCTTCATCTCCATTTTCTCCGACATCACCGAGCGCAAACAGGCCGAGGACGAACTGCAGAAACACCGCGAACACCTTGAGGAACTGGTGCGGCAGCGTACCGAGGAACTGACGGTGGCGCGCGACCAGGCCGAAGCCGCCAACCGCTCCAAGACGATCTTCCTCGCCAACATGAGCCACGAGCTGCGCACGCCGCTGAACGCGGTGATCGGCTTCTCGCAACTGATGGACAAGGACCCGGCGCTGTCCGTCAAGCAGCGCCGCAACGCGGAAGTCATCGAACGCTCGGGCAATCATCTGCTCACCCTGATCAACGACATCCTGGAGCTCTCCAAGATCGAGTCGGGCAAGATGCGGGTGATGGAAGAAGAGGCCAGTCCCGCCGAACTCCTGCGCGAGGTCAGCGACATGATGCGGGGACGCGCCGAACAGACCGGCCTGACGCTCACGCTGGAAGCGCCCGACCTGCCGCCGGGCGCCTTGCTCGACACCGTCAAGCTGCGCCAGGTCTTGCTCAACCTGCTATCGAACGCGGTCAAGTTCACCCGCCACGGCGGCGTCGTGCTCAGGGTAAAGACGCAAGCAGCGGGAGAGAAACAGGCCCGCCTGGAGTTCAGCGTGAGCGACACCGGCATCGGCATCGCCGCGGAAGACCTGCGCCGCATTTTCGAACCCTTCGAACAGGCGGGCACACCCTCGGCAAATCAGGCCGGCACCGGCCTGGGGCTGACCATCAGCCGGCAGTACCTGCAAATGATGGGCAGCGATTTGACGGTCGAGTCCACTCCCGGCCAAGGCTCATCCTTCATGTTCACGCTGCTGGTGCAGACCTGCGGCACACCCACGGCGCATCACGGCACGCGCGGCCGCGTCGTCGATCTTGCGGCTGCCGAGCGCGGCAAGCGCATCCTCGTCGCGGACGACAATATGGAAACGCGCCTCCTGTTCCGCGACTTGCTGGAACCCTACGGCTTCGAGATCGCCGAAGCGGAGGACGGCAGCCAGGTCGAAGAACGGGTCGACTCGTTCCAGCCCGAACTGATCCTCATGGACTGGCGCATGCCGAAAATGGATGGACTGGATGCGATGCGCCGGATTCACGCCCGAAAAGACGCCCGCCAGCCCAAAGTCGTGATTCTCACCGCCTACGCCTTCGAAGAGAACCGCCAGGAAGCGCTAAGCGCTGGAGCAGACGGTTTTATGCGCAAGCCGGTTAACAAAGAGGAACTTTACGCTGTGCTGGAGGAACAGCTCGGCGTGCATTTCGTGCGCGAAAGCGAAGCGCCGCGCGATGGCGGGCAGAAAACCGCAGAACTGACTGCCGCCGACCTGGCAGCCCTTTCCGCGGAATCCCGCGCAAGGCTGACCGAAGCGGTACGCGAACTCAACCCCGCCAAGATCGCGGCGGAGCTCGATCAAATCCGCGTTGATAACCCGGAACTCGCGGCGCGGCTCCTCGCGCTGGCCGAGAACATGCGATACCGCCAATTCTGGCAACTGCTTGGCATCGCAGGCATATAATGAACCTTGAACCACGGAGCTCACGGAGAGCACGGAGCAAGAACAATGGATCGCATGATATGCGGCATTCGACTGTTGGATGAGGCCGCAAAAGAACGTAAGTAGCCATACTCCGTGTTCTCCGTGCCCTCCGTGGTTATCGAAGTTGAGGTTTTAAGGATGAATTCAGGAAAATCCTTGTGACGAGAACGCCGTGAACCAACCTGGAATGGACAAGCTGGTGGAAACCCTGCTGCAGGGGGACCACACCGGAGCCCTCGCCGAGGCCAGGCGCCTGCTTGCCCTGAGCGTCGTTCCCGAGCGCATCGTGACCGAGGGGATGGAAACGGCGATGCGTCAACTGGACGACAAGTGCACAGTAGAAAGCTTCAACCTGCTCGAAATCATGCTGGTCGGGCGCGCCGTGTCGGCGGTGGCGAACGAGCTTTACCCGGAAGGCCTGTCGCCCGAGCAGGGGAGGGCGACCTGTGTGATCGCCACACTACTCGGCGACGTCCACGACCTGGGCAAAAACATCACCCGGATGGTGCTGATCGGCAAGGGTTACCGGATCGTCGACCTGGGCAAGGATTGTCCCGTGGAAACCCTGGTGAACGCAGCCGAGCGCGAAAGCGCGCGGGCCGTGCTGGTGAGCGGGCTGCTGACCTCGGTCATCCCGCAGGTGGGCAAGGTCAGGCCGACGCTGGCCGAAAGGGGACTGGCGCATATCAAAGTCATTGCCGGCGGCGCCGCGCTGAAGCAGTCCTCGCCCCAGGCGCTGAATGTCGATTATGTGGCGGAAACCGCTTTCGACGGCGCGCGTTACCTGGACCAGTTGCTGGAGGCGCCATGAACAGCCTGGAACGCATCAAGGCCGCGCTGGCATTCGGCACGCCGGATCGCACCCCCGCCGTGCCGCAATTGTTCGGCCACGCCGCCGTGGTGGGGGGCGTCACGCTGCGCGATTACCTGCGCGACGGCAGCCTGCTTGCCGCTTGCCAGGCCAGGACGCTGGAACGCTACGGCCATGACGTGGTATTCGCCTTCATGGATTTATGCGTGGAAACAGAGGCGCTCGGTTCCACGCTGCAATTCCGCGAAAACCAGTATCCGGACGTGATTTCCTACGCGCTGACGCCATCCGGCGACCTACCGCTGGCCGTGCCGGATCCCGCCAGCGCCGGGCGCATGCCCGAATTGCTTAAGGCCACATCGATTCTGCGCCGAGAGCTGGGCGACACGGTGCTGGTGGCCGGCTGCGTGGCCGGACCGATGACCTTGGCAACCCAGTTGCTCGGCATCGAAACCGCGCTCTACCTGGCGGCGGACGACCCGGCGCGATTCGAAAAAATTCTCGACTTTTCCACTGCGGTCGCGACCCGCTACGGCTGCGCCCAGATCGCGGCGGGCGCGCACCTGCCCATCGTGTTCGATCCAGCGGCTTCGCCGGCGGTGGTGCCGCCGCAGTTTTTCCGCGAACTGCTGCTGCCGCGGCTGCAGCAGGTTTTCGCCGCGTTTCGCCAAGCCGGGGCGCTGGCCAACTGGCTCAACATCGCCGGGCCGACTGCCGCCACCCTGCCCTATTACCCCGAGGCCGGGGCAGACATCGCCAACTTCGACTACTACGTCGAACCGGACCAGGTGCAGCGATTGCTGCCCCGCACCTGTGTCGATGGCAACATGAAATCGCTGCTCTTCGTCGAGGGAACGCCGGACGAAGTGGCCGCCACCGCTGCCAGACTGATCACGGCATTCGCCCAACGGGGCGGCTTCCTGCTTTCCTCCGGCTGCGAAATCCCGCCCGAGGCAAAGCCGGAAAACATCGCCGCCATGGTGGCGGCGTGCCGCTGGAGAGTTTAGGCGTGCCCGAGCTGCTGCTCACCATCGACGGCGCGGCTCACCGCATCCCTTTCGAACCCGGCCATTCGCTGCGCGATATCCTGGACGCGACCGATTTTCGCGTGCGTTCCGGCTGCCGCGGCATCGGCGCGTGCGGGCTGTGCCGGGTGCGCGTGATAGCCGGCGCAGCCGGAGAAACGACGCAGAACGAGCGCCTGCACCTGAGCGAGGCGCAACTGGCAAGCGGAATGCGGCTGGCCTGCCAGTTCAGTCCGAGCAGCGACATGCAAGTCGAGATACTCAACCCCGCGCCGCCGTCGAACTGGAAATCCCCCCCGGACCGTGGGGCGTACCAGACCCACAGCCCCGGTGGGAAATGGTTGCCGCCGGAAGTCAGGCATCCCTGCGGCCTGGCGGTGGACCTTGGCACGACCAATTTGTGCCTGTCTCTGTTCGATCTGGCTGAGGGGCGCTGGCTCGCCGATCGCTGGGGCCGCAACCCGCAGCAGAATTTCGGCGCCGACATCATCACCCGCCTCGCGGCGGCACAGGAATCGCCCGCCGCAGCACAGCAAATAAGCGACGCTGTCGTGGCCGCCATCGGGGAAGCACTGCTCGACATCGCCACGCGCGAGGGCTTCGACACGCGCCGTGTCGTCAACATTACCGTGGTCGGCAATACCGCGATGCTGGCCCTGCTCTCCCGGCGCAATTTTCACCTCCTGCTGCAACCGGAATACTGGACCCAACACGTGGATTGCCGTCCCGAGGAAACCTCCGGCTGGGTAGTGAAGTGGGGAGCGAACCCTCTCGCCGAGGTTGATGTCGTCGCGCCGCTGGCGGGCTTCGTCGGCTCCGATCTGCTGGCCGGGCTGGTGGCCACACGCTTCGTCGACAGCGCGGCGCCGGCACTGTTCATCGACTTTGGCACCAATTCCGAGATCGCGTTGTGGAACGGCAGGGAGCTGTGGGTAACCGCCTCCGCCGGCGGACCCGCCTTCGAGAGCAGCGGCATCAGCTGCGGCGTACCCGCGGAGGCAGGCGCGGTGTTCCGGGTGAAGCGCGATGCGGCGGGGAAGCTGGCCTGGGGCATCATCGGGGACGACCGCGCGCACGGGATATGCGGCTCGGGCCTGGTGGACTTGATCGCCTGCCTGCTCGAGTCCGGCCAGCTGTCCAGCACCGGCAGATTCGCCGCGGGTGAAATGGGCTACACTTTCAGCGCCGGCGGAACGGAGCTGACCTTGACCAAGAATGACGTCGACCTGATGCAGCGCGCGAAGGCGGCCGTCGGCGTCGGCATCCTGGCGCTGAGCGGCCATGCCGGAGTGGCGCTGAAGGACCTGCGGCGGGTTTGCGTGGGCGGGGCGTTCGGGCGCTATCTCGACGTCGGCAACGCCCAGGCAATCGGCCTATTGCCGCCGGTTTCCCCTGAAACGGTGGAACTCTCCGGCAACACCGCCCTCGCCGGCTGCTGCGACGTCATGCTGTCGTCCCTGGCGGCGGAAAAGCTGAACGACTTGCGCAGCCGCGCCCGCTTCGTCAATCTGGCGCAGCTTCCCGATTTCGACCTGGCGTTTCTCGACAATCTTTATCTTCAGCCGCTGCGGGAGAGATGAAGACAATGCCCTCCAGCGTACAAGAAACCCATTTCGAAGCAGTGATCAAGACGGCGCAATACGTTGCCAGCCTGACCAGCGACCGGGATATCTGGAGCGAACTGGGGAAAGTCATGTCCCGCTTCTTCGGCGCGGATATCGTCGCCTTCGCCGGCAAGCGCCCGGACGGGAAAATTCTGCTCCATTCCTGCATCCCCCTCGATGAAGACCTTTGCCCCCCGCTGCTTCAAGCCGCGCAAAACACCATCACCCAGGTGCTGGAAAGCGGCTTTCTGGCAACCGAAACGCTGCAGCTGCGGCAGGACTGCTCGTTCGCCTTCCTGCCCCTGACGGAGGGCCGCCGCACCGCGACCGTGATGCTGGTGGGTCACTACGCCGCAGCGCCCCTGTCCCGGGAGCTGCTCAACGTCTATCTCGCGGTGGCCAGCCTGTTCGACACCACGCTCGCCCGCATCGCCTCGGAACACCGCTTCATCAGCATGGCGGACAACGTGCCCGAAATGCTTTACCAGATGCTGCGCTATCCCGACGGCAAGACCCGCTTCACCTATGTCAGCAAAGGCTCCGTCGAGGCGCTGGGGCTGCCGCCGGACGAACTGCTGGCGAACGCGGCGGCATTCGACGGCGGCATCCACGCCGACGACCGGGCGGCCTACGAGGCCGCGCTGCTGCGCTGCGAAACGGACGGCGTGCGCCTCAACCAGGCATTTCGCTGGCTCGGCAAGCGGGCCGGGGTGCGCCACATCCTGCTCAACGCCATGCCGAGTGCGCTGGAGGATGGCGTCGTGGCATGGGACGGCGCGGCCCAGGACATCACCGAGCGCGAGCGGCTCGAAGCCGAGCGCAAGCGCAGCATGGCGCAACTGGAAAACAGCATGGAGGAAACCGTCCAGGCCATCGCCACCACCATCGAAATGCGCGACCCTTACACCGCCGGCCACCAGCGCCGCGTCGCCGGACTCGCGCAGCGCATCGCGGCGCGAATGCACCTGTCCGCGGAGGAAATCCACGGGATTTTTCTCGCCGCGACCATCCACGACATAGGCAAGATCCACATTCCCGCCGAGATCCTGAGCTTTCCGGGCAAGCTGGGAGAAATCGAGTACACCCTGATCAAGACCCATGTCCAGGCCGGCTACGATATCCTGAAAAACATCGAATTTCCCTGGCCGCTGGCGCAGATGGTGTACCAGCACCACGAGCACCTCGACGGCAGCGGCTATCCGCGCGGTTTGCAAGGTGACCAGATCTCGCTCGCCGGCCGCATCCTGTGCGTAGCCGACGTGGTCGAATCCATGACCACATTCCGCCCCTATCGCCCCGGGCTGGGCGTGAAAAAGGCATTGGCGGAGGTCAGAAAGAACCGCGGCAAGCTGTACGATACGGCGGTGGTAAACGTATGTCTGGAGCTGTTCAGGGAGGGATATGAGTTTGGATGAGAAAAATCCGGCTGGTCCGGGCGAAGTGCTGATCGTCGAAGACACGCCGGCCTCCTTGCAGCTGCTCTCCGATTTGCTGACGCAGGCCGGCTATGCCGTGCGCCAGGCACAGGACGGCGAGATGGCCCTGCTCTCGGCGCGGGAGCGGCCGCCGGAGCTGGTACTGCTGGACATCCGCATGCCCGGCATCGACGGCTACGAAGTCTGCCGCCGCCTCAAGGCCGACCCCCGCACGTGCGATGTCCCGGTGGTTTTCCTTTCCGCCCAGCATGAGACGGAAGACAAGGTCCAGGGCTTCAAGCTGGGCGCGGTGGACTTCGTCGCCAAGCCCTATCAGCCCGACGAGGTGCTGGCGCGCGTGCGCACCCATATCGAACTGCGGCGCCTGCAGACCGGGCTGGAACAGCGGGTGCGGGAACGCACCGCGGACTACGAGCAGTCCGAGAAAAAACTGCAGGCATCCTGGCAACAGTTGCAGGAACTCGCCGGCTTCCTGCAAACGGTGCGTGAAGAAGAGCGCACGCACATGGCGCGCGAAATCCACGACGAGCTGGGGCAGGCGCTGACCGCCTTGCGCATCGATCTGGCCTGGCTGGTAAACAAGTGCACCGGCGACGACCCGCGCATTGCCGAGAAGCTGACTTCCTCACACCAGCTGGTGGTGCGGACGCTGGATGCCGTGCGCCGAATTTCCGAGGACCTGCGGCCGGGCATGCTGGACGACCTCGGGCTGGCGGCGGCCATCGAGAACCACGTGGCGAAATTCATCGAGCACTCGGGCATCCCCTGTGCGCTCACCATGAACCGCGAGGAGTTCAACATCGACGACAGCATGGCAACAGCGATATTCCGTCTGACCCAGGAAGCGCTGACCAATGTGTCGCGCCATGCCGCCGCACATAACGTGAAAGTGGAAATTCTGGATGGTGACGACGCCATCCATGTGACTGTGCAGGACGACGGAAGCGGACTGCCCCCATCCAACGGGAGAAAGACCTTCGGATTGCTCGGCATGCGGGAAAGGGTCAAGATGTTCGGTGGAAAATTCGACATGGCCAGCGTGCCGGGCAAAGGCACCCGCATCGACGCCACTTTCCCCAAGAATCAAGAGGTAAGCGAATAGTGCCCATGAGAATATTGATAGTAGACGATCACGCCCTGCTGCGCGCGGGAGTGAAACACATCCTTTCCGAACACCCCGACATCGAAGTGGCGGGCGAGGCGAGCAACGGTTTCGAGGCGCTCGCCAAGATACAGGCGGAAAACTGGAACGCGGTGGTGCTGGACATGTCCATGCCGGGTAAAAGCGGCATCGAACTGATCAAACAGATCAAGGCGGACAGGCCGAAATTGCCGATTCTCGTCCTCAGCATGCACACCGAGGATCTTTATGCGGTGCGCACTCTCAAGGCCGGCGCATCCGGCTACCTGTGCAAGGACAACGCGGAAACGCAACTGGCACAAGCCATCCGCAAAGTCGCGAAAGGCGGCCTGTTCATGAGCCAGGCAGTGGCGGAGAAACTGGCGGTCGAGATGCTGAGCGGCACGACCGATGCGCCGCCCCATACCCTCCTGTCCGACCGGGAATACCAGATCTTCCAGCTCATCACGCGCGGCAGGAGCGTCACGGAGATCGCCGACGAACTCAACCTGAGCGTAAAGACCGTCAGCACCCACAAGACCCGCCTGATGCAGAAGATGAACGTCGCCAACGTCGCCGAGCTCATCCACTACGCCATCAGGCACGATCTCGTCCCGGAGGAAGATGGGATGCCGGAATAGCAACTGACCAGCGCCCTTGGGAGGGGGTAGGAATCGTCCTACCCCCTCGCGTTTTTAAGGCGCTATTTCCCACAGGCAAATTCAGCGTTCACTGATATTTTTTCAGGCAAAAAACGCGGAAGATGGCTAGCATCGAAATAGTAGGCAGACCCATCATGACATTACCGAATTCTTATCTGGATAAAATTCGTCACATCTATTTGTTTGATAATCTCAGTGATGCCGAATTCAAACAGGTGTCCGAACACTCCAAACTGGTCAAATTTGCCACTGGCGAAATTCTGTATTCGCAAGGGGACTGTTGCCACCAGTTTTATGTCGTTTTCGATGGCGTGATGAAATTGTTCCATGCTGCTCCTAATGGAACGGAAAGGGTTCTGGAACTTATCGGCACCAATCAGTTGCTCGGTGAAGACGCCATGTTTATCGGACAATATTCCACACACGCGGTTGCCATCGAGGCGAGCCATGTGATCGCTTTCGACACCAGGGCCTTTGTCAATCTGCTGCATTCGAACCCGGAGCTGTGTTTGCGCATGATGACCCTGATGAGCCTCCGCCAGCAGAACCTGATCTACGAGATCGGGAACCTCACCCTGCAGAGCGCCATCCAGCGCATCACGCAATACCTGATCAAGGAAAATGGCAGCCTGCCCGACCTCGACGGCGTGGTACGGTTCAATGCCAACAAGCAAGTGATCGCCTCCCGCCTCGGCGTGACGCCGGAAACCTTCTCGCGCATCATCGGCAAGCTGCGTAACGAGGGAATGATAGACTGCATCAAGGATTCCATCGTGCTGAAGAACGTGGCTTCCTTACGGCAAGTTGCGGACGGGATGATTTCCCTGAATCGCTAGCGTACTGCGTCGCTCTAAACAGTACACTAGGGAATCGCGCACACCCTGTTTCTCCCCGAATTCTTCGCCGCATAAAGCGCTCGGTCGGCACGGTCAAGAATTGCATCGAATTTCGTATCGTTCGCCAGCAGGAAGCTGACGCCGATCGAGGTAGTAAAGTGCAGCGCCTCTCCCCCTTCCAGCGGCACTTCCGCAGCCGCCACTGCGCTGCGCAGGCGCTCGGCGATTTCCAGGGCTTTCTCGCCCCTGGTTTCCGGCAACAGGACGGCGAACTCCTCGCCACCCAGGCGACCGACAACGTCTACTTCCCGCAAGATACCCAGGCAAACCTGTACCAGCACTTTCAGCGTCGCATCTCCCACCTGGTGGCCGTGGCTATCGTTGACGACTTTGAAATGGTCCAGATCGAGCATCAGGACGGAGAGTCCGCCGCCATAGCGTCGAGCATGTGCAAACCCTTGCCTCGCCTGCTCCAGAAAGTGTCGCCGGCTGGAGCAACCGGTGAGGTAATCCGTGTTCGCCTGCTGCTGAAGCTGCGATTCAAGTTCCTTTCGCTCGGTAATGTCCTGAATGACGCCCAGCATCTTCATTTGCTCCTGGCCGGGGATTTCCTGGATGGTGCCGATCATTTTCGACTGCCGGGTGGAGCTCAAGCACACCACTTCGCCTTTGCCATGCACCACGCGCACCCTGCCCCCAGGCAAAAGGACGCGATATTCGATGTCGAAGCCGTTTCCTGCAAAAACCCGATTCAACTGTGCAGCAACCCGTTCCCGGTCTTCCGGATGCACCACTTGCAGGATGCTGTCGTAGGTCGCCGGCAGATCCTGCGAATTGATGCCTAAAATTCGATACATCTCCTCTGACCAGACCACCGTGCCGTTGACGACATCCCATTCCCAGTGCCCGAGCTGGGCGATGGACTGGGCTATTTTCAGGCTCTCCTCACTCTGACGCAGGGCTTCCCCCATCCGCTTCAGCTCCTGCAAGGAGCGATTCAGCGCCACATGGGTTTTGATCCGCGCGATCACTTCCTCGCGCTGGAAAGGCTTGGTGATGTAGTCGACGCCTCCCGCCTGAAAAGCCTTCACCTTGTCGCCCACGTCGGAAGCCGCGCTAATGAAGATCACCGGGGTATCATTCAGTTTTGGGTTTTTCTTGATCCGGTGACAGACATCAAAGCCGTCCATGCCCGGCATGCAGATGTCCAGCACGATCAGTTCCGGCGCCTCGGCCATGATGGAACGCAGCGCCAGTTCCGCGGTGCTGAATGGGCGCACCGCATAGTTTTCGGCGCTCAGGATATCGTACAGAAGCTTCAGCGCGCCGGGATCGTCGTCGACGATGAGAATGCCGTCACTCATGGCGTGGCCTCCTTCAGGTTCGTTTTTGCGGCATCCAGCACTTTTAGGACGGGCGCGTAATCGAAGCGGGACAGATAGCGCGCTAATACCTTGGCGAGATCGCCGTCCTGCAACTCGACACGACGCATGAGCCCAGCCAGCCGGCTGACGTCGCCCACGATCAAGCCATCCGCCAGCTCGCGGCGCAGATCCTCCGGCAAGGCGTCCAGCGCAGACGGGACAAGCGGCATCTCGGCTTCGGCGGGCGCGGCCTGTTCGTACACATAGCGCACGCCCAGGTGCTTCGCCAGACACTCGAATATTTCGGTGGGTGAATATGGCTTGCGCACGAAATCATCCATGCCCGCGGCCAGCATCTCCTCGCGCTGATCGGCGAACGCCGAGGCGGTGACCGCAACGATCTTTACCTCCCGGCCGCCATCCAGGGCGCGGATGCGCCGTGTTGCTTCAAGCCCGTCCATAACCGGCATGCGCCGATCCATCCA
>JBDKRR010000298.1:0-4659 GCA_039683315.1 Sulfuricella sp.
TGGGGCGCGCGAGCATCCAGGGCGACGTCGGCTTCGCGAACGCGCTGATGCAGATGGGCGCGAACGTATCGATGGGCGACGACTGGATCGAAGTGCGCGGCATCGGCCATGACCATGGCAAGCTCGAGCCGATCGACATGGACTTCAACCTGATTCCCGACGCGGCGATGACCATCGCGGTCGCGGCGCTGTTCGCGAGCGGCACGAGCACGCTGCGCAACATCGCGAGCTGGCGCGTGAAGGAAACCGACCGCATCGCCGCCATGGCCACCGAACTGCGCAAAGTGGGCGCGACCGTGGAGGAAGGCCCGGATTACATTCGCGTCACCCCCCCTCACCTCTCACGCCTCACCCCTCACGCAGTTATAAACACCTACGACGACCACCGCATGGCCCTGTGCTTCGGCCTGGTCGCATTGGGCGGCGTACCGGTGCGCATCAACGACCCCAAGTGCGTAGCCAAGACCTTCCCCGATTATTTTGAAAAATTGCAGACCATTGCCCATAATTCCTAAGCGACAAATGAACCACTCCTCACTCCTCACTCCTCACCCCTCACCCATCCCAGTGATCGCCATCGACGGTCCCTCCGCTTCCGGCAAAGGCACGGTCGCCGCACTGGTGGCCAAGGAACTCGGGTTTCATTACCTCGACAGCGGTGCGATCTACCGCGTCACCGCCCTCGCGGCGCGCTACGCCGGCATCGCCCTGGATGACGAAAATGCGCTGGCCGAACTGGCCGGCAAGCTGGACGTCAGTTTCGACAACGGCGAAATCTGGCTTGACGGAAAGAAAGTCAGCGACGCGGTGCGCACCGAAGAGTCCGGCAACGCCGCGTCGAAGATCGCTTCTCTGCCGCGCTTGCGCGAAGCGCTGCTGGCGTTCCAGCGCAGCTTCCGCAAGGCTCCGGGACTGGTGGCGGACGGCCGCGACATGGGCTCGGTGGTATTTCCCGACGCCACGCTCAAAATTTTCCTCACCGCCAGCGCCGAAATACGTGCCGAACGACGCTATAAACAGTTGATGGAAAAAGGAATGCATGCTAATCTTTCGCAGATTTTGCAGGATCTCAAGCAACGCGATGCGCGCGACAGTGCACGCAGCGTCGCCCCCCTGCAGAAATGCGCGGACGCAAGCCTGCTCGACACCGATCCCCTCACCATCGCCGCAGCGGTCAACGAGGTGCTGAGGCGTTATCAGGCATAACCGTCTGCCAGGCGTCTGGAATTAAGGTTTTGCGGAACCCTGAAGCGGCGCGTTTACCGGCACACCGGCCGGCACAAATGCGCCGTTTAACTTTTTCCGCAACATTGAAGGTTCCGACATTCAACAACTTGCCCCGTGGCTCATTACGGGTTTGTGGATTTTATTTTTTATGACTACTGCTACCGCCTCCTCCGAAAGTTTTGCCGCCCTGTTTGAAGAAAGCCTGCAACGCCAGGAAATGCGCTCGGGCGAATTGATCACCGCTGAAGTCGTGTCTGTGGATAACGACGTGGTGATCGTCAACGCCGGCCTCAAATCAGAAAGCGTGATCGACGCCAACGAATTCAAGAATGACATGGGCGAAATCGAAGTCAAAGCCGGCGATTTCGTCAGCGTTTGCATCGAAGCCATGGAAGACGGCTACGGCTCGACCAAGCTGTCGCGCGAAAAAGCCAAACGCATGGCGGCCTGGAACGACCTCGACAAGGCCATGGAAGAAGGCACGCTGGTATCCGGCGTGATCAGCGGCTCAGTCAAAGGCGGCCTCACCGTGACGGTGAACGGCATTCGCGCCTTCCTGCCAGGCTCGCTGGTTGACATCCGCCCGGTCAAGGACACGACTCCTTACCAGGGCAAGCAGATGGAATTTAAGGTCATCAAGCTCGACCGCAAGCGCAACAACGTGGTGGTTTCGCGTCGTGCCGTGCTGGAAGCCAGCCAGGGCGCCGAGCGTCAGGCACTGATGGAAAACCTGAAAGAAGGCGCAGTGGTCAAGGGTATCGTCAAGAACATCACCGACTACGGCGCATTCGTGGACCTGGGCGGCATCGACGGCCTGCTGCACATCACCGATCTGGCATGGCGCCGCGTCAAGCACCCGTCTGAAGTGCTGACCGTGGGCGACGAAGTTGAAGCCAAGATCCTCAAGTTCGACCAGGAAAAGAACCGCGTCTCCCTGGGCATCAAGCAACTGGGCGACGACCCGTGGGTCAACCTGTCCCGCCGCTACCCGCAAGGCACCCGCATGTTCGGCAAGGTGACAAACCTGACCGACTACGGCGCATTCGTGGAAATCGAACAGGGCATCGAAGGCTTGGTGCACGTGTCCGAAATGGACTGGACCAACAAGAACGTTCACCCCGCCAAGGTTGTCAGCCTGGGCGACGAAGTCGAAGTCATGATTCTGGAAATCGACGAAGAGCGCCGCCGCATCTCCCTTGGCATGAAGCAGTGCAAACCCAACCCATGGGACGAATTTGCCGCCGGCCACAAAAAGGGCGACAAAGTGCACGGCCAGATCAAGTCGATCACCGATTTCGGCATCTTCATCGGCCTGCCGGGCAGCATCGACGGCCTGGTACACCTCTCCGACCTGTCCTGGAACATGCCCGGCGAAGAAGCCGTGCGCAACTACAAGAAGGGCGACGAAGTTGAAGCCGTGGTACTGGCCATCGACGCCGAGAAAGAGCGCATCTCCCTGGGCATCAAGCAGATGGATGGCGACCCCTTCTCCAACTATATCTCCACCCACGACAAGAACGACATCGTCAAGGGAACGGTCAAGGCCATCGACGCCAAGGGCGCTACCATCTCCCTGGATGGCGAAGTGGAAGGCTACCTGCGCGCTTCCGAAGTTTCCCGCGATCGCGTCGAAGACATTCGCAGCCACCTCAAGGAAGGCGACGAAGTCGAGGCCAAGATCATCAGCGTGGATCGCAAGAACCGCAACATCAGCCTGTCCATCAAGGCCAAGGACATGGCTGACGAGACCGACGCGATGCACAAGATGGCCAGCGAGCAAAGCGCTGCCAGCGCCGGCACGACCAACCTGGGTGCCCTGCTGAAAGCCAAGCTGGACAACAAAAACAGCGGCCAGTAAGGTTCGAGCGGAGGCCGGCCGGAGATCACCCGGCCGGCCGACTCAAGCAGGGAATATTCATGACCAAGTCAGAACGGATTAACAAGTTGGCGGCACGCTATCCGCAGTTGGTAGCGAAGGATGCGGAGCTCGCGGTCAAAACTGTTCTGGAAGCCATGGCGGAAAGCTTGGCCCAGGGCGAACGTATCGAGATTCGCGGCTTCGGGAGTTTCAGCCTGAACTACCGCCCTCCACGTGTTGGCCGTAACCCTAAAACCGGTGGCAAAGTCAGCGTACCTGAAAAATTCGTCCCACATTTCAAGGCAGGCAAGGAACTGCGGGAACGAGTAGACTATCCGGATTAGAATTAACCTGGCGCAGCTTGCCGGTAAGTTAAGATGGCGGCATTATCGCAAGATTGTGCCGCTTTTTTATTTCACTTTTTTATTTGAATAACTGGACGGGTAAACATGATTCTCGAGTTTTTACAGAAGCCAGCCCATGCTTCCTGTCCATGCTTGTTAACGCCCATATAAAAAAACATGCGTTATCTTTCCTGGGTTTTCGGTATCGTGCTTTTCATGCTGGCATTAGGTTTTGCCATCAAGAACAGCGAACCGGTGACCCTTCACTATTTTCTCGGCTACCAGTGGCAGGCGCCTTTGGTGGTGGTTGTGCTGACCGTATTCTGCGTTGGCGCGGGCGCCGGCATTGCCGCGTCGCTCGGATTCATATTCAAGCAACGGCGCGAAACAGCCAAACTTCGG
Source organism: Sulfuricella sp. (assembly GCA_039683315.1). Classification (GTDB taxonomy): domain Bacteria; phylum Pseudomonadota; class Gammaproteobacteria; order Burkholderiales; family Sulfuricellaceae; genus Sulfurimicrobium. Next base: position 3,832 of record JBDKRR010000298.1, read on the forward strand.
CGCGAGTTGCGCAGCCTGCATGTACCAGTGGAAGTGCAAGCTTCCGAGCGTGCCACGAACACACCGGCATTCCCCACACGGCAGGCTGACGATGGAATTTGAATACTGGTGGCTGCTGGCCTTACCGCTGTTTTTCAGCCTCGGCTGGCTCGCCGCACGCATCGACATCAAGCACATCCAGTCCGAATCCCGCAACCTGCCGGATTCGTATTTCAGGGGGCTGAACTTTCTGCTCAACGAACAGCAGGACAAGGCGATCGAATCGTTTATCGAAGTGGTTCGCGCCGATCCGGAAACGGTAGAACTGCATTTCGCCCTGGGCAGCCTGTTCCGCCGCCGCGGCGAGGTGGAGCGCGCCACTCGCATGCACCAGACTCTGGTGGCGCGCACCGATCTGGACGCCGACAAGAAACTGAAAGCCACCTTCGAACTTGGCCAGGATTATCTCAAGGCCGGTCTGCTGGATCGTGCGGAACAGGTTTTCAGCGGCATGAGCCAGTCGGCTTATGGCGAACAGGCACGCAAGTTCCTGCTCGAAATATATGAACAGGAGCGCGAATGGGAAGACGCCATTGCCATCGCGCAACAGCTTAGCGCTACTTCTCCCACCTCTTTTCAGCGCGAAATCGCCCAGTTCTACTGCGAACTTGCGGCAAGCGAAATCGCCCGTTCGGCGATGGATTCCGCACGCAGCCACCTTGAGCTGGCCTTGCAAACCTCGCGAGCTTGCGCGCGCGCCAACCTGATGCTGGGAGATATGGAAGCGCAAGCCAACCGCCACGCTTCCGCCATCCAGTTCTGGAAGCTCATCGAAACCCAGAATCCGGC
>JBDKRR010000299.1:0-2298 GCA_039683315.1 Sulfuricella sp.
CGCAGCCTGGCCCGGCACATCGAAAAGAACCGCGTGAAATAAAGTGATGCGTCTCGTCTCGCGCATCCTCGTGGTCGTCGCGCTGGGCTGGGGGTTCGCCAAAATCATCGAGCTGTCGCCCCCCGAGTGGAAAGCGCTCGCGACCTGGCTTCCGCCCGTGCTGATCATCCTGCTGGTGGCCTCTGCCTTCGGCCGCAGCCTGTTCCAGGGCGAAGCGCTGATCACGCGCATCGCGCGCGCCAACCACGATGGCGAATTTCCCGACGAAATGCTCGGCTACACGCGAAGCCTGACGGCGGTGTGGGCTTTTTTTCTGCTGGGCTGCGCGCTCCTGACCATGCTGCTGGTGCAGTACGCGCATTTCCCGCAAGCGGCCTCTTTAACGCCGGTACTGGTGCCCTGCCTTATGATCGGCGAATATTTTTTCCGCAAGCGCCGTTTCAGCCACTATTCCCATCGCAACCCGCTGTCGCTCATGCTGTTCATGCTGCTGCACGGCATGCCGCGCGACTAGGCGTTGCGGACCGCGATGAACCGACTCCCCCTGTTCAGGCACAACAACCCAGCCCAAACGATCGCCTGGCGCAACGATCAGGCCATCAGCGCTTCCCGCTTTCTGGGCGAAGTGGAACAGCTGGCGGAGCAATTGCCGCAGCGCCCTTTCGTTTTCAACCTGTGCACCGACCGCTACCACTTCCTGCTCACCTTCTGCGCCGCGCTGCTGCGCGGCCAGACCAACCTGCTGCCGCCCAACCATGCGGCCGGCACCCTGACGCGGCTGCATGCCTGCCACCCGGACTCTTATGGCGTGAGCGACAAAGCCCTGGCAGTGGACAGAATGGACATCATCTCCTTCCCCGCTTTGCAGCCATCTGACGAAAATGCATTCTCCATACCCGCCATCGCTGCCAGTCATGTCGCCGCCATCGCCTTCACCTCGGGCAGCACGGGCGACCCGCAGCCCCACCCAAAAACCTGGGGTTCGCTGGTCAAACAGGCGCAACTGGAAGCCGACATACTCGGCATCGAAGCCGGCCGGCATTTTCTCGGCACAGTGCCGCCGCAACACATGTACGGCCTCGAATCCACCCTGATGCTGCCGCTCCATAGCGGCGGAACGCTGCATGCAGGCCAGCCGCTGTTTCCGGCGGACATCGCCCAGGCACTGGGGGAAATGCCCGCGCCGCGCATCCTCGTCACCACGCCGCTGCACCTGCGCATCTGCCTGGAGCAAAACATCGCGCTGCCCCCCATTGCCATGGCTCTTTCCGCCGCCGCGCCTCTCACGCCCGAGATGGCGCGGCGTGCCGAAGACGCCTACGGCGCACCGGTCATGGAAGTCTACGGCTGCACCGAAACGGGCGCCATCGCCGCGCGCCACACCGTGCAGGACGAGCGCTGGCAAACCATGACGGGGATCGACGTCTTCAACGACGGCGACGGCCAGGCCTGGGCAGCAGGCGGGCATGTCAGCGCGCCCACGCCGCTGCAGGACGTGATCGAGCCAGCCGCCGACGGCACGCAATTCCGCTTGCTGGGACGCACGGCCGATCAGGTCAACATCGCCGGAAAACGCGCGTCTCTGGGCGACCTTAACCGCCAGCTCGGCCAGATTCCCGGCGTGCGGGATGGCATTTTTTTTGCGCCCGACGACACCCCGGGCACCGCCGCGCGCCTGATTGCGCTGGTGGTCGCACCGGAACTGCAGGAGAGCGAAATCATCACCGCGCTGCGACAAAAAATCGACGCGGCATTTCTGCCCCGCCCGCTGTACAAGGTCGACAGCCTGCCGCGCAGCGCCACCGGCAAGCTGCCGCGCACCACCCTCATCGCCCTGCTCAGCAGTTTGCAGCATGCCTGAGCAAGCCCCGTGGCAAACCATTTCGGCAGACCATCCGGCGCTGCCCGGCCATTTCCCCGGCAACCCCATCGTGCCGGGCGTGGTACTGCTGAGCCATGTGTGGGACGCGGTGTGCCGCGCGGCGGGTACGCCGCTGCAGTGCACCGGCTGGCCCAGCGTCAAATTCCTCGCGCCGCTGCTGCCCGGCGTCCCGTTCCGCGTGGAAGTGGAACTCGGTGCGGCGCAGTCCGCCAAGTTCGTCTGCAGGACGGCGGACAAAACCATCGCACAAGGCAGCGTGCGTTTCTCTGGCGATAAAATATGAGCCGCAACTGGCTGCGACAGCAGGAACGCGGCAGCCTGCTGCTGATGCGCCTGATCACCTGGATCGCGCTCAACCTCGGCCGTCCGGCAACGCGCCTGCTGCTGGTGCCGATCAGCCTGTATTTCCTGCTGTT
>JBDKRR010000300.1:0-1822 GCA_039683315.1 Sulfuricella sp.
CCACCATCCCCGGCGCCGACATCACCGCCTTCCGCAAGAAAAACGGCCTGAACCAAGCCGCGTTCTGGAGCCCGCTGGGCATCACCCAATCCGGCGGCAGCCGCTACGAGTCGGGCCGGAAGATTCCCAAGCCCGTCATGGCCCTCGTGGTGCTCCGCATGGGCACCAAGCCGCAAAAAAAAGCGGCCCTGCGCGCTATGCAGATCGCACCGCTGATCATCGATGCGGTCAATGAGGTGGCCGCCGACGTGCAAGGCGAGGCCTGATCATGAGCACACCTGATTTCAGTTCTCCGGCGTCGGTTGCGGCTTTCCTGCACCAGTACAACAACTGGCGCCGGGATAAGAGCGAGCTGGACACGCCCGACCAACGAAAGATGCCCGATCCCTCGTACATCGGACGGGCTATTGACGCGGCAGTGCGGATGCTGGAAGGCATCGCCCATGCGCCGATTCCGGCCCAGCCCGGCGACTGCGAAGCGGCAGCGTTTCGCACTGAGGATCTGCGGGCCAGGGTGGCGGAGTTGGAGGCTAGCCTATCCAGAGCGGACACGCGCGCAATGAATGCTATTGCCGACGCAGAAAAACGGGCCTCTTGGTTTGCATCAATGGCGCTGCGCGGCGAAGAGTTGAAGTTTTCGCCTGACGATGTGGTTCGGCTTGACAAGCTGATTATGGGCCTGATGCTCAAGGCTCCGCCGTTGTATGAATTGATTGACACTGCCGTTGTCGTGCTTTGCAAGGCAGGGAAAAGACTGAAGGAGCTTGAGCCCCGCGTCGTCGAGCTGGAGGCCCTGTGCAGCGATATCTATCAAGTCGCGGGCGCCTTGGGTGCCCCGGCCGTCGTCCTGGACGCCCTGCATGCCGCGGCAAGCGGCGATCCGCTGCCGCGGGTGTCGCTGATCGGGCTGGACATCGCGAACGAGATTGAGCGCGCGAAGCGGGAGACGGGAGCCTTGCCGCCACCGCCGAAGACTCAACCCACGAAAAATGAGGATTGAAAGTGCCCGTTGATCCACACCACCCATACGCCGAAAACCAAGGAGCGCAGCAATGACCAAGAAACTCGCCTACGAACCGGGCCAGGTTATCGAGGTGAAGAACTACCCGTTTTCAATCGCGACGTTCCACGGGTTTGACATCGACGACGGGCCTTTTGTTGACGACGGCTGGCGACCTGGATGCGAAATCGACACGAATGACGAAGGAGTGCGCGATTACAGCGCCGACGCGCTTGGGGCGATGCTGCTGGAGGTTGTTCAAGTTGTCTCCCTGCCGGGCAATTTCGCACCGCGCGTGTTCTATGTCCGCCAGTGGCGCGACCCTGACGGCAAGGTGTTCGGAAAACGTCTTTGCCGCGTCACCACCGTCAGCGCGTTTTCCAAGCTGCTGAAAGGCTACAGGCACGAGTTCTACCTTGACGGCGAACTGTTCCACCCGCGGTTTTACCATGAGCCCGCGTAGCAAGCCCACCAGCGCAGAGCGCACCCAAGCCATCCTTGACCAGTTCTACAAGGAGCGCGGCCCCTGCTGCGCCGGCTGCGACTGGTGGCGCTGGCACAACGCGGTGGCCGGCGAGGGCAACGAACTGTCAGAATTGGCGCGGGTTTCGGCGGGCCGTGGGGAATTTTTGGGGAGCTGGGAGAAATTCCCCGCGCGCTCCCCGGCAACTACGCAGCCGCCGACTCCAGCAGCACCGCCTCGAAAACCACCGCATAATCCGCGATCTTCTGCGCGCAGTCACACCTATAACAACCGACCGGTCGATCTAATAGACGTGGATCGACTCATACGGCGGGCGTTTGAGTCAGCCACAACAACAT
>JBDKRR010000301.1:0-10255 GCA_039683315.1 Sulfuricella sp.
TGAAGTCGGTGGCGCCGGCCTCGATGCCCCTGATGCGGTCTTCCGGCGAGGACAAGGCCGTGACCATGATGACCGGCAAGGAAGCAAACTCGGCGTCTTTCCTGATTTGCCTGCAGACCTCATACCCCGTCATGCCCGGCATGCGCACGTCCAGCACCATGACGTCGGGCTTGCCCGGGCGCATGGCCGCCAGTGCCTCGGGACCGCTGGACGCTTCGAGTACGCGGTAACCCGCATCGTTCAGGATCAGACGCAGCAGTTTGACATTGGGCGGCGCATCGTCCACCACCAGAACCGTTGCTCCGGAAAATGTATTTGCCTCAGACATGTCCTCCCCTCCTGCCTTCACGGATGAAGCGCTCGATCACCTCGGGCAGGCGACGGGTATCTATGGGCTTGCTGACATAGCCGTCGAAACCGGCTGCCAGAAAGCGGCTTTCGTCGTTTTTCATGGCCTGTGCGGTAATCGCCAGCGCGGGCACAGCGTCAAAGGCCGGATCCGCGCGTATGGTGCGGATCAGGTCCAAGCCGCTGCCATCGCCGAGCCGGATGTCGAGCAGCAGCAAATCGGGCCTTTCCCGCTGGAGAATTGTTATGGCTGCCTCCACGCCTTCCGCTTCCAGGATGCGATAGTGTTTGCCGGCCAGGATCACCCGCATCAGCTTGCGGTTGGTTTCGTCGTCCTCGACCAGCAATATGTTTCTGGTTGGCTGTTCCATGTTACCCCCTCAGCCCTCTCCGGCCGAAAACCTGTCTCTTTCGAACAGCAGCGTGATGGCTGACAGCAGGCGCTCTTCAATCAGTTCGTTTTCCTGCAGCAGCACGAATTCGATCCCCTCCCCCATCCCTGTGCCTTCCTCTTTGCCCAGCATCCACGGACTTAATGCCAGGACGGGGATGCGCGACGTTGCCGGTGCCCCCTTGAGGATCTGTAGCAAGGATAAAAAATCCACTTCTCCTGCCATCAGGTTGGTGACGATGAGGTCCGGGTGCGCGCATTTCGCAAGGTTGGATGCTTCCTCGAAGCCGAGCGCCTGGATCACTTCATAATTAGCCTCTGCCAGTATCGCGGCAAGCACATGCAATTCCTCCGGGTTGGTATGCACCACCAACACTTTGTGGCAGGCGCTGGCCCCGCCTTCGCGCGGCATGCAGCGCTTCAGGGCATGCAGCAGCTCGGCGCGATCCACCGGCTTGACCAGATAGTCGGCTGCGCCCAGCCGGAACCCGAGGGCCTGACGATCCAGCACTGACACGATGACTACGGGTATGTCGCGCGTGACAGGAGAAGACTTCAATTCGGACAGCACTTGCCACCCGTCCTTGTCAGGTAGCAGGATGTCCAGCGTGATGGCCAGGGGAAGGCACTCAGCTGCCAGCTGCAATGCCTGGCAGCCGTTGCTGGCGACAAGCACCTCGTGACCCGCCTGCAGAAGATAGAGGGACAGCAGCTTGGCGGCCTGTGGATTGTCCTCCACCACCAGAATCGTGTTGCGCGGGTCGGGGCAACGTCCGGTAAGCGAATTGTGATTTCCGTTGTTCATGACGGCGCTCTCACGTGGCTGCCGGTTCGGATATGTTCTTGGGCTCGATCGGCTGCAGCGGCAGCAGTACATGAAAAACGCTGCCTTCACCGAATTTGCTTTCCGCCCAGATGCGCCCGCCATGCGCTTCCGCCAGTCGTTTGGAAAGGGCCAACCCCAGTCCGGTGCCCTGGTAACGGCGGGAATTTGAAGCATCGACCTGGCTGAATTCAACAAAGATACGGTCCATGTCTTCCTCCTTTATGCCGATGCCGGTATCGGAGACCGCCAGGTGCAATTGCCCCTTTTCCAGCGCGGCGGAAATGGCCACTTTCCCGCTATCGGTGAATTTCACCGCATTCGACAGCAGGTTGAAGAGGATTTGCTTGAAGCGGATCTGGTCGGCCGTGATCAACCCCAGGTCCGGGGGAAATTCTCCCTGGATGACAAGCCCCTTCTTCTCTGCCGCACCGCGTAGCGTGGTCATGGTTTCGCGCACGATCTGGGCGATGGGGAAAGTCTCGTAAAACAGCTCCAGCCTACCGGCTTCCACCTTGGACAGGTCCAGCACGTCGTTGATGAGGCGCAGCAGCAATTGACCGGCGTCGTGGATGTCGCCCAGGTATTCCGCCTGGTCGGCGTTGAGTTCGCCCGGAATCTTGTCCTGCAGCACTTCGGTGAAACCGATGATGGCGTTGAGCGGGGTGCGGAACTCGTGCGACATGTTGGCCAGGAACTGGCTCTTGGCCGTGCTCGCGGCCTCGATGCGGAGATTCAGGTCGCGCAGCTTGTCCATGGTCCCTTCGTAATGGACGTAATAGCTCTGGATGCCGAGTTGCAGATCCAGGTTCATGATCTTGTCCAGCGCCAGGATGTGGTCCACCACCGCTTTGGCATCGTCATGCCAGCGTTCCAGGATGAGGGGATAGAGGATGCGGTGGTAAAGCTGGAAGCCGCCGATGAACCAGTGGGGCTCGACCAGGATGGCGTTGTGGATGTAACCGATGCGCCAGCGGCGCTCGAAATAGCTGGCATCGTAAGGACCTTGCACCACCTGCATCAGATATGCCTTCTGCGCCTCGCCCAGACGCTGAATCATGGCCTCGTCCCTGAACACTTTGCGGGTTTCTTCAAAGGAAAGCATGTGCTCGTAGAAGCGTGTGGTAATTTCATCCAGCCGTTCGCGGAACAAGGCCTCAAGATCGTGCAGCAATTCAACGTCGCGCGCATCGAATTTCAGGAAGGCCAGGCGCGAGTTTCGCGCAGCCTCGTCGAAAACAGGCGGGATCACGTCCCCATAATTTTGTTGAGCCATCACGTCACCCTCTGTCAATTGCACCCAAGGCAGGAAGGGCATGCAATTCCTGCCCCTTCCGGATGTAATCCAGCACCGTCGCCACCAACGTCCCATGACTCCAGGTCAGGGGAGAAACCGAAATGAACTCGCCGCTATCCGGGTGTACTTGCTCCGGCAGCACCCCGGACGCCAGCGCCCGCTCGGCGGCCCACATGAGCAGCGGCAGGGCCAGCTCCAGCTCGCGCTGATCGCGCGCTGCGGCGATGCGGCACTGAGCCAGCCACAGGGTGCACACTACCCAAGGGTTCCCCGGCACGTCGACACTCGTCGCCATGCGCTGGTAATTATCGCCTTCGTAGCGCGCCAGGCCGCCGCTGCCCGTTTTTAGCCACAGCCGCTCTTCCACCGCCTGAATGGTGCGCGCCACTCTTTCGTCTTGCGCATCGTAAGCACCGAATATCACCAGCCCCAGCAGGCTGGCATCGACTGTCACATCGTTTTTCGGCAATCCGTTCTCGAAAACGATGCCGCGCATGAAACGCCCATCCCCGGGTGAGTACAGATGTGTGTCGAGCGCCGCCCTGACCTCGTCTGCCCCTTGTCGGTACGCATCGGATCGATCCGCTTCATGGAACAGGGTGGCCAGGTTGGACGCAGCCGCAAGCCCCGCGATCACGGTTGCCGTGGTGTAGGTGAAAACGCCCCTGCGCTCCTCCCACAAATCGAAAGAAGGCAAGGGCAAACCGCTCCTGTCATCGCGAAAGTCCAGCAGGAAATCGGCCGCCCTTTCCACGAAAGGGCTGTAAAAAGGACGGATCGCCTCGATGTCGCGATGGATGAGGTAATGGTTCCAGATCGCCCAGATCACCAGCGCGGTTTCGTCTTCCTGGATCGGCAACTGCATCTCCTCGCCCTGCATCCACGGCTGCCAGGAGCTGCCCACCGAGCCGTCCGGGTTGTACTTGTGCATGAGAAAACCGGTCTCGGCCAGAATGCTTGCGGAATAGTTGTAGCTGACTGCCTTGCGCGTACAGAACTCGAGGAAGCGCCGGCACAGGCTGCCGTACCCGGCACGGTCGAGCGCCTGGGCGACGATAGCGCCGTCGCGCGGCCACATATAGCTGTAGGTATCCTGGTTGAACTGGCGGATATCGGTGTCGTTGGCGGCGATGACCGCCCCGCCGCGGTCGATCTGGGTGCGCAGGATGAGCAGGCTGCGCCGGTAGCATTCCGCCAGTTGCGCAGGCAATCCGCTGAAATCGCGCTCCCCGGCGGCGACCCAGTGACGCCAGTAATCGATGTTGCGCTCGATCAGGCTTTCCGCACCGACCTGCGTTACCAGTCGATGCAGTTCCTCGACCTCGTGATAGTTTTCCCCCACCGCCACCCAGTAATGGCAAACCGCATCCGCGCCGGGCGCAAGCTGGAGATGTATGCCGATGACCGAATCCACCGCCCCCTGGGCAATGGGGTTGGCGCCGAGCCGGCCGTTTTCCGCATCGCGCCAGGTTCCCTCCAGGCCGCGATGCCGCTTGGTGCCGGTGGCGAAGTAGGTCACGCCGAGCGTCGTCTCGGTGGCGCAACTCATGAGGAAGTAGCGTGGTCCCTTGTAGTGGATGAGGCAGGCATTCTTCGGATCGAAAAAAACCGTGTCGCCGATCTCGTTTTCCAGCGCGTTGATGTCGGCGTGAAAGAACAGGCGCGGCACCAGCGGCCGGCCGGAAAGGTTTTCAACCCGCACCCGTCGCACCAGGATGTTCTTCTCGTAATCGATGGCATCGTTGAAATGCAGGCGTAGCGGCAGGTGCGCGTGGGATGCAGTAACCGATGTGACCAGTGCGCCTGAAACGTATTCGCGCTGCAGTTTCCAGTTTTCGCGGTTAAGCCACGCAAATTCGCCCTCCAGCCACACGCCGAAACGCCACGGATGGCCGAGCGCGTGATTTTCCTTGCCGACACGCGGATAGTAAAAATCGCGTATCTGGTAATCGAAATCGTAGGCGGCGAGGATGGATCCGTTTCCGATGGGAAGATCGCGCGGCATGGCTTCAACCCTGAATCTATTTCAGTTTGGATAAGCCGGGGACATGATAAGTTCATGGTACTTGACAACTATAGTCAGGCATTCGTGTCAAAACTACTGGAACATGAATCAAACCCTTTATCATCGAGGAGGCAACCATGGATACAGAACTCGCGTGCGACCTGACTGCAAAGACCTGCAAACCCTGCGAAGGCGGCGTTCCGCCCATGGAACAGGCGGAAATAGAGCGGATGCTGGGGGCGCTGAACGGGTGGGAACAGGCGGGCATGGAAATCGCCAAGACCTTTCGCTTCAAGAATTACTACGAAACCATGGCGTTCGTGAATGCGACGGCCTGGATTTCCCACCGCGAAGACCACCACCCGGACCTGGAAGTCGGCTACAACCAGTGTCGCGTGCGCTATTCCACCCACGCCATCGGCGGACTGTCGGAAAACGATTTCATTTGCGCCGCGAAGATCGACAACCTGCTCAAGCTATGAGCGCCAGCAGAACCGAACGTGACACCCTGGGCAGCATTGCGGTTGCCGAAGAGCGGCTGTGGGGCGCGCAGACCGAGCGCGCGATCGCGCATTTCAGGATATCGTCGGAGCGCATGGCGCCGGAGCTGATCCTCGCGCTGGCGGCGGTCAAGCGCGCGTGCGCCAGCGTCAACCGCGATCTGCGGCTGCTGGACGAGAACAAAGCCGCCGCCATCATGCAGGCGGCCGACGAGGTGCTGGCCGGCAGCCACTTGATGGAGTTCCCGCTATCTGTGTGGCAAACAGGTTCGGGCACCCAGAGCAACATGAACCTCAACGAAGTGCTCGCCAATCGCGCCTCGGAACTGCTTGGCGGCGCCAGGGGCGAAAACCGGCTGGTGCACGCCAACGACGATGTCAACCTCGGCCAATCGTCCAACGACATATTCCCCACCGCCATGCATGTGGCCGCCAGCCTGGGCATCGCCCAGCACCTGCTGCCGGCATTGCGCAACTTGCGGGCCACGCTGGAAAGCCGCGCCGCAGCATTCGCCGATATCGTCAAGATCGGCCGCACTCACCTCCAGGATGCGGTGCCGCTGACCCTGGGGCAGGAGTTTTCGGGCTACGTGGCGCAACTGGATCACGCGGAGTCCGTGATCGTCGCCGCCCAACCCGCATTGCTGGAACTCGCGGTCGGCGGCACGGCGGTGGGCACCGGGCTCAACACGCCCGCTGCTTTCGGTCCGCTGGTCGCGGTGGAGCTTGCACGCAGCTACGCCCTGCCCTTCCGCAGCGCGGCCAACAAGTTCGCCGCGCTGGCGGCGCACGACGCGCTGGTGGCCGCCCACGGCGCCTTCAAAACCCTCGCCGCCGCCCTGATGAAAATCGCCAACGACATCCGCTGGCTGGCGTCCGGACCCAGAACAGGGCTGGGGGAGATCAACATTCCCGAGAACGAGCCGGGCAGCTCGATCATGCCGGGCAAGGTGAACCCGACCCAGTGCGAAGCGCTTGCCATGCTGTGCTGCCAGGTCTTCGGCAACGACGTCGCCATCAACATCGGCGGCGCTTCAGGTAACTTCGAGCTAAATACGTTCAAGCCGCTGATCGCACACAACTTTCTGCAAAGCCTGCGGCTGCTCGCCGACGGCATGAACAGCTTCGAGAAATATTGCGCGCGCGGCATCACGGCCAATCAGGAAAGGATCGAAGCACTGCTGCAGCAATCGCTGATGCTGGCGACTGCCCTGACGCCGCACATCGGCTACGACCGGGCCGCGGAAATCGCCAAGCGGGCGCAGCGGGATGGTTCCACGCTGAAACAGGCCGCCCTGACGTCAGGCCACGTGACGGAAGACGAATTCGAACGCTGGGTGCAAGCCTCTGCAATGGTCCGGCAAGATTAAGGCTGATCCGATCAACACGCAGGCAGAACCAGGTCCGATGTGCCGGGGCATACCAGCCGGGGATACTCGCGCGACGTATCGATGCAGCCGCCTTCGACATACACGCCTTGGGGGTCTCGCAGGCGCAGCATGACCTGCAGAATCCTTTCGACCTCCGCCGGGTCGTTCATCGATTCCCTGACGCGTTGCTCGACGATTTCCTCGTCGATTCGCAGTTCGCCGGCATGGTCGCGACAGGTCGCGTTGCGCCAGTGGAATATTTCGAGGCACTTCGTCGCCAGCGTGAACGGCTTGTCCCGTTTCCAGAAATTCGTGAAAAGCCCGCCGCCGAGGTAAAACACCCACGAACCCTCATAGCCGGTCACGTCGGAGGAATGCGCGTCGGGGTTGCGAAACCACAAACGGTCGCCGGGCACGTAATATTTGGGCGGCAACGGTTCGCCCATGGAGCCGTATTCGCGGAGAAAAACCTCGTGGAACTCTCCCGATTTGATGGCCCGGGTATTCCACTGCTGCTGCAGTCGCATGAACAGTTCTGGGTTGGCTGTTTCCAGTTCCTGCGCGATGCCGAGCAAAATCACATACTCCGTCGCGCGATAACAGGAAAATGAGTACAGCTTGCCGGAGACGTCGGGCTGGGTCGCCTTCTGCAGCGCAGTGACCAGGGGTTTGCCGGGCAGAACCGTGAACCCGCGCTCATCGTCGTAAGTCCAGTAATCGGCGGGGCGCTCGGCTTCGGTGGTGTGGAATGCCAATGCCGTGCGCCGCGCGGCTTCGACGATGTTCTTTCTCACGCGGATGGCCGAGGCCAGTTCGTCATGACTCGGGAACTCGAACGCAACGGGAGCCAGCAGCATCGACAGCAGGATTTCGCGTTCGAGATCGCTGGCGCTGCCTTGGGCGTCGAGCGCCAGCTTGTCGCCCAGCCGGATGGTGTCGCAGCCCGGCGCCCATTCGTCGGCAAGCTCCGCGCGAAGCTGGAACCGGACGCCCGGACGGCTGGCGTCGGCTGCCTGTGCCGCGTTTACGTAACTGTCCAGGCCGAGGGCTTCGAGCTGACTCAGGAAATGCTTTCGGGCCGACTCATTTCCCTGTTTCGATGTCTCGTGGATATGGATGCCGCCCACACGCGGCGCGGATTGCTTGAGCGCTTTGTTCATGATTCACCAGGATTCCCAAATCGGCTGCCTTGCCCGCGATGCTTCGATCAGCGCGAGCCCCATGGCAGCCGATTATCCTTGGAGGTGCTTACAGCATCCTTTCAGGGAGTAGTCGATAGCAACCTGCAGACAGGGGAAACTTTAGCCCTCTCCTCACATCCAAAGGAATGTGAGCGAGCCGGATCGGCCCACTCGTAAATCTCTTCGGATTTTCGGGAGATGTAGATGGATCCTCTGCTGGGAATCACCGCCAATACGCCTCTCATCGGCATTGCAGCGAACCGGGCTGTCAGCCCGACGGCCGCGCTGCTGTCAGCGGAACTGAGCCTTTTCTCGCCCGGCCTGTTCAGCGGGGCGTCGACGGTTGTGGACATCTCCGGGCAAGGTCAGCTGTTGTCGGCGGCAACCATCTTCCAGGAGCAGCTACAGACCCTGCAGCCAGGCACGGCAACCAGCGGCGGCGGGCAGAATTTCGGCACCGACGTGACGAGTCTCGCGGCTGAGGCCCAACACTTCATCGACACCTTCAACGGACTGCAGAGCAGCGTGTCCAATATCGGCGCAACCGGCGGCCTGCTGTTCGGATCGGGCCTGGTTCAGTCGCTCGACGCCCAGGTGCAGCAGAACTTTGTCAACGGAGAATCTGCACTGACGAGGCTGTCGCAGCTCGGGATCGGCTTTCAGCCTGATCCGGTGACCGGCGGCGGTATACTGAGCATCGATCTGGACACGCTGAAATCGGCCTTCAACAGCGATGCAACGGGTGCATTTTCCCTTCTGGCGAAGGCCGCAACTGCGCTTGGCGATACAGCGGGAATCTTTGTCCGGCAAGCGGCAAGTCAGTTTTCCATTCTCGACACGCTGGTTCAGGGTACGGGCGGCAACGGCGCGTTCTCCAGCATCTTCGCCAACAGCCTGCTGGCGTCAGGCTCCTTGGCCGGCGGGGCAAACCTGCAGCAGGTGGTCCTCGCCATGAACCAATATGCGCTGGTGTCGACGCTGCTCGGCTAGCGCGCCGCCATCCGAGGCGGATCAAGTACCGGTATAATCCGCCCGATGACACTGAGCGACAAAAACCCCAGTTCCCCCTGCATCGGATATTGCTCCACCAGCCTCGGGGACGTGGTCTGCAAAGGCTGCGGACGCACTGCCGAGGAAATCGACCGGTGGCTTCTGCTCGACGATGAGCAAATACGCCTGATCTGGGATCGGGTGAACCGCATGGATACCATCCGCAACCGGCGTTAACCTTCACCTTCAAAGACGGTGCCCGATTCACGCCCCCGCGCCACCCCATTGGAACCAGCCGAAAAAGTCATGCTTCCGGGGCTTTGCGTTGCGCCTGATATGCCGGGCGGTTTCCCGGATCAAGGCATCGATCAGGTCGATGTCGACATCGGGCTCGAGGTCTTCCACTGTGCCTTTTCTGCCGGTGGCAGATGCGTGGACCGTATCGCCCTGCCATTCCACCACGGCTTCGTTGCCGCAGTGGCGGCAGTACACATGATCCCCGGTCTGGTTGCGGCGGCGCACCACGATGGTGGGCCCGCAGATCGGGCACTCCTGGACCGGGATTCCCGGCTCGGTGAAGCCGACAATGGGAGCGAGCGCGCCGGCATGCCCCAGGTTCAGGAAACGGCTTCCCAGCTCGTGGTCGAATTGTGCGCCCAGGTTTTCCTCGATGATGGACAGCGCTTTGGCTACCGGCATGCCGCGCCGGTATGGGCGATTGCTGGTCATCGCGTCGAAGGCGTCGCAGATGCCGACGAGGCGTGCGTCCAGTGGAATATCGAGGCCGCTGAGCCTGTGCGGGTAACCGTTGCCGTTGGGCATTTCGTGGTGGTAAAGCACGGCCGCGCGGGCCAGTTCAGCCAGGGGGTGTTCGGACAGCAAGCGGCTGCCGACTTCGGGGTGGGTCTTGATCACCGCGTATTCTTCGTCGCTGAGGCGGTCCGCCTTATTCAGGATGGCATCCGGCACGCCGACCTTGCCGAGGTCGTGCAGGAATCCGCCCAGGGCGATGCGCGCGACATCGGTGTCGGGCAGTTTGCTGTCGGTCGCCAGAATCCGGCTGAACTGGGAGACGCGCCACAGGTGCCCGCCGGTATAGGGGTCGCGCGCCTCGACCATCGAGGCCATGACGTAAAGGCTTTTGAGAAGTTCGTCGATGTAGTTCATGGCAGCCTTTCCGGCATTTAATGTCGCGATTGATTTCGGGCTGTCATTGCGAGCGCAGCGAAGCAATCTCGTTCTTCGGGAATCCCCAGGCTACAGATTGCTTCGTTCCTCGCAATGACCACCTACCCGAAGGTAAAGGCATAGGCCTCCACCCCGGGCGCATCCGACTGGATTTCCAGCAGG
>JBDKRR010000302.1:0-5819 GCA_039683315.1 Sulfuricella sp.
GCTGTAGTCCGAAATAATCGCATCCCAGGCCTGGGTTTGCAGGGCGGCTTTCATTTCGGGGCCGGACTCCACCCGCGTCATGGCGACCTCGAACCCGGCGAGAGTCAATTCGACGCCAATCAACTCGGCATCGTCGGCGGAGTCCTCTACCAACAACAAGCGCAGTGCGCGCGCATTTGTGCCCTCTGGCATGCTCTGCACGCCTTGTTGCAGCGACGCCACTATTGGCCCGCCTGACGCACGCGTTCACTTTTCATGCCGTTAGCCTGAAGAACGCTCAAAGCCAATTCAAGATCATCGAAACAGAATTTCATCGGCATGTTTGTTTTTTTCGACATTTCGCTCCTCCCTGACCCGGGGTTTATAGCGTGAAATAGAATGCAGCGCCAGCGCCTGATTGCCCTTCCGCCCAAACCCGGCCGCCGTGACGATGGATAATGCGCTGCACCGTTGCCAGCCCGATCCCCGTCCCCTCGAATTCGTCGGCCGTGTGGAGGCGCTGGAAAGCGCCAAACAGTTTGCCGACATATTGCATGTCGAAACCGGCTCCATTATCCCGCACAAATATGACTTTTTCCGTTTCTCGCTCGATCATGCCGAATTCGATGCGCGGCTCGATTTGACGAGCAGTGAATTTCCAGGCGTTGCCCAGCAGGTTTTCCAGCACCACTTTAATCAGACGGCTATCAGCCTGGGCCAGTACCCCATCCTGGATGACCCACTCGACCCGGCGCTGCGGTTCAGCCTCCTGCATCTCCCGAGCCATGGACCGCACCATCCGGCTCAGGTCGACCGGTTCCTTGCGCAGTTCGGCGCGGGTCATGCGGGCCAGCAGCAGCAGGTCGTCGATCAGTTCGCCCATGCGCTGGCTGGCGCGGCGCACGCGCCCGAGGTAATCCCTGCCGCTATCGTCCAGACGCTCGGCGTACCGTTTCTCCAGGATCTCGCTGAACCCGTCTATGCTCCGTAGCGGCGCGCGCAGATCGTGGGAAACGGAGTAGCTGAAGGCTTCCAGTTCCTTGTTGGCCGCTTCCAGCTGCCCGGTACGTTCCGCCACGCGTCGTTCCAGTTCCTCGTTGAGCTGGCGCAGTCTTTCCTCCGCCGCCTGGCGGCGCGCCTGCTGATCCAGGGCGCCCAGGGCGAAAGATATATCCGCGCTCAGATCGTTCAACAGGCGGATCACCTCCGCATCGAATGCGTTCGGCTGTGCGGAATACAGATTAATGGCCCCTACCACCTTTCCTCCCTCCCTCAAGGGGAAGGCCGCCGAAGAATGGTAGCCGCGCCCGATCGCCTCCTGACGCCAGGTGACCATGTGCGGGTCCGAGGCAATATCCTGGCTTATACGGAATTCCCCACTTTTTATGGCATGGCAGGTCGGTCCGCTACTCCCGAGCAAGTCAGTCGACTGGAGAAAATCCAGGTAGCCGGCTTCATGGCCCCAATAGGCGGAAGGGGAAATTTTTCCTTCAATTTCGTCCACCATGCCGATCCACGCCATGACGAATCCGCCGTTTTCGACGACGATGCGGCAAATATTTTCAAACAGGATAGCCCGATCAGCGGTACGGACAATCGCCTCGTTGATCCGGCTCAGCACCAGGTAAAAACGGTTGAGGTTTTCGAGCCCGATCTCGGCCTGTTTGCGCGGGGTGATATCCAGCCAGGCACCGACCTGTTCCAGTGCCATGCCGTTCTGGTCGCGCACCAAATTGACCCGGTCCAGGATCCAGACCCAGCGGCCGTCCTGATGCCTGAAGCGATATTCATGTTGCAGCGTCCCGTTCTCCAGCAACTGGTTTTGCGCCATCAATGCCTTTTCCCTGTCATCGGGGTGAACATGCGACAGCCAGAAGCCCGGATCCTGCCAGTCTTCCAGCGCATAACCCAACATGTCGACAACGCCTTGGCTGCGGAAAAGGGTTGAATTGCTGCCCAGTTTGATCTGGTAGGTGACCGCCGGATTGACATTCAAAATGTGCTCCAGCTCCGCCTTGGCGTTATGCAACTGCGCTTTGGCCAGTATCCGCTCGGTGATATCCAGGAACGACACAACGACCTGGATAACCGCACCGCTGGCGTCGAAATCCGGGAATGCGTTGACCAGCGCCCAGCGCGTTTCCTCCTGCGCGTTCAGCGCCACGCCTACCACGTAATTCTTCAAGGGCTGCCGGGACGCCAGCACTTTTCGCGTCGGCCACTCGTCCGGGTTCATTACACTGCCGTCCTCGCGCAGGAGGCGCCAGGTTAAATCAGGCACGGTCCTGGCATTCAGCACTTCGCCGCTCAGCCTGAAAAATGTCTGCGCTGCCAGATTGGTATAGCTGATCGAGCCGTCAGGGGCATGGACTACGACCCCGGCCGTCAGGTTGTCCAGAAGCTGCCGGGTATGCCGCTCTCCAGCTTGTAATGCCCGTTCCGCCCGCTTGCGCACGGTAATGTCGAACATTGTCGAGCGGCTCATGAGGTAATTGCCGTCGTCATCCCTGATCGCCGTGGCGCTGAGCAGCACCGGCAGCACCGTGCCGTCCTTGCGCAGCAATTCGAGCTCCAGATCCTTGACCCATCCGCGCTGCATGAAGACAGGATAACTCTCATGAAATGTCCGGACGCTCGCCGGGCTCAGCACATCCGGGAGGCGCAGGCGTCCCACAATTTCCTCCCGCGTATAACCAAGCCAGCCCAGTTCGGTGTTGTTGATCTGCAGGAAGACGCCCTCTTTATCCAGCGAGTGGTAACCGCAAGGCGCATTGTGGTACAGATCCTCGATTTCCTGGAAGGACTTGAGCAGCGTGGATTCTGCCTGCTTGCGCTCGGTGACGTCATCGTAAATCGCCACCACTGCCCCATCGGGCAATTTATAGACATGGTTCTCGCGCCAGCCTGCAATACGTTCGTCCTGGTACCAGGCAACCGGGAAAGGTTCCGCCACACCGCTTTTCCAGACGCGCCGCAGCACATCAATCAGGCCGAACTCCACGACGCCGGGAAAAACCGCCACCACGTTCTTGCCAATCAGATCCTCGCGTCGGACCTTGTCTATTTTCTCCGCTGCCCGGTTGAAGGCGGTGATGAAAAATTCCCTGCCATCCGGCGTTGCCTGGTACACCACTGCACCGCTGCTCATGTGTTCGAACAAGGCTTTCAGGCGGGATTCGCTCGCGCTCAATTCGCGGGTCATGCCGGTGGCCACGGCCAAAGCGCGTGCGCGCCCGCTTATCAGCAGCCACACGATCGTGGCAAGCAGCAGGCTTATGGCGGCACCGGCAACAACGATGAGGCGGGCCTTGTCGCTTTTCAGCCTGGACTCGAAGCCGGGCAGAGACGACAGGGCGATCGTCCAGTCACGTCCGCCGACGCTGATGGTTCTGGCCGACTGGAACGCCGAGCGCGGCGAAGCAGACAAGAATTCGATTTTGCCGTTGGTGTCATACATCAGGCTTTCTGTCGATGGCGTGTCGCCGTCGTAGATTTCGAGGTCGAGCGCCCCCCTGGCTTCGCGCACATGCTCGCCCAATATGCCCCTCATCAGGTCATTGACGCGGAACGGCGCATACACCCAACCCATCAGGTTTGCGCGGCGCGACTCGAGGGCGTCGAGCGTAACGTCGTTGCGGTACACCGGAACGTACATCAGGAAACCGGCCTGTTTATCCTTGTCAGTTTCCTGCAGCAGCGTCACTTTTCCCGAAACGATCACCTGGTTCTCGTCGCGTGCGCGCATCATCGCAGCTCGGCGTATCGGCTCAGAATACATGTCGAAACCGAAGGCACGCTGATTGCGCCAGTCAAAAGGCTCGATATAAATGATGGTGGTGTAGGCATCGCGCTTACCTTCTGGCCGAATGGCATAGCCTGCGAACCCTTCCCTGCGGGTTTCTGCTATGTGCCGCTCCTTGTCGTCCGGGGCGACCAGAAGGGAATACCCCACTCCCTGAAGGCCAGGATAGCGGGATTCCAGGTTTAACGCGCTAACGTACTTGCGGAACTCGTCGCGTTCAACCGACTCCGAAGCGACGAACAGCCCGGCTGCACCACGCAACACCAGATCGTAGCCGGACAGGCGTCTCTCGATATTGGCGACGGTTTCGTTGAAACGGAATTTGAATTCTTCCTGCAGCACCTCTTTGGTGTGCTGTTGCGCAATGTCATGGCCGATGTATGTGACAGTGAGCCCGAGGCTCAGGATCAGCCACGGCAGGAAAGGTAAAAAAAAACCACCTTTCCCGGAATTGAAAGATCTAAGCGGCATGCAAAAAATTACTCAGGTGTGAAGAATTAACGTGTATTCGGTTCTGATTCCTACTACCTTGGCTTCGAGCCAAGGAACGCATATGCGCCAGCGAAATCCACCCCTTGACTTGATAACCGCAAAAATACCCTTAAATTCGATCATAACTTGTCAATTGCATCAGGGCATCATCAAAGGATAAATTTGTCCAAGCAATATAACAGCTCGGTAGCGTTTTCTGCCGTCCATTCGCACGCAAACAATCCCGCTGCCGTTCCGCAAGGCTATCGGTTAGAATAAATACTTTGAAAAAGCCCACTTTCCCATGACCCCCCGCCTGCGCGAAATCCCTTACAACTACACCTCCTTTTCCGACCGGGAAATCGTCATCCGTTTCCTCGGCGAAGAGATGTGGCGGGTGCTGGAAGAGCTGCGCGGCGAGCGCAAGACCGGCCGCTCCGCGCGCATGCTGTTCGAAGTGCTGGGCGACCTGTGGGTGGTCAACCGCAATCCCTATCTGCAGGACGACCTGCTCGCCAACCGCAAGCGCCAGGTCGCCCTGGTCAGCGCGCTGCGTCATCGGCTCAAGGCCATCGAGGAGCGCCGCCAGGAAAACCATAAGGTGCTGCAGCTGCTCCACGCCGCACACCGCGCAGTGGACAAGTTCGAGAGCGGGTTCGAGCAGACCCGCAAGCTGCGCAAGAAGGTACTGGTCAAGCTGCTGCCGCACACGCGCCGCGACAACATCCAGTTCGACGGGCTGGCGCGGGTGTCCCATGTGACCGATGCCACCGACTGGCGCGTCGCGTATCCCTGCGTTGTGCTCCATCCCGACACCGAGCGCGAAATCGCGCCGCTGGTCGCGGCGTGCATCGAGTGCGGCCTGACCCTGATCCCGCGCGGCGGCGGCACCGGCTACACCGGCGGCGCAATCCCGCTCGACCCGCTCAGCGCGGTGATCAACACCGAGAAACTGGATACGCTGGGCGCGGTCGAGGCCGTCGCCCTGCCCGGCGTCACGGAGCCGGTCGCCACCATCCTGTGCGGCGCGGGGGTGGTGACGCGGCGCGTGATGGAAGCGGCGGAAGAGGCCGGCCAGGTATTCGCGGTCGACCCGACTTCGGCCGACGCCTCTTGCATCGGCGGCAACGTGGCCATGAACGCGGGCGGCAAGAAGGCCGTGCTGTGGGGCACCGCGCTCGACAACCTGGCGTGGTGGCGCATGGTGACGCCGGACGCCAAATGGCTGGAAGTGGAACGTCTCGACCATAACCTGGGCAAGATCCACGACGCCGAAGCCGTTTCCTTCCGCATCAGCCGCTTCGACACCAACGGCAAGACGCTGCTGGGCGAGCCGGAAATCCTCAGTGTCTCCGGCCAGTGTTTCCGCAAGGCCGGCCTGGGCAAGGACGTCACCGACAAGTTTCTGTGCGGCCTGCCCGGCATCCAGAAGGAGGGCTGCGACGGCATCATCACCTCCGCCCGCTTCATCCTGCACCGCATGCCGGCCCACACCCGCACGGTATGCCTGGAATTCTTCGGCCAGGTACGCGACGCGGTGCCGGCCATCGTCGAGATCAAGAATTAC
>JBDKRR010000303.1:0-1854 GCA_039683315.1 Sulfuricella sp.
GCGGCTTGTCGATGCGCTGCAGGCGGTTGTCCGCAGTTTGCAGCGCGATCAAAGCGGACTTTACGTTGCCGGCAAGCTGCAACTGCTGGCTGGCAATCAGGAGAATCTGCTCGATATCGGCCAGCGACCGCTCGTCGCGGTTATGCGACATTTCCTGGTACATTTCTTCCAGCGCGACCTGATGGCTCTGGGATTCGGCCAGCTTCTGTTCCAGCAGATCGAGCTTGGCCTGGGCTTCGCGCGTGGCTTCCTGTGCCTGGCGGGCGAGAATTTCGCTTTCCTTGTTGCGCGTGTCGAAAGCGCCGAGGCGGCGGCTCAGGGTGAGTTCCAGGTCGGCGTTGAGCTGGCGCACGCTGAGCCACTGCCAGCCGAGCAGCAGCAACGCCAGCAGCGCCAGGATCAGCGCGATAGTGGAGCGGTTCAGCCAGGTGTCCCTGGGAGTGTCCGGTGCCGTGCTGTTCACGGCTTCTTGTGTATCCGCCATTCGATCATGCCCATTAACAAACCGTCATCTCCAGCCTCTGTCGCGACCACCTGTTCCAGTCCCAGACTGCGCGCGGCGGCGGCAATCCTGTCATGCGGCGCGAACAGCGGTGTTTTCTTCAGCCATTGTTGGCCAGGTCCGCCCAACAGATCAAACAGGTTCTGCAGGCTTTCGCTGCTGGTTACCGTTACCGCCTGCACCTTGCCGCGCGCCCAGCGCTGCAGCAGGGGCGTGGCGTCGATGTCCGGCCTGGCGCGCCGGTAGCATTCCGCGTATTCCAGCTGCGCGCCGCGCGCGACCAGCGTATCCCCGAGCATTTCGCGCCCACCTTCGCCACGGAAAATGACCACACGCTTGCCGCGCATGTCCTGAAACTGCGGCAATTCGAGCAAACCCTCGCTGTCGAATTGCCGTTGCGGTGCAACCACCTGCGGGACACCGCAGCGTTCCAGTTCTTTCTTGCTGCCCCGGCCGATGGCGGCGATGGTCAGGTGCGCCGGCAGATCGCGCTGCGCCCGGATCAGGCTCATCGCCTTGCTCACCGCGTTGGGGCTGATGAAAATCGCCACGTCGAAAGTGTCCAGGCGGGCGATCAGGGCCTTGAGCGGGCGCAGATCGGCGCTGTCGAGAATTTCCAGTACCGGAAACAGGATCGCCTCTCCGCCGGCCGCCGCGATCAGTTGCGCGAGATGCTGTGCCTGGTGGGCGGGGCGCGTCACCACGATGCCCATGCCCTTGAGCGGCGCTTGTTCCGTCATTACATCGCGAGTTCGGCGAGTATCTTGTCCGCACCCAGGGCGATGAGACGTTGTCCCATTTCGGCGCCCAGTCGTTCGGCATCCGCCGGCTTGCCGCGCACTTCGTCGCGGATCATGCGCTGGCCGTCGATGCTGGCGACGAAGCCGCGCAGGCGCAATTCGCCGCCGACAATCTGCGCGAAACCGCCGAGCGGCACCTGGCAGCTGCCCTGCAAGGCCCGGCTCATGGCGCGTTCCGCCATCACGCAGGCAGCGCTCTCGGTGTGATGGAGAGGTGCCAGCAAGGCCACCAGGTCGTCGCGGCCTGCGCGGCATTCGATGCCCAGCGCGCCCTGACCCACTGCGGGCAAGCTTTGTTCCGGCTCGATCAGCGCGGTGATGCGGTGGCCCAGTTCCAGCCGTTTCAGGCCGGCGGCGGCGAGGATGATGGCGGCAAACTGGCCTTCGTCCAGTTTGCGCAGGCGCGTTTGCACGTTGCCGCGCAGGGCTTCGATTTTCAGGTGGGGAAAGCGCGCCCGCAACTGGCATTCGCGGCGCAGGCTGGAAGTGCCGACCACGCTGCCTTCGGGCAGCGCTTCGAGATTGGGGTACTGGTTGGAAACAAAGGCGTCG
>JBDKRR010000304.1:0-13032 GCA_039683315.1 Sulfuricella sp.
GAATACTCTTGGCCATTGGAGAGGCATCGTCGGCAAGCACCCGTGCGACAGGAGTCTTTCCAGGCTCGGTGATTGCGAGTTCTGCGATGACAAGCGCTGAAACCAAGCCGGCAATAACGTTCAGGGACTGCGCCATTACGTCGTTGAAGTCGGCGGCGGATGACGTAGTGCAGCCTGTAGTGCTTACGCAATCCACGATGAGGTAAGCCACCCTGAGCAGGTGAACGTAGATGCCCAACAGCACTATCGCGATGACACCGCCAAAGATAGCTTTCATGTCCTAGTCGCTCCTCTCGATCGAGTTCGTAGTGTGACTGCAATACTGTCGTATGCATCCCTCACATTTGGATAGTGCGCTCGCTTTAGTCTGTGAGGCCCAACGTCAAAAATCACCGACCGTCAAATTGAATTGTTAGCCTTCTGGCCGGTTGTTACGCGCACTGCCGCCGGTAGCAGCATTGAAGCCCATCTGCTGCTTCTGAAGCACGATTGTCTCGTGGTGCTTGAGGATTGACTCAATGAGCGCACGGTTCTTCTCCGGATCCTCCGCCGCCAACTTTTGAACAGTTGCGGCCATTGCCAGAGCGAAGTCCATTTCCGCCTTTGCTTCAGAGAGGGCTGTCTGCTTCGCGATCATCTCTGGCCGCGAACTCAGTAGGTCAATACTCGCTTTGTTTAACTCGCTTTGCCACCCAATGATCTGCGTCTGTATGTTTTTCAGCGTCTTACTCGCAGCGTCGGATTGCTGCTTTGCGTTCCACCAGAAAAATATAGAAAGAGCCAGACTGAGCAGCGAAATGATTAGTCCGAAGTCCATCGATCTCTCCCCTGAAGGCTAACTAAAAGTAGACCCCGATAAAATACCTCAAATTTTAGCGGGTCGGTTTATAAACATGGCAACCGCTCTAAATTCAATTAAGAATCAGCGCAATTCGTTGTATATCGGGATGTCCGCCGGTTTTTAACACCCCACCGCGCCGTCCCCGCCCAATAACCGCCTCGCTCATGCGCAAGCCGCAACTTGTGCTTAGCACTGTAGCATATCCATCGCCCCGGCCTGTTTCAGGTTTTACAGCCGCTCCACGTACCCCGATTTCTCGCCACGCTCAAGCACATCCGTAGCCGGCACTCAGTGCTTGCAACTCTCCGTCGAAACTGCCGTTTCCCTTGCGAGGCCCTTTGTGAAGCTGGAACTGCGGGAAATCGGTTACGCCCCAGACCGGCGGTTTCGCTGCGGCTCCCACATGCGCCCGCCTTGCCCCATACCTGAGGGGATGACCCGTGAGGTGTACAATGGCGGCCATGCCAAATTCCTCCGCCCAGCAAATCCTGCACGACATTTTCGGGTATTCGTCCTTCCGCGGCGAGCAGCAGGCCATCGTCGAGCATGTCGCGACGGGCGGCGACGCACTGGTGCTGATGCCGACCGGCGGCGGCAAGTCGCTGTGCTACCAGATTCCTTCCCTGATGCGGCGCGGCGTCGGCATCGTGGTGTCGCCGCTGATCGCGCTGATGCAGGACCAGGTGGACGCGCTGCGCCAGCTCGGTGTCAAGGCCGCCTTCTACAATTCCAGCCTTTCCGCCGAGGCGGCGCGCGAGGTGTTCATCGCGCTGGTGCGCGGCGAACTGGACATGCTTTACGTGGCGCCGGAGCGGCTGCTGCTGGCGAACTTCCTCAACACTCTGGAGCAGGTGCAGGACGGGCCGGGACTGGCCCTGTTCGCCATCGACGAAGCACATTGCGTGTCGCAGTGGGGCCACGACTTCCGCCCCGAGTACCGTGCCCTGACCGTGCTGCACGAGCGCTTTCCCGAGGTGCCGCGCATCGCCCTCACCGCCACGGCGGACGCGCCAACGCGGCGCGAGATCGTGGAGCGCCTCAACCTCGAAAACGCGCGCCAGTTCGTTTCCAGCTTCGACCGCCCCAACATCCGCTACCGCGTGACCCACAAGGCCAACGCACGCCAGCAGCTGCAGGCCTTTCTCGAAGCCGAGCACCCGGACGACGCCGGCATCGTCTACTGCCTGTCGCGCAAGAAAGTCGAGGAAACCGCGGCGTGGCTCAAGGAGCGCGGCTGGGACGCGCTGCCCTACCACGCCGGGCTCGACGCCGCCACGCGCAACACAAATCAGAGAAGATTCCTGCGCGAGGAGGGCGTGATCATGGTGGCCACGGTGGCCTTCGGCATGGGCATCGACAAGCCCAACGTGCGCTTCGTCGCCCACCTCGACCTGCCCAAGAGCATGGAAGGCTACTACCAGGAAACCGGCCGCGCCGGACGCGACGGGCTGCCCGCCAACGCCTGGATGACCTACGGCCTGGGTGACGTGGTCTCGATGCGCCAGATGCTCGACTCCGGCGACGCCCCCGAGGAGCGCAAGCGCGTCGAGCGGCAGAAACTCGACGCCCTGCTGGGCTTCTGCGAATCCACCGCCTGCCGCCACCAGACCATCCTGCGCTACTTCGGCGAAGAGCATCCCGGGGCCTGCGCCCAGTGCGACAACTGCCTCGACCCGGTGGACACCTGGGAAGCCACCGAAGCCGCCCGCATGGCGCTTTCCTGCGTCTACCGCACCGGCCAGCGCTTCGGCGTGGTCCACCTGATCGACGTGCTGCTCGGCAAGGCCACCGCAAAAGTCGAACAGTTCCATCATCAGCAACTCAGCACCTTCGGCATCGGCCAGTCGCTCAACCAGGCGCAGTGGAGCAGCGTCTTCCGCCAACTGGTCGCGGGCGGCCTGCTAGAAGCCGACATGGAAGCCTACGGCGGCCTGCGCCTGACCGCAGACGCCCGCCCGGTGCTGCGCGGCGAGCGTGATGTGTGGTTGCGGCGCGACGCCGAGCCCGCCAAGCGCAAGGTCAGCAAGGCCGAACGCGGCGCCCGTGCCCGCGAAGCCTTCGCCGGCGCCAGCGAAGACCCGCTATGGCTGGCCCTCAAGGCCAAGCGCACTGCACTCGCCCGCGAACAGGGCGTCCCGCCCTACGTCATCTTCCACGACAGCACCCTGCTGGAAATCCTCAACCGCAAGCCGGGCAGCCTCACCGAAATGGGCCAGATCAGCGGGGTGGGGCAGGCCAAGCTGGAGCGTTATGGGGATGCGTTTTTGCAGGTACTGGAGGAAGCGAACGGGGTGAGTTAAATAAACAGCGGGTAGGTTGGGGTGACGCAGGAACCCCAACATTTCTCTTCCTGCGGCCAAGGCTTGTTGGGGTTCGCGGGCTCACCCCAACCTACAGGTCTGGGCTCTTGGTTTCATTGGGTGGTAGTTGTCTCGCTCACTCGCCCCATCCTGCTTTTTTCCCATCGGTGTAATTCACCCCCCAATCCGCCGGGAGAATCCCGTCCCGGACATATCGATGCAGCGACGAATGCGGCCAATCGAGGGGCGTTTGCGCGTGACCGTGCTTGACCGGGTTGTAATGGATGTAATCGACGTGCCGGGCGTAATCGTCTTCGTCGCGGATTTGGTGTTCCCAATAGCGCCGTTGCCAGATGCCCCGTTCACCCTTGGCGATTCGGCTCGAAGCGATGTGCTCGTTATTGGGAAGGGCGCGGGAAAATCCGGCTTTGATCAATGCCCAGCGGGTGGGGTAATCCGTATCGCCGGGCGGCAAGGTCCAGATGCTATGGAGGTGGTCGGGCAGGACCACGATGGCGTCGATGTGGAAGGGATGGCGTTCGCGGACCAAGCGCAGGCTTGCGCGCAGCTTGTCGATGTGGTCGGTAAGCAGGGATTTCGACCTGTCGGCCAGAGTGACGGTGAAAAAGAACGTTCCGCCCGGCGTGAATGCGCGGGTGTAGCGGCTCATAGCTTGGGCGTCGTCGTGGCGTTGGGGTTCGCGGGCTCACCCCAACCTACCGGGGCATGGTTTGTTTGAATAACATTCATGAGAACACCTCCCGTGCGTATGGTATGTGCATAACCATTGTATGGGAAGCGCGTAGGTTGGGGTGACGCAGGAACCCCAACATTTTCTTGCCATATCCCGTGTCGCAGGTTTGTTGGGGTTCGCAGGCTCACCGCCAACCTACAGGCTTGTCGTAACCGTCCAAATCAAGCACTATCGGGCGAACTGTCATGCGAGAAAGCAATGGATAAATCAGACAGAGATCGCCAGGCCGCGGAAGTGGAAACCTTCCTGCGCGGGCTGCAGCACGAAATCGTGGAAGGGCTTTCACGGATCGAGGGACGCGAGTTCCTGCACGATGCCTGGGCGCGTGCCGAGGGCGGCGGTGGCGTCAGCCGGGTGCTGGAGGACGGGGAGGTGTTGGAGCGCGCGGGGGTGAATTTTTCTCATGTGCGGGGGAATGCCCTGCCGCCGTCTGCATCGGCCAGCCGCCCGGAGCTGGCGGGGCGCAGCTTTGAGGCGATGGGCGTTTCGCTGGTCATTCATCCGCGCAATCCCTACGCGCCGACCACCCACATGAACGTGCGTTTTTTCGTCGCCACCAAGCCGGGAGCGGAGGCGGTGTGGTGGTTCGGCGGCGGCATGGACCTGACGCCGTACTACGGCTTCGAGGAGGATGCGATCGCCTTTCACCGCGCCTGCCGCGATGCGCTGGAACCGTTCGGCGCGCACTACTACCCGCGCTTCAAGCATGGCTGCGATGAGTATTTTTTCATCAAGCACCGCCAGGAGCCGCGCGGGATCGGCGGGGTGTTCTTCGACGATTTCAACGAGCGCGATTTCGACTTCAGCTTCTCGCTGGCGCGCAGTGTCGCCGGTGCTTTCCTCGGCGCCTATGTGCCCATCCTCGAGCGGCGCGTGGCAACGCCCTACGGACCGGAGCAGCGGGCCTTCCAGGAGTACCGGCTTGGGCGTTATGTGGAGTTCAACCTGGTGCAGGACCGGGGTACGCTGTTCGGGCTGCAGTCCGGCGGGCGCGCCGAATCCATCCTGATGTCCATGCCGCCCGTGGTGCGGTGGCGCTACAACTGGGTGGCCGAGGCCGGCAGCCCGGAAGCGCGCTTGATGAGCGATTTTCTGGTCGCGAAGGACTGGCTGGAGACATAGCCCTAGCGGAAAGCGGCCAAAAAAATCCCGGGCGAGTTTCCCGGCCCGGGATTTTTTTGCAGCTGGAACTCAGAACACCCAGGTCAGCTGTGCGCTGATCCGGTTGCCCACTGAGGCGCCGATAATCCCAGCGGCGGTACCCTGGATCTTTTGTCCGTTGGTCAGCTGCGCTTCCGGGTGGACGACCTTGATGTCACGGATTTCGTAGTTCAGCGCGAAGCGAAGTTTGGGACTGTAATAATATTGTCCCCCCAAGGTCCATGTAGTGGTTTTACGTTCGTCGTACGCCGAATTCGTCATTTTGCTGAGTTCGTCGTAGCGCAAGTCCGCCTCCCATTGAGGCGTAAACTTCCAGCCCACGTCCAGGTAGTAGCCGTCGGCCTTGTTGCCTGAGTCCAGCGCCACGTAATCGACCGGCTCGTAGGCGGGGGCGCCGATGTCGTTGAATTGCGGCGTGGGCGCGACATAGATCATGCCTTTGGCGCGGATGTATTCGCCGCTCATTCTCAGGCCATGGCGCAGGTATTTGGCGCCGATGCCTTCGCGGATACGGGTATAGTCGGTGCCGCCAAAGGCGCGTTTGCCTTGCTGATGCCAGGCGTAAGCCGTGACGTCTTCCCGTTTCGGGCCGCTGCCCTGGAATACGTAGGAGGCCTGCAGGCGCGTCGTTACATCGTGATTGCCGGGGTTGAGGTCGTCGCTGAAGCTGATGCCATTGGCCCGGCTGACCATCACGGCATAGGCATATTCCCACCGGCCGCGGTTAAACCAGTCGTATACCTCGACACCGACGTCGCGGTAGCCGCCAAAGGCACCGTTGAGCTGCGACATCGCCAGCGGTGCGCCTACCACGGCCGCATGCGTGCGCGATGCATTGGCGTAGGGTTCCACAAAACGTTCGTTGAGCAACTGGTCGCTGACATTGGTGAAGTTGATGTAATCCAGGACCTGGACGCCCGTCATGGCTTCCTCGCCCAGCGGCAGGCGTCCCAGGCCGACGCGGATGCGTGCGCCTGGGATGTAGTTGAAAGTCGCCGTGGCATCAGTGAATACCGCAGGTCTTTCGCGGGTCAGGCCGTTGTTGCCTATTTCTCCCAGGAGGAAATAGTTGATCTTTTCATCCGTTCCCGGAATCACGCCGCGTACCCCGGGGCGTGCGCGAAACATCTGCAACTGGTCGCTGTGCTCCAGATCCGGGCCCACCAGATTGAACAGGGCGGTTTGTCCGTTGTAGGCGCGAAGTCCCGCCGGCACCGCAACACTGGCGCCGTTTACCGGCGAGACGACAGTCGCGGGAATGCCGGTAACCGTGTTGCTTTCGATATAAGTATAGGTCGGCTGGATAAAGCCCCAGAAAGTATACGGCGCGGCGCCCGGCTGCTCGTTGTTCTGCAGCTGGAACCAGTTGGTGGCGAAGGAAGCGGGCGCGTGCGCGCAAGCGGCGACCAGTGCGGTGGCCAGTATGGTTTTTTTCATAGTCCCCTCCTGAGGGTGTGATTTTTATTGTGCTTTGGTTTCTGTTCTATGTTTGCCGCCAATCAGGGGCGGATATAGGCGTAGCCTTCTTTTTGTTTTTTCATCAGTTCGATCACGCCGGCGGGTACGAAGCCGGCGGACGAAAGCATGTCGTCCTTGCTGAGCTTTTGCGCTTTCATGGTGTTCTCGCAGGCAACGACCTTGACGCCTTCCGCGACCGCTTCGTCGATGCGGTTTGCCACGGCCGAGTCGAATTTGAGCATGCCTATGCCGGGGCCGTAGGCAACGATTTCGATGTCGACATTTTTCGCGCCGAGTTCCTGCTGCACGTTCTTGGCGTTGTTGAGCGTCAGATTCCAGATCTTCGGATCGCCTGCGCTCACCTGGAACACGACTTTCTGCATTTCCTGGCTGGCTTGCGAGGCGGGGGCGTCGACGGCGCCGGCGCCGGTCGAAGCGAAGCTTAAAGCCAGGGCGAAAGCCGTGGCGAGTCCGCGGAATTGGT
Organism: Sulfuricella sp.; assembly: GCA_039683315.1. GTDB lineage: Bacteria > Pseudomonadota > Gammaproteobacteria > Burkholderiales > Sulfuricellaceae > Sulfurimicrobium. Next base: position 6,999 of record JBDKRR010000304.1, read on the forward strand.
CGATGTGTTTCATGATGTTTTGTCTCCTCAGGTGTTTTTTATATAGTGGCGATGCATTGCCGCTGCAGGTAAAGACGCTGGGAGCAAAGTTTCTATTCCATTTCGCACAACAATAAATAGTTGGAAAAAATGGAATAAATTCGCGGGCTGCCGCGTCATATACTTAAGCTCACTTTTTCAGGTCGATATCCCGGTACGATGAAAATCATTTCCCTGATCTGCCGCTCCTACGAATTCCGCAAGCAGCTCGAGCAGAGCCGCGGCAAGCTCTATCGGGTCGCCTATTCCTGGTGCCACGACGCCGCGCTGAGCGACGACCTGGTGCAGGAAACCCTGTCCAAGGCGCTGAAAAACGCGGGTCAGCTGCGCGACCACGAACAGCTGCACAGCTGGCTGTTCCGTATTCTGAACAATTGCTGGCACGACCATTACCGCGGCCAAAGGGAGATGGAGGATATCGATGAAATCGAGGATTTCCGCTGCGTCAACGCGAACACCCCGGAAGTCCTGCATGCCCAGAGCCAGATCGTCGATCGGGTACGGAGCGCAGTTTCCCGGCTCCCGCTGGGGCAGCGCCAGGTCCTGACGCTGGTGGACCTGGAGGAGTTTTCCTATGCCGAAGTGGCGGAGATACTTGCGTTGCCGGCCGGTACGGTGATGAGCCGCCTGTGCCGGGCAAGAAGGACATTGAAGGATTTATTGCAGGAACTTGCGCCGCCGCAGTCGGCCCAGGTCACCCCGCTCAGGAGGGTTAAATGAAGCAGGATCAAGCGCTCTCGGATGAATTCCTGAACGCCTTTGTCGACGATCAGCTCGACCCGGCCGAGAAAAGCCGGACCTTCGAACTGATCGAGCAGGACGAATCCCTCAAGGCGCGCGTATGCGAATTGCGCGGACTGAAGGAAAGGGTGCAGCTCGCCTACCTGCAGCCGCCGCTGCCGGTGCGCGCAACGAAAAAAAGCTGGCTGAGCGGGGCGCCATACCGCCAGGCTCTCGCCGCCAGCCTGTTGCTGGCGGTCGGTAGCCTGTCCGGCTGGTTCGCCCACAACTGGACCGGCTACACTTCCGACCGCGAAATCATGCGTCTGCTGCAAACCGTGCAGCGCAACGATCTCGGTGCAGACCCGCACAAGCTGATGATACACGTGGGGAATTCCAATCCGGTCAGGCTGTCCACCGCGCTGGACGAAGCGGAGAACTTGCTGGCAAGTTCGAAGCGCGCGAACCGGCCGATGCGGGTGGAAATCATCGCCAACGGCGGCGGCCTGGAACTGCTGCGCGCGGGTTCCTCGCCCTACGCGCAGCGCATCGCCGCGATGCGTGAGAAGTATCCCAACCTCGAACTGACGGCGTGTGGCCAGACGCTGAGGAACCTGCGCGCCAAGGGGGTGGACGTGCGCCTGCTGCCCGACACCGGCGTCGCGCCTTCCGCAGTGGACGAAATCACCCTGCGTCTGAAGCAGGGCTGGGGCTATATCAAGGTTTAACCCGGATAATCCATCAGGCGGCTCTACGAGCCTACGCGAGTGCTGACGGACGATTTGCGGTCATTTTGGCTGCTTGCTCGTCGTTCATGGAACGGCATGGACTCCTCCCAAGCAACCAAAAATGCCTCGCAAATCGCCTCGCCATCATCTCGCGTCCTAATGGATTATCCGGGTTTAACCCGCTTTCCGAATGGCATGGTGGCGCCGTCAATCACGGCGCGATTTACTTGCCTCCTGCATGGTGGAATAATCGTCTGACCCTAACCGCGACGGGCTTTCGCCAGTCCGCCTGGCCAGGCAAGGTTCCGGATCCCGGTACCGACGATGACATCCCTCAACCCGCATGGAAAGGAAACATCTTGGCTATCAGGCAACAGAAGGACCCCGCACCCGAATCCGCACCCAAGAACGGCAAGTCGCCTGTGCGCCGTCGTGCTTCAGCTACACGCCCCGCTTCTGCCGGCGACATTGCGCCAACAATAAGCACCCAGGGAATCGAGACGTTCGCCGTGCACGAAGCAGTCGCGGCGGCGCAGGAATCCAAGATCGTGGCGGTGAAGGACATTCTGGCGGCGCAGCCGCCGGGCGATACCCAAGCTTTGGCGCGAACCCTGAAGGCCATCATGTCGGGCGCATCACCCGAGGATGCCATGGTGCTGCGGCGGGCCTTGCTCAAGGAGCAGGAGCCGATAACGCCAAAGCTGCCGGTCAGCCCCGACGATCTTCTGTCCGACGACTGGCGCGATGGCGGTTATCCCTACAAGAACCTGATGTCGCGCAAGAACTACGAGCGTCAGAAATACCATTTGCAGGTCGAGCTGCTCAAGTTGCAGGCCTGGGTGAAGGAAACCGGTCAGAAGGTGGTGATCCTGTTCGAGGGGCGCGATGCGGCGGGCAAGGGCGGCACCATCAAGCGCTTCATGGCACACCTCAATCCGCGCGGGGCCCATGTGGTGGCGCTGGAAAAGCCGACCGAAACCGAACGCGGCCAGTGGTATTTCCAGCGCTACATTCAGCACCTTCCTACCGCCGGCGAGTTCGTGCTGTTCGACCGTTCCTGGTATAACCGCGCCGGCGTGGAGCGGGTGATGGGCTTCTGCTCGCAGGAGGAATACCTCGAATTCATCCGCCAGGCGCCGGAATTCGAACGTAATCTGGCGCGCAGCAACATCCACCTGATCAAGTTCTGGTTCTCGGTGAGTCGCGAGGAGCAGCGGCGGCGTTTCGAGGAGCGCGAGGTGCACCCGCTCAAGCACTGGAAACTGAGCCCCATCGACCTGGCTTCGCTCGACAAGTGGGACGAATACACCAAGGCCAAGGAGGCGATGTTCTTCTACACCGACACCGCCGACGCGCCGTGGACGGTGATCAAGTCCGACTGCAAGAAACGCGCGCGCCTCAACGCCCTGCGCTACGTGCTGCACAAGCTGCCCTACGACAACAAGGACATCGACGCCATCGGCCCGCTCGACCCGCTGCTGGTGGGGCGCGCCAACATCGTCTACGAGCGCGGCGAGAACCTCAATTCGCCGCTGATTTAAGGTATAAAAAAACGCAGGATGTTTCCATCCTGCGTTCTTGTCACCGTGCTGTGAACTGCGTTAAATCAGCTCTTGCTCGGGCAGGAGTTCAAGCCCAGCAGCGGGTAGAACGGGCACCAGCCCATCAGCCCGGTGGCCAGCGGGATAACGCCGATCCAGCCCCAAATGCCGATGACGCCGCTTAGCGTCAGTCCAATCAAGGCCGCGCCAGCAACGATACGCAACAGCTTGTCGATTCCACCTACGTTTGCTTTCATTTTCAGCTCTCCTGGGAAAAAAGTTTGCGACGGGATGATAGTAGGGCAAGCGCCGCTCAGTGTATGTGACTTTGGTTACATTGCGATAGCGCGCAAGGCCTTGGCGTCGATTACCCTGATTTGCTCGCGCCCCAGTTCGAGCATGCCCTGTTCCTGAAAGCCCTTCAGCAGGCGGCTGATGATCTCGCGCACACTGCCGAGTTCGTCCGCGAGGCCCTGGTGGGTGGCGTGGATGATTTCACCCTTGCCCAGCAGCAGCGCTGCCAGGCGTTGGTCCAGCTTGCGGAAAGCGACTTCTTCCACCAGTTGCATCAGGTCGGCAAGGCGTTCGCCGAACAGGTTGAAAACATAGGCGCGGAAGGGCGGATGCTGCTCGATCAGCAGGGTAAACAGCGCGCGCGGCACCACCACCGCGCTCAGGCTGCCCTCGGAGATACCGCGCGCCGGGTAGGCATTCTGGCCGAGCAGACAGCTGCTGGTAATGATGCAGCTTTCTCCCGGGGCAACGCGGTAAAGCTGCAGCTCGCGCCCGTTGGCCCCGGTCCGCACCACGCGCACCGAACCGGTGAGCGGCATGGGGAACGCCTGGCACGGGCTGCTGTTTTCGAACAGGACGGTTCCGGCTGGCGCCTCGATATAGGCGGCTTCCTGGTCGAGCCGCCGCATCAGCTCGGCGGGCAGATCCCGCAAGGACGGGAACAGCGCGAGCAGTTGTGCCTTTATTACATCATTCATTGCCTGACCTTCCAATCGTGAGACTCTCGCTCCCCCTCTCCCGCAAGCGGGGGAGGGCAGGGGAGGGGGAAATGGGCATGGTGAGTTTCCATGTTCGGGGTTGCTACTTTAACCATGACCGTCCGTGAGCGGCGATAATAGCCGGATTATCACATTTTGGAGCGCCGACTTGAAACAGCTCACCGCCGCAACGCTGGACACCCTCGCCCTGCAGGCCCGGCAATCTCCGCGCCGCCGCGCCAACCATAACCTGCACGAGGAACTGGGCGACCCGGTCCAGCGCCTGGCCATCGCCATGGAGCCCGATACCCTGGTGCTGCCGCACCGCCACCCGCAAACCTGGGAAATGCTGTTCCCGCTGCGCGGGCGTTTCCTGGTGCTGCATTTCGACGAAACGGGCCGCGTCACCGCGCGCACGGTGCTGGGCGAAGACTGCGAGGTGCTGGAGAACCCCGCCGGTACCTGGCACGCGGTGCTGTCGCTGGATGCTGGCGGGGTCATTTTCGAGGTGAAGCAGGGCCCGTACATGCCGGTGGGGGAGGCCGATCAGGCGCCCTGGGCTGCTGGCCGAAGCGCCGCGGAACTGAATGCCTGGTATGCCGGCGCCCGCGTCGGCGACTGTTTCGCCTAAGCCAGCCGAAAATCCCGTAAAATTGCGCCCATTCCCATCACCCTGAATTAAGCGATCACCATGGCCCAATACGTAATGTCGATGCTCCGCGTGAGCAAGGTCGTCCCGCCCAAGCGGCAGATCATCAAGGATATTTCCCTCAGCTTCTTCCCCGGCGCCAAGATCGGCCTGCTCGGCCTCAACGGCTCGGGGAAATCCACCGTGCTGCGCATCATGGCCGGCGCGGACAAGGAATACGAGGGCGAGGTGCAGCACCAGCCCAACATCTCTATCGGCTACCTGCCGCAGGAGCCGCAGCTCGACCCCGCCAAGACGGTGCGCGAGGAAGTCGAGGCGGCTTTGGGCGAAGTGATGCAGGCGCAAAAGAAGCTGGAGGAAATCTACGCCGCCTACGCCGAGCCGGATGCCGACTTCGACAGGCTGGCCGAGGAGCAGGGGCGGCTGGAAGCGATCCTCGCCACCTCGGGCTCCGATTCCGAACATCAGCTCGAACTGGCCGCCGATGCGTTGCGCCTGCCGCCGTGGGATGCCAGGATAGAACACCTCTCCGGCGGCGAGAAGCGCCGTGTGGCACTGTGCAAGCTGCTGCTGGAAAAGCCGGACATGCTGCTGCTGGACGAACCCACCAACCACCTCGACGCCGAATCGGTGGACTGGCTGGAACAGTTCCTGGTGCGCTTCCCCGGCACCGTGGTGGCGGTGACCCACGACCGCTACTTTCTCGACAATGCCGCCGAGTGGATCCTGGAACTGGACCGCGGCCACGGTATCCCGTGGAAGGGCAACTATTCGAGCTGGCTGGAGCAGAAGGAAGCGCGGCTTGAGACGGAGAACAAGCAGATCGACGCTCACATGAAGGCGATGAAGCAGGAGCTGGAATGGGTGCGGCAGAACCCCAAGGCGCGCCAGGCCAAATCCAAGGCGCGTCTCAACCGCTTCGAGGAGCTCAACTCGCAGGAATACCAGAAGCGCAACGAGACGCAGGAGATATTCATCCCGGTCGGCGAACGCCTCGGCAACGAAGTCATCGAATTCGATGGCGTGAGCAAAGCCTTCGGCGACCGCCTGCTGATCGACAACTTCAGCTTCAAGGTGCCGCCCGGCGCCATCGTCGGCATCATCGGCCCGAACGGCGCGGGTAAATCCACGCTGTTCAAGCTGATTACCGGCAAGGAACAGCCGGACAGCGGCAGCGTGAAGATCGGCACCACCGTCAAGATCGCGCACGTCGATCAGGCGCGCGACTCGCTGCAGACCGACAAGACCGTGTTCGACGCGATATCGGGCGGCAACGACATCCTCACCGTCGGCAAATACGAGACCCCGGCGCGCGCCTACATCGGCCGCTTCAACTTCAAGGGTTCCGATCAGGGCAAAATGGTC
>JBDKRR010000305.1:0-2032 GCA_039683315.1 Sulfuricella sp.
CATCCGCGCAATGTTGGAGAAAGGCGAGAGGTCCGCCCAGGTATGGACTTCGAGCGCCGGCTTGCCTTCCTTGTTGACGAAGGAGGCGAGTTCGCCCGCCAGTTGGGCGGAAAATTTCTCCAACTGCGCGGGATTCTTCAGGCGAATGGCGAATTCGCTGACCTCGGGTTCCTTCAGGCGCAACAGGTCGCGGGCATCGTCGATGTGGATGTAGCCGTCCCGCCCGCCGGGGCCGGTAATGCCTTCCAGCACTCCCCTGACCTTGAAGGTCTTGCCGTTGACCGAGCCGTCGCGGTTGGTGGCAACCAGCACCACCGTGTCGCCCACTTTTACTTTCATTCCCCGGGCAAGCAGCACCGGGATCAGAACCTCCCCTTTGCTCACCAGCGCGCCGCCTTTCGTCCCTTCGATCATCCTGCCGGGCAGCAAGGGCGTGGTGGCGGCTTCGCGTTGCGGGTCGATGCCGTTGATGCGGATGCTGGTGGTTTCGACGAAGTTGCTGAACATGGCACCAAGCTTGACGCGCGGGGAATACGCCTCGACTGCTTCCATCCCCTTCAGCGTTTCCTCGATCTTCCCAGCCATGCCGGCCTTCATGTTGAGGTTGAGCGGCAGGTTGTCGATGGAGGCGACGTAGCCCTTGCGGTGCACTTCCACATGGCCCAGCACGGAGTCGGTGAACTGGCCGATCATCATCGCCTTGAAGGAGCCGGTGATGGCGATGAACAACAGCACCGCAACCATTCCGATGATGATCAGCAGCGAGGTGAGCAGGGTGCGGCGGCGGTAACGCGCCAGGTTCCGGGCCGCGATCTTGAGCACGTTAAGCATGATTGCCTCCCGTCTGTTCTTTGTTTTGCTGAATCCTGCCGTCTTCCAGGGTGAAGATCACCTCTGCCTCGGACATGATTTTCGGGTCGTGGGTGGAAAAGACGAAGGTGGTGCCGAACTCGTCGCGCATTTTCTTCATCAGTTCGAGGATGCGGTAGGCCGTGTCGTGGTCGAGGTTGGCGGTCGGCTCGTCGGCCAGCACCAGCTGAGAATTGGCGACCAGGGCGCGCGCCACCGCCACCCGCTGCTTCTGCCCGCCGGAAATCTGGTCAGGACGCTTGTTGGCCTGATCCGCCATGCCCACCGCCTCCAGCAGCCGCATCACCTGTTCCCGGCGCTTGGCCACTGGCCACTCCTGCACCATGATGAGCGGGTACTCGATGTTCTCGTAAACGGTGAGCACCGGAATCAGGTTGAAATCCTGGAACACGAAACCGATGTGCTGGCCGCGAAACGCCGCGCCGCTGCGCTGATCGAGCGTGGCCACGTCGGTGTCCAGCACCGTCAGCCTGCCCGAGGAAGGACGATCCAGGCAGCCGATCATGTTGAGCAGCGTGCTCTTGCCGCTCCCCGAAGGTCCGACGAAGGCGACGAAGGACGCAGGCTCGATGGAGAAGTTCACCCCTTTCAGGGCCTGCACCTCCACATCGCCCATGCGGTAGGTTTTCACCAGTTGTTCCGCGCGCACCAGGCTCATGGTTTGTTCATCCTTTCCGTGAGAGCGGCCTGCACATCGGAAATTTGCCAATCGCCCCGTGCTCCCGGCGGAGATTCTTTGACTGCGGGGAAGTTCACGAAGTTCACCAGGCTGCCGTCCTTGCGCCGATATTGCTGCTTGCCGTCGATCAGAATCGCGATCGGGACATGCCCCACCAGGCCAATGCTGGCAAGCCGCTTCACGCCTTGAGGGCTTTCGGCGTCGATCTCGGCCACATGAAACTTGCCACCCTGTTTGGCCAGCCATTCACGCAGCGGCTGGAGCGCGCTTTGTACGGGAGGGTGTGACATGGCAACGATTTCGATGCTCGGCTGCGCCGCCTGGGAAACGCCGCTGAAAATCGACAGCATGGTGGCAGCGATGGAAAGGATAAAATGCCTGCGTGTCATCATGGCCTGTTCTCCCTTTTGCTCATTTGCAGTTGTGATGTAGCTTCCATTGTTCGGCGTGACCCATGGCAACGGCCCAGTCCGGCGGTGTGCA
>JBDKRR010000306.1:0-5558 GCA_039683315.1 Sulfuricella sp.
GTCCAACCACATCCTGATCTCATCACGTTCGACGCACTGGATGACCAGGGCAAACTCGATTTGTTTGATTCGCGCCTGAACACCCTCGCAGACAAACTCTCCATCGCCGCAGGAAATCCGGATCTGGTGGTTGATTTCCAGCCGTGGAACATGGCATGGCAACTCGATCGACGCGATGCGTTCACCCGCCTGCTGGTCGCAGAGTCTCGGTGCAAACTCTCGTTCGATGTGCCCGACGACGCGGAACGCGATGCGGAGCACGACTCCACCGTTGATCCCGAAATCAGTCTGAATGAAAAACTTCTTGCCCTCGAAGAGACCGGCGTTTCCGAGGGTGGGCTGAAACGGAAGGCATGGAAAAAAGCCGAGGTTGCATGGCGTGCGGCGTTCGCCGATGATCCCGTCGGGACTCTCGCCAAGCTCGCGAAGGTGCTCGATCAGGCCGTCATTTCCTGGGCTATCCCTGCGGATGAGGTGGCAGAATGATCCAGATCAAGAAAGCAGTACCACCCGACATTCGGAGGGTTCCTGGTTTTCCCTCCTACGAGATCGATTCCAATGGAAACATCTACAGCTTTCGAAGGTCTTCCACTCCTCGGCGATTGCGCCCTGGTTTAACCAGACTCGGTTATTTAACCGTCGCACTTGAAGGCAAAACCTTCCCGATCCACAAGCTCATGCAGCGGGCCTTTTTGACCTGTTCCCCGCGCTTGGTCGTCAACCACATCGACGGGGTCAAGCAGCACAACTACCTCGAAAACTTGGAGGAAGTGACTTCTTCCCAGAACAATCTGCATGCCCATCAGACCGGCCTGTGGAGGAGGCGCAAATGAGCATCACCTTCACTCGCGCCACCCGCGCCCAGGTGGCTCTCAACCTCGGCATAACAGGCCCAAGTGGATCCGGCAAAACCACCGCGGCACTGAAACTCACCAGAGGGCTCGTGGGGCCAAATGCTCCCATCGCCCTCCTGGATACTGAGAATGGGAGCGCCTCTCTTTACGCCGACATCACTGAATTCGACGTATTCAACATGAATCCCCCCTACAAGGTGGAGAAGTTCACCGAGGCGATCACAGCAGCAGCCCAGGCTGGGTTTAAGGCCCTCATTATCGACAGCGCTTCCCACGAATGGATTCAGATTCTCCAGGACAAGGAGGCTATGGACGCTCGCGGTGGGAATCAGTGGACGAACTGGGCCTCCTTCACCAAAAAACACGAGGACTTCCTTGCCGCTATTCGCAACGCCCCAATTCATCTAATTCTCTGCCTCCGATCCAAGGAAAAGCATGAGATGAACGACGCCAAGAAGGTTGTGAAACTCGGCATGGGCAGCCAGACACGGGACGGGTTTGAATATGAATTGACTACCGTCTTCGACCTCGCCATGGATCATACCTACAAGGTCGGGAAGGATAGGACCCGTCTTTTTGATGGACGCCTAGAACAGGTAACTGAAAATACGGGCCGAGAACTGGCTGCCTGGCTATCCTCTGGGGAACCCCTGGCTGAGAACACGGGCGAAACATTCTCGACCCCAGCACCCAAACCCACCACCGCCCCGGCAATCGCCCCCGCATCAACGGCGTATCCTGCGGCCAAGGTGGCAGCACGTACCGCGCAACCGAGGGTGCAGGGCGCTCAATCAATCGCGCAGGAGGTAGCCAAGGCTCTCACGCCCTCGGATCCTCCTGCGGAATGGGTCGAGGCGATGACCGATCTGTGCGAGATCACCATCGGCATGCCCGACGCGACGCGGCGCAAACTCATCGCTGGTTTCGAGGCCGATGGCCCCGCCGCAATCGACGACCTGCGCGCGGAGGTGCAGAAACTCAGATCCGTGTTAAATCCGGATTCTCCGGCAGCCCCAACCGCTGGGGCTGTGATTGCAGCCCTCCCACCACTGGCAAAGCAACCGATCTCACAGGCTGCGTCTGATTTCGTCGATGGCATCGATCCTACTGGTCCAGCACCTGGTACAGACGAGGCCAGCGGCGGCATCAGCCCTGCTCAATACGAGGCCCTGAACCATCTCATCCCGGCCTTCAAGCTCAACCGCGATGCCCTGCGAGCCTACATGGCCCGCGCTGGCCACCTGCTTCCAGGAGCCAACGGTCCCACACTCGCGCGAATGAAGTCCGAGGAGTTCGCAAAACTTCGCGACAAACTTTTCAACAAGGCCATCGCCGCGAACAACGAAACGTGGTCTGCACGCACGATCAGAATCATCAACGCTACCCCTATTCCATCAGCCCAGCCCCCGCGGGCATCCTAGGAGATCACCATGAGCTTCAATCCTCCCGGCGTTTCGGCCCCTCAAACCCTCGGGCCTGGTGTCTATCCGGCCTGCATCCTGGTAAGCATTGAGCAGGCAAAACCCTCGTCTACCGGCAAATACCAGATTGCCTATGTGGCGGTCTATCGAGACACGGAAAGTGCGCTCGAGGTCACCGATTGGATCAAGTGGGACGGGTCCAGGCGCGACTTTTATGCGGGGCTCCGTATCGAGCGATTGCATGCGATCATCGGTGCCGATCTGCCGCCCGAAGGCCATCATCCGAATTTCAAGGAGCTGTTGGAACTCTCAACCGGTGTGTATTTCACGGTCGAGACGGAGCAGAACGGGGAGTACGTGAACATCAAGGACGTGCGAGCGAGCGGAACAGAGGAGACGATCTGATCTTTAGCATTGCCGCGCGCATGACCCAAAATATTCGGGCGCCTAAGTCGCGCGGTAACCCAGGTCCCGGTCAATCCCTATTCTCGTTCGCGGACGGGAAGCGCGAATCACATCCAGTACCACAGAAAAATGTGGTCGTGATTCGCGGGCCGGGACCATCTTTTGTTTGCACATCGGAGAAAATCATGGAACCATTCACTCCCCTCGAACTTGCAACAATTTCCATATCGTCAGAAGCGCAGGAACTCATCGCGTTTTCTAAAACATTTCTCGCGACGGTCGAAGCAATCCAGATCACCACGCCGGAAGAAGCGCAGACCGTGGTTGAGCAGTTGCGCCTTATCAAGGAAACAGCAAAGGCCATAGACGATACGCGGAAGGAATACACGAAGCCACTCGATGAGCAGAAGCAGGCATATATGGATACGTTCCGCCCCGCCGCTGACGTGCTCGCGAAGGCGGAGAAGATCGGTAAAGGTGCGCTCGCTATGTGGGACACAGAGCAGCGTCGCCTGGCTGCCATCGAGGCGGAGAATCTGCGGAAGACGCAGGAAGCGGATCGGCAACGACTCGCGGAGGAGCAGAAGAAAGCTGAGGCACTACTGAACAAGGCCGACGAAGCTGCCGCCGCAGGTGATACCAAAACAGCCGAAGCGCTTGAGTCCCAGGCCGCAGCCATCCAAGAGACCGCCGTGCCGTGTCCCGTGGTCCGCATCGCAGCGCCCGAGAAACCACAGGGCTCATCGGTGCGGAAAATCTGGAAAGCGCGCGTGATCGATGCCGCGCTGGTACCAAACGAATACAAGACCATCAACCAAAAAGCACTAGACGCTTACGCCGCGGCGATGAAGGCGGAAGCCAGAATCCCCGGCGTGGAATTCTACACTGAGGAATCCGTTTCGATTCGCTGATCACATTTCACACTAAGGAACACGTGATGGAAAATACAAAAATTTCTTGGTGCGATCACACGGTGAATTTTTGGTGGGGCTGTTCCAAGGTCTCCCCCGCCTGCGCCCATTGCTACGCAGAGGCCCTGGACGCTAGATTCGCCACAGCCGCTGACACAAAAAAACCATTCCTCCAAGCCAGAGGAAAGCATTGGGGCATTGACGCTCCGCGCCTTCTGCGTGTTGATGCAGCATGCCTGGAGGCATTTAGATACCAGCGACGAGCCGCATGGAGAGCCCCTGGGTCCGATGCCAAGTGGAGCACACGTTTCCGCGTCTTCACAAACAGCATGTCAGACTTCTTCGAGGACCGACGCGATCTTGATTCGGCCAGATTGCAAGCCCTGGACGTGATGCGGCAGACACCAAACCTGGATTGGCTCATCCTCACCAAGCGTCCGGAGAAGATCCTCGATCTCATCGCTATTGCCGAAGCGAAGGCCACCGCCATGGCCTTTGTTGATCTAACCCAGGAATCTCTCGCTATTTGGTTGAATGATTGGCGCATGGGGAAGCCCCCCGCCAATATCTGGCTCGGCACCACCGTTGAGGACCAGCAGCGGGCCGACCAACGCATTCCTGCCCTGCTGCAGGTGCCTGCCGCCATCCGGTTCTTGAGCTGCGAACCCCTGCTGGGGCAGGTGGACCTGTTCAGGGTTCCGAGGCCCGACATCGACTGGGTAATTTGTGGGGGTGAATCAGGCCCCCACGCCCGCCCCATGCATCCAGATTGGGTCAGAGCATTGCGCGACCAGTGCGCCGCGGCTGGCGTCCCATTTCTGGTTAAACAATGGGGAGAGTGGGCACCGAACTGTCTTTGTGGGCGTCCCGTCGCGTGCAAGGAAACCCCTCGGCCCGAACCTGGGAAGCCCGGTTGCATGTTCAGGTGCGGAAAGGCCCGCGCTTGCCGCCTCCTGGACGGAGTGCTGCAGGACGCATTCCCAGAGGTGCAGCGATGACCGCCAACCCAAACCGAATCGCCGCGGATCTCGTAGGGCTTCGCGACACCATGAAGACCATCCATGGTGCCTACTTCTGGGGCGCCATCAAGAAATACCAGGAGCATCTCCAGGCCTACGCCGATCAGAACAAGATCGGCGTCATCGATGCCGCGCTGACCCTGGCCAAGAAACTCGAAGCCGAGGGTTATGGGTGCAGCACACCGCTGCTCTTCGCGGCGGCCGTGGAACTGATTGAATCCAGTGGGACGACTAAGGGGGAGGTGAATCATGAGCACATTTAAGTTCGTCCCCGGTGATCGAGTGCGCCTGACGGCTGCTTATCGGCGCAGGGCGTGACTGTCCATGACGCGCTGCGTCACCTACGTCACCCCGAATCGACGCACAACGTCACTCGCAAGGCCCACGACGCGGGGCCTTGCTATTGTTTCCAATACTTACGTATTGGCACGGGCTGTGCAATATCTAGGTGTCGGGGATGAGACCCGCAACCACCCAGGACCTGACCTGGTGTGACTACAACTGGAGGCTTTATGGCATGGCAATACCCCAAGCATGTGTGTGGGCACGATGGCGAGCGATACCAAGCGTATGGGCATCACACAGATCGCGAGCGCCAACTGGCAGCAATCGAGTGTCACCCGTGCCCTGATTGCCGGAAGCAGGCTGCTGATGCCGCCGCTGAGGCCGCAGGGTTGCCACTGTTGCAGGGATCGCCTAAGCAGGTTGCCTGGGCTACCGAGATCCGAGAGCGGAAACTCCGGCTCCAACCTGAGTTGACAGAGAAGCTCCGGCCTGAAACGTCGGCCAAGTGGTGGATCGATAATCGCTAAGCCTACTCCCAATCGCCCCGGAAGGGGTTTTTGGGGTGTGACCGGGGATGACCCCCCCGCAACCACAAGGAGACGAGATGAAACAAATCCTCAATCGATATACCGGTGACGTGATTCTGGAGGTCCAGGGAAACTC
>JBDKRR010000307.1:0-1537 GCA_039683315.1 Sulfuricella sp.
CATTTGGCGGTGGGCTTGGGTTTGCCTGAGGTCATTCGTCTGGGCGAAGGTGAGGCCCGTTCGGGCGGCCACAAGCGACCTTCCATCCTGGCGGATGCGCTGGAGGCCGTCATTGGGGCGGTCTATCTGGACGCCGGTTTTGCCGTGGCGCAAGGCCTGGTGCAGCGTTTGTTCCAGGCGGTCGACATCAAATCCGACATGGAGGCTATTGGCAAAGATCCGAAGACCGAGTTGCAGGAATGGTTGCAAGGGCGCAAGATGAACCTCCCGCTGTACCGGGTGGTTGCAACACTGGGGGCTGCGCACAAGCAGACGTTTGACGTCGAGTGCGAAATTGTCGAACTTAATTTTTCAGAACGTGGCATCGGCGGTTCCCGTCGTGCCGGCGAACAGGCCGCAGCTGCTGCGATGCTGCAAACACTCAAGGCAAAGGCCGGGCAATGACTGCTTCAAAAACTACCGTGAAAACACCAAAACCCAAGAAATTGGATGTCGCCAAATCAACTGCTACTAAAGAAATAGCTGTTGAGGACCAAGCGACGGGGGCTGAAGGCCAAACCGATATAGAGAGCATGCTCAAAAGCATGCGCGTGGGCGCTGCGGCGGCTGTGCCGGTTGAAGGTCAGCGCTGCGGCTTGATCGCCATTGTGGGCAAACCCAACGTCGGTAAATCGACCTTGATGAATGCGCTGGTCGGTCAGAAGATCAGCATCACCTCGCGCAAGGCGCAAACCACGCGCCACCGCATCACCGGCATCCACAGCCAGGGTGCTGCCCAGTTTGTGTTTGTCGACACGCCGGGTTTCCAGACGCGTCATAACAACGCCCTGAACCGCTCGCTCAACAAAACCGTGCTCGGCGCGGTCGGCGATGTGGACCTGATCTTGTTCGTGGTGGAGGCCGGCATGTTCAACCAGGCCGATGCCAAGGTGCTGGAACTTCTCGGCAAAGATATTCCGACCTTGCTGGTGGCCAACAAGCTCGATCAGGTGAACCGCCGCGCCGACATCGCGCCCTGGCTGCAGGAGATGCAGCAGCGCCACGCGTTTGCCGAGTTTGTGCCCATGTCGGCCAAGAACGCCAAGGACATCGAGCGCATGCTGGGCATTTGCGAAAAATACCTGCCCGAGCAGGCCTGGTGGTACGCCGAAGACGAGCTGACCGACCGCAGCGAGAAGTTTCTGGCCAGCGAGACGGTACGCGAAAAGTTGTTCCGTTTGACTGGCGACGAGTTGCCCTATACGTCGACCGTGGTGATCGACAAGTTCGAGGAAGAAGCCGGCCGTGGCAAGCAAAAGCGCCTGCTGCGCATTGCCGCCACCATCGTCGTTGAGCGCGACACGCACAAAGCGATGGTGATTGGCGACAAGGGCGAGCGCATCAAGCGCATCGGCATGGAAACCCGCGTCGAGCTGGAGAAAGCACTGGACTGCAAGGTGTTCATCGAAATGTGGGTCAAAGTGCGCTCCGGTTGGGCGGATGACGAAGCGCGGGTGCGCAGTTTCGGCTACCAGTGATCTGCTGATCCCCCCGTGGC
>JBDKRR010000308.1:0-12537 GCA_039683315.1 Sulfuricella sp.
CTTTTTCTATAAAACGTACCGATTAGAAAGGAATGTCGTCCTCGAAATCATCGAACTCGCCGCCCGTTTTCTTGGCAGCCGGTTTCGAGGCGCTGCTTCCGGACGGCTCACGGTCCACCACTTCGAAGGAGTTGCTGCTGCCACCGCGGCTGCTAAGCATCTGCATCTCGTTGGCGATGATCTCGGTGGTGTATTTCTCGACCCCGGCCTTGTCCGTCCACTTGCGCGTTTCCAGGCGGCCCTCGACGTAGGCCATGCTGCCTTTCTTGAGGTATTCGCCGGCGATTTCCGCCAGCTTGCGATAGAAGGTCACCCGATGCCACTCGGTTTTTTCCTGCTTTTCGCCATTCTTGTCTTTCCAGGTTTCGCTGGTCGCCAACGTGATGTTGGTAACCGCATCGCCATTGGGCATATAGCGCGTTTCCGGATCCTTGCCCAGACGTCCTACGAGAATAACCTTGTTTACCGATGCCATTTCACGCCACTCCCTCAATAAGTTTCTGCACTTGTTCTTCATCCCAGCCAGCCATGTTGACCTTGAGATAGGCCACGCTTTCCTCGGCCGACACGACCACCTCCGCCACGCCAGACACTGCCGCCAGTTGCCGCATCAGTTTGTGCGCCCTGGCTTTATCCGTGATTTCAAGGTGGTACATCTTGGTCTTGACCGCCGGCGGGGTGCGCATGGAGATCGCCAGCCACAGCCAGATACCCGACAGCAACGCGCCGAAGGCAAACACTGCGAAGTGGCCCACGTAATTAGCCAGCAAACCGCCCATGGCGCCGCCGACGAACAGCCCCAGCGACTGCGAAGTATTATACACGCCCATAGCCGTGCCTTTTGCCTGGGCCGGCGCGAGCTTGGAAATCAGCGAGGGCAGCGTGGCCTCGAGGATGTTGAAGGCAATAAAGAAGGTCAGCAGCATCGCCACGATGCCCCAGAAACTTCCGATCAATTCCGTAAACAGGAGCTGGGTTGCGAACAAGAGTGCCACGGCAAAAACGAACACCTGTTTCAACTTGGCTTTTTTCTCGCCGACGATAATTGCCGGGACCATGAATGCGAAAGCGATCAGCATCACCGGCAGATAAACTTTCCAGTGCTGGCTTTCGGGGAAATTGCCGGTTTCCTTCAAGGCCAGCGGCACCACGGTGAACATCGCCATTTGCGCGGCATGCAGAGCAAATATCCCGAAATTGAGGCGCAACAGCTGCTTGTCGCGCAACACGTCCTTGAGCCGTGCCGGAGCGATCTCGGCATCGGAATGAAAATGGCTGAAACCAGGATTGGGGATGACGGTCGCCACCACGACGATCGCCAGCAATGCCAGCACGCCGGTCAGGGCGAACATGCCGGGCACGCCGATGGATTGATACAGCGCGGGGCCGAGCACCATGGAAGCCGCGAACATGAGTCCGATGGTGGAGCCGATCATGGCCATGGCCTTGGTGCGGTGCTCTTCGCGCGTCAGGTCGGCAAGCAGCGCGGTGACTGCGGCCGAGATTGCGCCCGCGCCCTGTATCGAGCGGCCGATTATGATCCACGTGAGATCGTGCGCCGACGCGGCGACAAAACTGCCCAGGACAAAGATCACCAGACCGAAATAAATCACCGGCTTGCGGCCGAAGCGGTCTGCCGCCATACCGAAAGGCAACTGCAACAACGCTTGTGTGAGTCCGTAAGCGCCCAGCGCCAGGCCGATCAAGGCATGATTCTGGCCACCCGGCAGCGTGGTGGCGTAGATGGCAAAAACTGGAAGGATAAGGAACATGCCCAGCATGCGCAGGCCGAAAATGCCCGCCAGCCCAGCGCTGGCGCGCAATTCGACAGAAGTCATCTTGTCGGTTTCAAGCATTTGTTTGGTCTGGAACGCAAAGTTGAGTATATTAGCAGGTTACGTTTAACTCTGCAGTGGGCCATGTCCTATATCAAGATTCGCGGTGCGCGCACCCACAACCTGAAAAACATCAGTCTCGACATCCCGCGCAACAAGCTGGTCGTCATCACCGGCTTGTCCGGCTCGGGGAAATCTTCCCTCGCCTTCGACACCCTCTACGCCGAAGGTCAGCGGCGTTATGTGGAATCGCTCTCCGCTTATGCGCGCCAGTTCCTGCAGTTGATGGAAAAGCCGGACGTTGACCTGATAGAAGGCCTGTCGCCCGCGATTTCCATCGAACAGAAAGCCACCAGCCACAACCCGCGCTCCACCGTGGGCACGGTCACAGAAATCCACGACTACCTGCGCCTGCTCTATGCCCGCGTGGGCGATCCACATTGCCCCGAGCATCACATCAAACTCGAATCCCAGAGCGTGTCGCAGATGGTGGACCACGTCCTGGCCCTACCAGAAGACACCAAGCTGATGATTCTCTCGCCCCTGGTGGCGGGGCGTAAGGGTGAGCAGGTCGACTTGTTCGACGAACTGCGTGCCCAGGGTTTCGTGCGCCTGAGGGTGGATGGCGAGGTATACGAAATCGACCAGCCACCTAAGCTGGAAAAGAACAAGAAGCACACCATCGACGTAGTCGTCGATCGCGTCAAGGTGCGCGCGGACCTCAAGCAACGCCTGGCGGAATCCTTCGAAACGGCGTTGCGCCACTCGGAAGGCCGCGCCCTGGCTGTCGAAATGGACACCGGCAAGGAACACCTGTTCTCCGCCAAGTTCGCCTGCCCTGTGTGCAGCTATTCCCTGGCAGAACTGGAGCCGCGCCTGTTTTCCTTCAACAACCCCATGGGTGCCTGTCCCAAGTGCGACGGGTTGGGGCAGATCAATTTTTTCGATCCCAAGCGCGTGGTGGCATTCCCGCATCTCTCCCTGGCCTCCGGCGCCGTCAAGGGCTGGGACCGCCGCAACCAGTTTTTCTTCCAGATGCTGCAGGCGCTGGCCATGCACTACGGCTTCGACCTGGAGCAGCCATTCGAGGAACTCACGCCGCGGGTGCAGGAAATCCTGCTTTACGGTAGCGGCACTGAATCTGTCGGTTTCAAGTATCTGGGCGAACGCGGCGGATTTCAGGTGCGCGCGCACCCGTTCGAGGGCATCCTGCGCAATCTTGAAAGGCGCTACCACGAAACCGATTCCCTCACGGTGCGCGAGGAACTGGCGAAATACCTCAACCACCAGACCTGCCCCAGTTGCGAAGGCACGCGACTGCGCCAGGAAGCCCGTCATGTCACGGTCGCAGACCAACCGATATACGAAATCAGCCATCTACCGCTGAAGCAGGCGCTGGAGTTTTTCCAGGGACTTGCGCTCACCGGCCAGAAGCAGGCCATCGCCGAACGCATCGTCAAGGAAATCGCCAGCCGCCTGCAATTCCTCACCAACGTCGGGCTGGATTACCTCTCGCTCGACCGCTCCGCCGACACGCTGTCCGGCGGCGAGGCGCAACGCATTCGCCTGGCCAGCCAGATCGGTTCCGGCCTGACCGGTGTCATGTATGTGCTGGATGAGCCTTCCATCGGCCTGCACCAGCGCGACAACGACCGCCTGCTCGGCACCCTCATCAGATTGCGCGATCTGGGTAACAGCGTCATCGTGGTGGAGCACGACGAGGACGCCATACAGACCGCCGACTACGTGGTAGACATGGGGCCGGCAGCCGGAGTGCATGGCGGCGCCATCGTAGCGCAAGGCACGCCCGATGAAATCAAGGCCGACCCAGCGTCCCTGACCGGGCAATACCTGAGCGGAAAGCGCAGCATTGCAGTGCCAGCACAGCGCATGGCACCAGACCCCACACGCGCGATGCAGATCATCGGCGCAAGCGGCAACAACCTGAAACACGTTACGCTCAACCTTCCAGTTGGCCTGCTGGTGTGCATCACCGGCGTATCGGGTTCGGGCAAGTCCACTCTGATCAACGACACCCTATATCACGCTGTTGCCCGCCACCTCTATGGCAGCAACGCAGAGCCTTCACCGTACGAAGAGCTGACTGGACTGGAGTTCTACGACAAGGTCATCAACGTGGACCAGAGCCCGATCGGGCGCACGCCACGGTCCAATCCCGCTACATATACCGGGCTATTTACACCGATACGCGAACTTTTTGCCGGCGTTCCGGAGTCACGCAACCGCGGCTATGGGCCAGGGCGCTTCTCCTTCAACGTCAAGGGCGGCCGCTGCGAAGCCTGCCAGGGCGATGGCGTGATCAAGGTGGAAATGCACTTCCTGCCGGACATTTACGTGCCATGCGACGTGTGCCATGGGCACCGCTACAACCGGGAAACCCTGGAGATTCATTACAAGGGCAAAAACATCCACGAAATCCTTGAAATGACGGTGGAGATAGCCCGCGAATTTTTCAGTCCGGTTCCGGTGGTGGCTCGCAAGCTGCAAACCTTGCTGGACGTGGGCCTCGGCTACATTACCCTGGGCCAGAGCGCCACCACCCTTTCGGGAGGCGAAGCGCAACGCGTTAAGCTGTCTTTGGAATTATCCAAGCGCGATACGGGCAGGACGCTATATATTCTGGACGAGCCGACTACCGGCCTGCATTTTCATGATATCGAGATGCTTCTGGCCGTGTTGCAGCGACTACGCGAACACGGCAATACAATAGTGATCATCGAGCACAACCTGGATGTCATCAAGACGGCCGACTGGGTAGTAGACCTTGGCCCGGAAGGGGGAAACGGCGGAGGACGAATTATTGCCGAAGGCACGCCCGAAGACATCGCCGCGAATCCGGATAGCCACACCGGCAAATATTTGGCCCATGTATTGCGTTAGGATGTGCAGCGGACTGGGTCGCCGACTTTAATATCCAGCATCGCTGCGGCATTGCCGCAATTGACAGCGATCTCAATCAAACCAAGACTGTTTTCGTACCAGAATACTTGCCCGTCCGGGGCATCCGAAAACACCGCGGCATAGGGCAACTCGCCAGAACCCAGACAGAGTTTATCGCCATGTTCCATCACCCCGGCACGCAAGCCGGTCATGGCATTGCCATAATGATCGAGGTAAATGATTTCAGCCAGATCACCGTGATCGAGCGCGACCTGCAGCCTTACCGTGTCGAGCAGTTTTCCGTGTGGAAACGCGCCCTTTTCAATCAGCGCAGCAATCGGGGCGAACAAATCCCGGCCGTGAAATGTTCGTGATAAATTTTCCGGTCGCCAGGTTATGCGCCACAGTTCGACTTTGCTAGCGCGCCCAGCAACAACTGAAAACAATCCATTGTCCGGCCCGACATACCACTTCTCGTCTGCCAGCATCACCACCGCGTCACGCTCCGTACCTACACCGGGATCGACGACAGCCAGACAGACGCAGGCGATTTGAAACTGTGGCACCAGCGCTGCAAGAAGGTGTGCGCTGGCCTTGATATTGAAATTCGGTGCAGAGTGCAACAAATCGACAATTTCCACCCCCGGAGCATGCGTCCAGATTGCCGCGCGCACTTGACCGGAGTAGATATCTACAGCGCCATAATCTGTAAACAGGAGAATCATGCTTGCAGTTTAATCCCATTACAGCGGCAAAACAGATCTGTAGACAACAAAAAAGCCGAGCAGGCTCGGCTTTTTCATCAGCAGCTTAACTTACTTTAAGCGGCGCTTTCTTCAACTGCTTCTGCACCTTCGGGGCGATCGACCAATTCAACAATTGCCATGGGAGCATTATCACCCAAGCGGAAGCCGCATTTCAGGATACGCAAGTAGCCGCCATTACGGGTTTGAAAACGCGGGCCCAGTTCATCGAATAACTTGACCACCATTTCACGGTCACGCAGACGGTCAAAAGCAAGACGACGATTAGCCAGCGAGGGCTTTTTACCCAGCGTAATCAGCGGCTCAGCGACACGACGGAGTTCCTTGGCTTTAGGCAACGTGGTCTTGATGACCTCGTGACGCAGCAGGGAATTCGCCATATTGCGCAGCATCGCCAGACGATGGCTAGTGGTGCGGTTCAGTTTGCGGTTAGATAAACGGTGACGCATAACAAATCCTTATTTTACAAAGTTTCCTTTACCCACTATGAGCTGGGTATCAGGACTTTTCCAAACCGGCGGGCGGCCAGTTTTCCAGTTTCATGCCCAAGGTCAGACCCTTGGAAGCCAAAACATCTTTAATTTCATTCAAAGATTTGCGGCCCAGATTTGGTGTCTTGAGCAACTCGGTCTCAGAGCGTTGAATCAAATCGCCAATGTAATATATGTTTTCAGCCTTGAGACAGTTGGCGGAGCGAACTGTCAGTTCCAGATCGTCAACAGGGCGAAGCAGTATTGGATCGACCTGAGGGCTACGCGGCGCTTCCACTTCGGTCGGCGTACCCTTCAGCTCGGCAAAAACCGATAACTGATCGACAAGAATGCGCGCTGCATAGCGAATCGCTTCTTCCGGATCGATCACACCGTTGGTTTCAATATCCACGATCAGCTTGTCAAGGTCAGTGCGCTGCTCAACGCGGGCACTTTCCACACCATAGCTGACACGACGCACCGGGCTAAAAGAAGCATCAAGCATGATCGCCCCAACAAGGCGTTCTTCTTCAGCGACACGACGAGCTGCAACAGGCAAATATCCGCGGCCTTGCTCAATCTTCAGAGTCATGTTGATTTTGCCACCCTTGGTCAGGTGAGCAATAACATGGCCTGGATTGATGATTTCCACATCATGCGAGGTCTCGATGTCGCCTGCCGTTACCGGCCCTTCACCACTTTTTGTAAGCGACAAGGTGGTTACAGTATTGTTGTGCAGTTTTAAAGCAATACCCTTCAGGTTCAACAGGATATCTACTACGTCTTCCTGTACGCCTTCAATCGAAGAATATTCGTGTACCACACCGTCAATCTGCACCTGGGTGATTGCGTAGCCAGGCATAGAAGACAACAGAATACGACGTAGAGCATTGCCAAGCGTATGGCCATAGCCGCGTTCAAACGGCTCCATAGTCACACGGGCTTTACTCGGGGATTGACTTTGTACATCAACAATCCGAGGCTTGAGAAACTCAGCGGTGCTGCTTTGCATGGATTGAAATTCCTCTAATTGGTTCTTCGATCAATTACTTCGAGTACAACTCGACTACGAGATGCTCGTTAATTGTCGACGGCAGTTCGGAACGTTGCGGTTTAGCCTTGTAAGTTCCCTTGAATGCCTTGGCATCCACCTCGATCCATTCCGGGAAACCGCGCTGCTCAGCAGCAGCCAAAGCTCCCTTGACACGCAAATGATTCTTCGCGCGTTCAGTCACTTCAACCACATCTCCAGGCTTCACCTGATACGATGGAATATTAACGCGACGACCATTTACAAGAATGCCGTTATGGCGCACAACCTGACGCGCTTCAGTACGGGAAGCACCAAAGCCCATACGATAGGCTACGTTATCCAGACGGCACTCCAGCAACTGAAGCAGATTTTCACCGGTAATACCACGAACCCGGTCGGCTTCCTTATAATAACCGCGGAACTGGCGTTCCAGAATGCCGTAAATGCGACGCAGTTTTTGTTTTTCACGCAACTGAACGCCATAACCGGAAAGACGGGTGTTTTGTTTCTGACCGTGCTGACCAGGCGCGTAACTTCTACGCTCGACCGAACACTTGTCGGTAAAGCATTTTTCGCCCTTCAGAAACAGTTTTTCTCCCTCGCGGCGGCACTGACGGCACTTAGGATCGAGATTTCTAGCCAAAGTAATTCTCCTGCAAAAATATTTGCCGTGTTAGATACGCCGCTTCTTGGGCGGACGACAACCGTTGTGCGGAATCGGGGTGACATCGGTAATACCGGTGATCTTGAACCCGACTGCATTCAAAGCACGCACAGCAGACTCACGGCCTGGACCGGGGCCCTTGATACGAACTTCAAGGTTTTTAACACCGTATTCCTGTGCTGCTTTACCAGCATGCTCTGCTGCAATCTGCGCAGCGAAAGGGGTGCTCTTACGCGAACCGCGGAAACCACTTCCACCGGAGGTGGCCCACGACAATGCGTTACCCTGGCGATCGGTGATCGTCACGATGGTGTTGTTAAAAGATGCGTGAACGTGCGCGATACCTTCCGCGACATTCTTTTTAACTTTCTTGCGCACCCGAACGTTTGGTTTAGCCATAACTTATCCTTATACTTTCCGCGGTCAGATTATTTGGTTGCGCGGATTGCCTTGCGCGGGCCTTTGCGTGTCCGGGCATTGGTACGGGTACGCTGACCGCGAACCGGCAGACCACGACGATGGCGCAAACCACGATAGCAACCAAGATCCATAAGACGCTTGATGCTCATCGTTACTTCGCGGCGCAAATCACCCTCGACGGTGAACTTGCCAACTTCATCTCGCAGCCGCTCAACATCACTGTCGCTCAGGTCCTTGATTTTGGTTGACGCATTAACACCGGCAGCGGCGCAAATCAGCTGGGACCGGGTACGACCGATGCCATAAATGGCAGTCAGTGCGATCTCGGTGTGTTGATGGTTCGGGATATTTACCCCTGCAATGCGGGCCATTCAGTCACTCCAAACAGCAAAAATTAGAATTGAAAAAGCGCGGATTCTATCACCAACCGAAGCAACAATCAACCTTGACGCTGCTTATGGCGTGCTTCTTCACAAATAACACGTAATACACCTTTCCGGCGCACCATCTTGCATTTCCGGCAAATCTTTTTAACCGAAGCACGTACTCTCATTTAGCATCTCCTTAGAGCTGGTTGTCGGCTTACTGCCGACATATCTGTTACTTGGCGCGAAAAATAATGCGCGCCCTGGATAAATCGTAAGGTGTTAATTCAACCGTCACCTTGTCTCCGGGAAGGATGCGGATGTAATGCAGCCGCATTTTTCCAGAAATATAGCCAAGTACTACATGGCCATTTTCAAGCTTGACGCGAAAGGTCGCATTGGGAAGATTTTCCAGTACCTCCCCTTGCATCTCAATCGTGTCTTCTTTTGCCATTCAGTAATCCGCTCTTTTCAAGTTCAGCGGGGCAATATGCCGCCGCCTTTAAAATTTGCTTTTTTCAATAAACTTTCATACTGGTGCGACATGAGGTAAGTCTGCACCTGTGCCATAAAGTCCATCGTCACGACCACAATAATCAGCAGCGAAGTCCCACCAAAATAAAATGGAACATTCCACTTAACGATCAGAAACTCAGGCAACAAGCACACCAGTGTTATATACAGTGCCCCGGCAAGCGTTAAGCGCGCCATAATCTTGTCAATATACTTTGCCGTTTGATCACCGGGGCGTATCCCGGGGACAAAGGCGCCGCTTTTCTTCAGGTTATCCGCAGTTTCCTTGGGATTAAAAACCAATGCCGTATAAAAGAAACAGAAGAAAATAATTGCTGTCGCGTAAAGCATTACATACAACGGCTGGCCAGGTGAAAGCGTGGATCCGATGTCGCGCAACCATGTCATCTTTTCGCTGCTGCCAAACCATCCCGCCAGCGTTGCCGGAACCAAAATAATACTAGATGCAAAAATCGGGGGGATTACACCCGCCATATTAAGCTTCAACGGCAAATGCGAGCTCTGTCCGCCAACGACATGCTTACCGACCTGCCGCTTAGCGTAATTAACCAGAATCTTGCGTTGGCCTCGTTCAACGAAAACCACGAAGCCCGTCACGGCAATCGCCGCCACAAACAGCATGATGACCAAAGGAATCGAGAACGCACCCGTTCGAGTCAACTCCAGCGTGCCGCCGATTGCGTGTGGCAAACCGGCAACAATGCCAGAAAAAATAATTATCGAAATACCGTTACCGATACCACGCTCGGTAATCTGCTCACCCAGCCACATGAGAAACAAAGTACCGGTCATCAGCGTAATTACGGTTGTAGCGCGAAACATCAGACCCGGCTCAATAACCAGACCTTGCTGCGCCTCAAGCGCTATGGCAATTCCAATCCCCTGAAACAAGGCAAGCGCAACGGTGCCATAGCGGGTGTACTGAGTAATCTTTTTACGTCCAGCTTCACCCTCTTTCTTCAGTTGCTCCATCTGCGGAGAAACCACAGTCATCAGCTGCATGATGATGGATGAGGAAATGTACGGCATGATTCCAAGGGCAAACACTGTAAATCTTGACAGTGCGCCGCCCGAAAACATGTTGAACATCCCCAGAATGCCGCCTTGCTGAGACTTGAAGAGCTGAGCCAGGACGCCGGGGTCAATACCAGGGACGGGGATATGATCCCCGATACGGTAAACCACCAACGCGCCTAGTACAAAAAACAAGCGCTGCTTCAGGTCCGAGAATTTACCAGCAGTTGCGCTGGCTTGTTTGCCCTGCGCCAAAATTATTCCAGACCCGTAATGCTACCGCCGGCCGCCTCAATCGCTGCCCGGGCACCCTTGGTAACCTGAATGCCGTTAAGCGTCACAGCTTTTTCCAGCTTGCCTGTCAAAAACACCTTGGCACCCAGCGCCTCACCCGACACCACACCCGCCTGCTTGAGAACCAGCAAATCAATTGCATCAACTGGCAAGTCATTAAGAGCAGACAAACGGACTTGAACGACGTTGCCTTTGGTCAGCGATTTAAATCCGCGCTTAGGAAGGCGACGCTGCAATGGCATCTGACCGCCTTCAAAACCGACTTTATGAAAACCGCCGGCACGGGACTTTTGACCCTTGTGGCCACGCCCAGCCGTCTTACC
Organism: Sulfuricella sp.; assembly: GCA_039683315.1. Classification (GTDB taxonomy): domain Bacteria; phylum Pseudomonadota; class Gammaproteobacteria; order Burkholderiales; family Sulfuricellaceae; genus Sulfurimicrobium. The sequence continues at coordinate 10,618 of JBDKRR010000308.1, forward strand.
CAGACCGCTTCCGATACCACGACCAACGCGACGTTTGGCGTGCTTGCTTCCCTGAGCGGGTTTAAGATTATTAAGCTGCATTTATGCCTCGCACTTCAACAGGTAAATAACTTTGTTGATCATGCCGCGCACCGCCGGAGTGTCTTCCACTTCGACAGTGTGGTTCATGCGGCGCAGACCGAGACCACGTACACACGCGCGGTGCGACTCAATGGTGCCGATGGTGCTTTTCACCAACGTCACTTTCAAGGTTTTATTTGATTTCGACATCGCTTACCCCAGAATTTCTTCCACCGACTTGCCGCGCTTTGCCGCGACTTCGGATGGCGTATTCATCGCCTGAAGACCATTGATCGTGGCCCGCACCATGTTGTAAGGGTTCGTGGAACCGATACATTTGGCCAGAACGTTATGGACACCCATGACTTCGAAAATTGCCCGCATTGGTCCGCCGGCGATAATGCCCGTACCTTCAGAAGCAGGTTGCATATACACCTTGGCTGCCCCGTGCGTACCGGTAACAGCATGATGCAGCGTGCCATTCTTCAGATTAACCTTTACCAGGTTACGACGCGCTTCGTCCATGGCCTTTTGCACAGCCACCGGAACTTCCTTGGCCTTGCCCTTACCCATACCGATGCCGCCATCACCATCACCAACAACTGTCAGCGCGGCAAAACCCATAATCCGGCCGCCCTTCACCACTTTGGTGACACGGTTTACCGAGATCATTTTTTCGCGCAAACCGTCGCCGCGATCTTCCATATCCATTTTTGCCATCATCGTCCCCGCTTAGAACACCAAGCCATTTTCACGTGCTGCTTCGGCCAATGACTTAACCCGGCCGTGGTACCTGAAGCCAGAACGGTCAAAAGCAACCTTTTCAATTCCCAGGCTTTTCGCCTTTTCAGCAATACGCTTGCCAACGATCGCAGCAGCAGTCGCGTTACCGCCGTTTGCTAGATCCTTGCGCACTTCAACTTCCAGAGTAGAAGCACTGGCAAGAACTTTGCCCCCAGATGCATCAATGATCTGGGCATACATATGGCAATTGGTACGGTGAACAGCCAGCCGAACCACTTTCAACTCTGCGAGTTTGGCACGGGTTTTGCGTGCCCTGCGCACACGAGCTTGATTTTTATTCATGACTCTAGCCTCGATTATTTCTTCTTGGTTTCCTTGATCGCCACCACTTCATCAGCGTAGCGAACACCCTTACCTTTGTAGGGCTCAGGACTACGATAAGCGCGCACCTCAGCGGCAACCTGGCCGACTTGCTGCTTATTAATCCCTTTGATCAGGATTTCAGTCTGCGTCGGGGTTTCAACCTTGATGCCTGCGGGCATTGGGTGCTCAACCGGATGAGAAAAGCCCAGAGCCAGACTCAACACGTCGCCTTTTGCCTGAGCGCGATAACCAACGCCCACCAAAGTTAGCTTCTTTTCAAAACCTTGCGAGACACCTTTAACCATATTGGCAATCAGGGCACGTACAGTTCCCGACATTGCGCCCGCCTGCTTGGAATCATTCGCTGCAGCGCACTGCAGATTATCCCCTTCACGCACCACGGTTACGTCAGAAGTCAAAGCTTGGTTCAAGGTTCCCAGCGCGCCTTTGACCGTAATTTGATTACCGGTCAAAGTCACTTCCACGCCAGATGGAACAACTACAGGATATTTAGCAATTCTGGACATGCATCACCTCATCATGCCACGACACACAGGACTTCACCGCCAACACCGGTGGCTCGCGCCTTACGGTCCGTCATCACACCCCGGGAGGTGGAAACAATAGCGACACCCAAGCCATTCATAACTTTGGGCAAATCCTGACTGCCTTTATAAATACGCAGGCCGGGACGGCTTACGCGCTCAATTTTCTCAATCACGGGGCGCCCAGCATAATATTTAAGCTGAACTT
>JBDKRR010000309.1:0-10400 GCA_039683315.1 Sulfuricella sp.
GGGCTTGGCCAGTTCGCGCACCAGTTCCAGCACGGCGCCACGGTCGCGTTGACGGGCCAGCATCTGGTTGATGTGGAGGAAACCACTGGCGCGGCTTTCGCCTTCACCGGCGAGGATTTTTTCCAGGTAGGGACGCGACTCGCTCAGGCGGCCGCTGTTGAGGAGTAGTGCCGCTGCAGCCTGGGTGGCCTGGGGCGAGTCTGGTTCCAGCGATTGCCATAGCTCGGCCGCATTGGCGGCCTGAATTGCCTGCCGTCCCTGCACAGCGGCTTCGGTGGCGCGCTTGGCCAGGCGCGGGTCGCGGCTGTTTTTCGCCAGGTCCAGCAGCGCATCGGCTGCCAGTTCCGGCTGGTTGCGTTGCAGTGCTACTTCTCCAACCAGATATTGATACAGGCTCTGGGAAGTGAGCTCCTGATTCGGCAGCGCAGGTTTTTTAGCTTCGGCGGCAGGGGCTGGCGCTGGCGCCGTGGTGAGCGGTGCCTTCAGCGGTGCCGGTGCGCACGCGGACAAGGCCAGCAGGGAGACAGCCAACACGATGGGTTCAAGTTTCAAAGTAGGCATCTTGGATGCTCAGGGTCTCAAGTATAATTTGGGAACAACGCCCGCCAAGTATAGGCACAACCTTTTGAATTTGCCACTTTGACCCATCAGTCCGATATCCTGCCTTCCCTGCGTGCTCGCAAGCTCAGCCGCCGTTACGGCACGCGCGTTGCGGTAGACCTGCTCGACCTGGATTTGCATCCGGGCGAGGTACTGGGCCTGCTCGGTCCCAACGGCGCCGGCAAGTCGACGACCATGCAGATTTTGAGCGGCAATCTAGCGCCGAGTTCGGGCAGCGTCGAAATATGCGGTGTTGACCTGAGCGAGCGACCCGAGGCGGCGAAGGCGAATCTCGGTTATCTGCCCGAAATTCCGCCCCTCTACCGGGAGCTTACGGTGCGCGAATTCCTGCGTCTGGCCGCGCGCCTGCACCGCGTGCCAAAAGCCGAGCTGGATGCGGCCGTCAGCCGGGCACTGCAGTGTTGCGGACTGGACGGGGTGGCTGAGCGGCTGATCGGCGGTCTTTCCAAGGGGTATCGGCAACGCGTGGGCATTGCCCAGGCTATCGTCCACAATCCGTCGGTGATCATTCTGGACGAGCCTACCGCCGGCCTCGACCCGTTGCAGATTCGCGAGATCCGCGAGCTGATCGCGACGCTGGGACGCACCCATAGCGTGATTCTGTCCACCCATATCCTGGCCGAGGCCGAGGCGCTTTGCGACCGGGTGCTGATCCTGCATCAGGGGCGCGTCGTGTTCAGCGGCGACATGGCGGAGTTGCGTCATCAGTGGCAGGAGAATGGCGCAAGCGAAAATGGCCTGGAAGCAATGTTCGTCCGTCTCACGCGTCAGGAAACTCCGACATGATCGCCACTATCGCCGCCAAGGAACTCAGGATTCTTTTCAGCTCGCCGCTGGCGTGGACCGTCCTGGGCGCGCTGCAAATGGTGTTGGCCTGGCTGTTCCTCAACCAGGTCGACGCTTTTCTCGGCGTGCAAGGGCAGTTGCTCCAACTCGCCAATCCGCCCGGGGTGACTGAAATGGTCGTTGCGCCGCTTTTCGGTGCTACCGCCATGATACTGCTGGTGATTACGCCGGTACTGGCAATGCGCCTGATTGCAGAGGAACGCCGCAACCACACGCTGCCTCTGCTGCTTTCTGCGCCCTTGTCGCTCGGCGCCATCGTGATGGGAAAGTTCCTCGCCCTGTGGGCGTTTCTCTGCCTGCTCGTTGCGCTTGCGGCAGCCATGGCGCTAGCCCTTTTTTCTGGTGGTCCCCTCGATACCGGCTTGCTGCTGGTCGGTCTGGTCGGACTGGTGCTGCTGGCAGCCTGTCTTGCCGCGCTCGGGCTTTATTTTTCCAGCCTCACCGCCCACCCCGCGATGGCCGCGATCAGCGGGATCGCAGCTGCGCTCGGCTTGTGGCTGCTCGACATCGCGACACAGGAAATCGCTCCGCTGCGTGCTTTGTCGCTGCTGCAGCATTTCGGGCAAGCCAATCGCGGTCTGCTGGACACGGCGGACGTCGCCTATTTTCTGCTGTTTGCAGCGACTTTCCTGGTGTTGACCGTGTTGCGCCTGGATCGGGATCGGCTGCCATGAAAAAAACGCTCTCCTGGTTGCGCCGTCATCAGCCGGTCTTGTTGCTGCTGTTCCTGGCCGCGATGGGCGCGGCAGGTTATTTGAGCCAGCGCTATCACTGGCAGTGGGACCTTACCCAGAACGGTCGCCACACCCTGAGCCCGGTCAGCCGCAAAGTTCTCGACGCCATGCCGGGGGCGCTTGAAGTGACCGCTTACGCCACGCTGCAGGACCCGCAATATGGCGATCTGCGCCAACCGATCCGGGATTTCGTCGCGCGCTATCAGCACCTCAAGCCGGATCTGAAATTCAAGTTCGTCGATCCCGCCGAGCACCCGCAGCTCGCCCGTACCTCGGGTGTGCAGGTCAACGGCGAGTTGGTGCTGGACTATCGCGGCCGCAGCGAGCATCTCTCCACGCTCAACGAGCAAGGCTTTACCAACGCCCTGATGCGTCTCGCCCGCGGCCACGAGCGGCAGGTGGCCGCGTTGGTCGGTCACGGTGAGCGCAGGCTGGACGGCGGCGCGCCGCATGATCTCGGCGAGTTCGGCCGTCAGTTGACGCACAAGGGGTTTCGAACTGCGCCCTTGAATCTCGCTGCCGATGCCGAGGTGCCTGCCGATGTCAGTGTGCTGGTGTTGACCCAGCCGCGCAGCGAAGTCCTGCCGGGCGAGGCGGACAAGATCAAGCGCTACCTCGCGCGCGGCGGCAATCTGCTATGGCTGCTCGAGCCCGGCGATTTGCACGGGCTGCAGCCCGTGGCGGAAATGCTGGGGCTCGCGCTCACCCCCGGCGTGGTCGTCGACCCCGCAGCGCGAGAACTGGGCTTTGCCCCGGACACCGCCGTGGCGGCGCAGTATGGGCCGCATCCCGTGACGGCTCAATTCGACCTCGTTACCGTCTTCCCGCGCGCACGGGCCATCGGCTTCAACGATGATCCGGCATGGCACGTCACCTCGCTTGTCGAGACCGCGGCGCGCAGTTGGGTGGAAAGCGGCGCTGCGGACGAACATGCCGCTTTCGACCCGCCGCAGGACGTGGCCGGCCCGGTCGTGGTTGGCCGCGCGCTGGAACGGGAAAGCGAGGAGGGACGGCAGCGCATCGCCGTGATCGGGAGTGGCGATTTCCTCGCTAATGCTTATCTCGGCCGAGGCGGAAACCTCGATCTGGGCATCAACCTGCTCAATTGGCTGGCCGGCGACGCCAATCTCATCACCATCCAGCCCAAGAACACTGTCGATGCCGGACTGAGTCTCGGTAAAACGGCTGCCTCGGTGCTTGCGCTCGGCTTCCTGATCGGCTTGCCGCTGCTGTTTTTCGGTGCCGCGATTTTCGTCTGGCGCCGCCGCAATGCCTGAACTGCCCGAAGTCGAAACCACCTGCCGCGGGCTTGAACCGCATCTTCGCGGCCAGCGCATCCGCGCCGTTATCGTGCGCGATGCCCGCTTGCGTTTTCCCATACTGGCGGAACTGGCGCATATCCTGCCGGGGCTGGAAATTCGCGGTATAGGGCGACGCGGAAAATACCTATTGATGGATTGCGGCCGGGGCTGGCTGATCCTGCATCTGGGCATGTCCGGCAGTCTGCGCATCGTGCCGGCGACGGCTCCCATAGAGAAACACGATCATTTCGACCTGGTGCTGGAAAACGGTTTTTGCATGCGTTTGCGCGACCCGCGCCGCTTCGGTGTCGTAATCTGGACAGAAACTGTCCCGCTGCGTCACCCGCTGCTGGCGCACCTGGGCGTGGAGCCGCTGACCAATGATTTCGACGGCGCGTGGCTTTATCGCCATACCCGCGGAAAAAAGGGCAACATCAAGCAAGCGCTGATGGACAGCCATCTGCTGGTCGGCGTTGGTAACATCTACGCCAACGAGGCTTTGTTCCGCGCGGCTATCCGGCCAACCACGCCGGCCGGACGTGTCGGCGCGGCGCGTTGCGACCGGCTGGCTCAGGCGGTCAAGGATGTGTTGCGGCAGGCCATTGCCGCGGGGGGGAGCAGCCTGCGCGATTTTGTGGACAGCAACGGCAAGCCGGGGTATTTCCAGCAGCAGTATTTCGTATACGGACGCGCCGGAGAGCCATGCCGGCAATGCGGCGCCCCCATCCGATTGCTAAAACAAGGTCAGCGCTCGACCTTTTACTGTCCCGATTGCCAGCGCTAGTGGCACGTAAATTGCACAACCGACGCATCAGAAGAACGCTTAGAACACGCACGGACTGCATTGATTAATCTATTTTTTATGCTAAAGTACGATGGCATTGCCGATGACCGGCTAGGGGGGGAATTCATGACAAACGAGAATCTGGTCGCACACTTCGAAGCATACAGCGCATGGCGCAGCGGCCTGTCCGACAGCATTAGCAACTATCGCAACTGGCTCAACGAACAGGAACTGAACGACGGCCAGAGCGATCTGCGCATTCAGCACATCGTCGACCGCTTGCGTGACGACAAGCTCAACGTGGCCTTCGTGGCCGAGTTCTCGCGCGGCAAGTCGGAACTGATCAACGCCATTTTCTTCGCCGGCTACGGCCTGCGTTTGTTGCCTTCCAGCGCCGGCCGCACCACCATGTGCCCCACCGAGCTGATGTACGAGGATGGACGCGAAGCCTGCATTCAATTGCTGCCGATCGAAACGCGCGCCACCGATACCACCACTACCGAATACAAACGCTACGTGGACGAGTGGCAGGTTTTTCCGCTCAATACCGATTCCGCCGAAGGCATGCTGACCGCCTTCCAGCAAGTCAGCCAGGTCAAGCGCGTGAGCAAGGAAGAAGCCGCCCGCTTCGGTCTCTATGACGAAAGCAATCCGGACAACGCCTTCACCGTGCAGGCCGACGGCACGGTCGAGGTTCCCTGCTGGCGTCACGCCATCATCAATTTTCCGCACCCTTTGCTGAAGCAGGGGCTGGTCATTCTCGACACCCCCGGACTCAATGCCATCGGCACCGAGCCGGAGCTCACCATCAACATGCTGCCCAACGCCCATGCGGTGCTTTTCATGCTCGCGGCCGATACCGGCGTGACCAAGACCGACATCGAGGTGTGGCGCGATTACGTGGGTAATCCGCAGGGGCGCCAGAAAGGCCGACTGGTGGTGCTGAACAAGATTGACGGCCTGTGGGACGAACTCAAGAGCGAAGAAGAAATCGAACGTGAAATCCAGTCCCAGGTGAACATCAGTGCCGAGTTGCTGGGGATCAAGGCTTCGCAGGTGTTCCCCATCTCCGCGCAGAAAGGGCTGCTGGCAAAGATCAACCATGATCCCGAACTGCTCGACAAGAGCCGTCTGCCGGCGCTGGAAAAGGCGCTGACCGACGAGCTGATTCCTTCCAAGCAGGAAATCGTACGCGACAACACCCAGAGCGAAGTCGAAGACATGATGGGCGTGACGCATTCCATTCTCGATGCACGCATGACCGGGGTGCGCGAACAACTGGACGAACTCAAGGGGCTGCGCGGCAAGAATGAGGACGTGATCGAGCACATGATGGAAAAGGTCAAGCTCGACAAGGAAAATTTCGAGAAAGGCCTGCAGCGCTTCCAGGCGCTACGCAGCGTGTTCTCGCAACAAACCAACATTCTCTTCACTCACCTCGGCATGGATGCCCTCAAGGTGGAGGTGAAGAATACCCGCGATGCCATGGTCAGCAGCCGTTTCAGCAAGGGCATCAGCATCGCGATGAACAGGTTCTTCAAGGACGTGACGGACAACATCAACAAGTCCGGCCAGCAGATCGAAGAAATCAAGCACATGATGGACAGCATGTACAAGAAGTTCAGCGAGGAGCACGGCCTGTCGCAGAGCAGTCCGCCACCCTTCTCGACGCTCAAATACCTGAAGGAAGTCGCCAAGCTGGAAAAAGGTTACAACGACCACTTCAACACGGCGTTGAACATGCTCACCAACGAGCAGTTCACCCTCACCACCAAGTTCTTCGAAACCATCGCCAGCCGCGTGATCCACGTCTATGAAGTGGCCAACCGCGACGTTGAAAACTGGTTGAAAGCCGTCATGGCGCCGATGGAAACCCAGGTGCGGGAGCATCAGCTGCAACTGCGCCGCCGCCTGGAAAGCATCAAGCGCATCCACAAGGCGACGGATACGCTGGAAGACCGCATTACCGAACTGGAACAGATGGAAGCCGTTATCACCGCCCAGCTTGACGACCTGCGAAATCTGCGCCGGCAGATGGAACAGGCGCTGGACTTCGACAGCACGCCCCAGCAACTGGCGGCCTGAAAACAATAAGCCCCGCGGATGGCGACATCCCGCGGGGCTTATTGCATCCGGGAAAAATTACTTTCCGCTGAGCTTCTCGTACTTGGCCTGCAACTGCTCCTTGCTCTCGGTGTGTTCCGGATTGACGATAATGCAATCCACCGGGCAAACCGAAATGCATTGCGGCTCGTCGTAATGACCCACGCACTCGGTGCACAAGGCGGGATCGATGATGTAGATTTCGTCGCCCTGCGAAATCGCGCCGTTGGGGCACTCGGGTTCACACACGTCGCAGTTGATGCATTCGTCGGTAATCAATAATGCCATGACAGTTTCCTCGCGTTAGTTAAGGTTGATAATTTTGCTGTCGAGCCTGGCGCATACCGCCGGCTGAACAAACTGGCTCACATCCCCACCCAGCAGCGCAATTTCGCGCACCATACTGGCTGAAATGAACATGTACTGTTCGGATGGGGTGAGAAAAATGGTTTCGACATTGGGGTAGAGGTTGCGGTTCATTCCCGCCAGTTGAAACTCGTATTCAAAATCGGATACCGCCCGCAAACCGCGCAGAATAATATTCGCATCCTGAAGCTGCAGAAAATGAATCAGCAGTCCCGAGAATCCAGTCACACGTACATTGGGGCAGTCCGCCAAAACTGAAGCTGCCATCTCCACTCGCTCGTCGAGGCTGAAGAAGGGCTGCTTGGTACGGCTGTCTGCCACCGCCACGATGACTTCGCCGAACAGACGCGATGCACGTCGGACCAAATCCTCGTGGCCTCGGGTGATGGGGTCGAAGGTGCCGGGGTAGACCGCCTTGAGCATGTTTAACGAGCCTAACTGGCTTTCCTGAGTAAATAATAATGTACCTGGCCGGCACTGCCGCTGCGCCAGACCTGCCATTCCGGCCCCGCATCCAAAGTAGTATCCGATTCGGCGTAAACCGTGCCGTCTCCGGTGAGGCGGTCCCGCAACAGGGGTAGTACACGCGGCAAAAGATGCAAATCATAAGGCGGGTCGACGAAAATCACATCGAAGCGGCGCATTTCCTTATCCAGGAATTTTAGCGCATCTGCTACCACTAGTTCACAATTTTCTGCGTGCAGGGTTGTTGCGTTGTCGCGCAACGAGCGTGCGACCTTGGTATCGCGTTCCACCATCACAACCTGTCTGGCGCCCCGCGACGCCGCCTCGAAACCCAATGCGCCGCTGCCGGAAAAAAGGTCCAGGCAGGTTTTTCCGTCCATCAGTTGACCCAGCCAGTTGAACAGCGTTTCCCTGACCCGATCCGGAGTAGGCCTCAAGCCTGGCACGTCGGGAAAGGGAAGCAGACGGCTGCGCCAGACGCCGCCAACAATGCGGACCCGATTACTTTTTGCCATCGCCGCCGACGATGACCGTCACCATTTTTTCCGGGTCGATATGGCGCTGGAATGCGCTTTTCACTTCCGTGAGCGTGACCTTGTCTACGTTTTTGACGAACTGGTCGAGATAGTCCAGCGGCAGTTTGTAATCACCGATCAGGGACAGATAGCCGAGGATCTTCCGGTTGCTGTCGAGGCGCAAGGGGAAGCTGCCGATCAGATTTTGTTTGGCATGGCGCAACTCGTCGGCTGTCGGGCCGTCGGCGACGAAGCGGCGTAGCGTGGTCAGGGTGACGTCCAGCGCTTCGTTCGCCTGGTCGCGCTTGGTCTGGAGGCCGACCTGAAACGGTCCCGGCTGTGCCAGCGGGATGAAATAGCTGTATACGCTGTATGCCAGGCCGCGCTTCTCGCGCACTTCTTCCGTCAGGCGCGAAGCGAATCCGCCCCCGCCGAGAATGTAGTTGCCGACGAAGAGGGGGAAATAATCCGGGTCAGTGCGGCTCATGCCTGGCATTCCCAACAGGATATGGCTCTGGCTTGCGGGGTGCGGCAGACGGATGGTTGCAGCCTGGGAGAGCGGCGTCACTGCGGGCAATGGCGGCAAGGCGCCATTTGAGTGGGGCAGGCCGGCCGAGAGCTGATCGGCAATGGCTGCCGCCTCGGTCCTGCTGACATCTCCCACGATGGCGATGACGGCGGATTCGCTGACGTAATGCTGGCGGAAAAAATCAAGCAGGTCCTGGCGCTGGATCGGGGAAACAGTTTCTACCTTGCCCGCGCCCGGAAGCCCATAAGGGTGGTTGCCGTAGAGCGCCGCCTGGAAGGCTTTTTGTCCGATGGGGCCGGGTTGGGTGTCTTCTTCCTGCAATGCGGCGATGACGCGCGCCTTTTCGCGTTCCAATACCGTGGCAGGGAAGTCGGGACGCTGCAGAATTTTTGACATCAAATTCAGCGCCTGGGTGCGTTCCCGCGTGCTGCTCAGGGTGCGCAGCGACATCCCGGCGCGATCGGGATCGATGGTGGCGCCAAGTTGCGCCCCCACGTCGGCAAGGCGGCGTGATATGTCATCTTCCGACATTCCGTCGGCACCAAGATCCAGCATGTGCGAGGTCAAATTCGCCAAGCCGGCTTTTTCCGCCGAGTCGCGACGCGTTCCGGCGTCGAAATCGACGCTTACATCGAGCAGCGGCAGGCCATGACTTTCCACAAAATAGACCCGGGCCCCATTGGCATTCTGCCAGTGCTGGATCGGCAGGCCCGCGCTGGCAATGCCGGAGAACAGGAATGCCATCATGACACTCCAAAGCCAGATTCCGGCTGACCGTCTAGTGCACATGGAATTCTCCTGCCTGGGGTTGGGGGGGGCGCTTGCCGTCGAGCGGCTGGGGGTCGAGCGTGGCCACCGTGAGGCTGTCGTCCTGCAGGTATTTGTTGGCTACTTCCTTAACCTGTGCCGCAGTCACGTCTTTCAATTTATCCAGCAGCGTTTTCTCGTCGCGCCAGGACAGGCCCGTACTTTCCAGATTGCCGATCAGCATGCCCTGATAGAACATGGAGTCGCGTTGATAAACCTGTGCCGCCACGACCTGTGCCTTCACGCGCTGCAATTCTTCTTCGCTGATGCCATCGCGTTGCAGTTTGACGATCTCTTGGCGAATTCCCTGTTCCAGTTCGGCCACGCTCTTGCCTTCGCTCGGCGTGCCGTCGATGATGAACAGACCCGGCCCGCGCGATATGTCGTCGTAAGCGGCGCCGACATCGTTGGCCAGGCGGCTTTCCCGTACCAGAGACTGATTCAGCCGCGCCGCAGAATATCCGTCGAGCACGCCCGCCAGGATTTCCAGCGCATAAGGCTCCCAGTCCTTGTTGACGTCACGCAATACCGGTGCGCGATAAGCCATCATGACATAGGGTTGCTTGGCGGGCGCTTTTACTGTCACCTGCTTGATCCCATGCTGCAGCGGTTCTTTCTGCGGCTTGCGGAGCGGCAGGGAGTGAGGTTTAAGCGGTCCGAAATATTGCTGTGCCAGGCGAAACACCGCGTCGTGCTTGACGTCGCCCACCACGACCAGCGTGGCGTTGTTGGGCGTGTACCAGCTTTGATACCAAGCTCGGGCATCTTCCACGCGCATATTTTCGAGGTCATTCATCCAGCCGATTACCGGGTGGTGGTAGGGATGAGCCTCGAAGGCTTGCGCGTTGAGTTGTTCGCCCACCAGCGACTGCGGGCTGTCATCGGTGCGCATGCGGCGCTCTTCCATGACCACTTTGATTTCTTTCGAGAATTCTTGCTCCGTCAGAGCCAGATTCGCCATTCGGTCGGCTTCGAGCTTGAATGCCAGCGGCAGTTTGTCGACCTGGAGCTGTTGAAAATAGGCGGTGTAGTCGTGACTGGTGAAGGCGTTCTCGCGCCCTCCCGCCTCGGCGATGATTTTGGAAAACTGGCCCGCCGGCACCTTGCGCGTTCCTTTGAACATCATGTGTTCCAGCACGTGGGCCACCCCGGTCGTACCGTTCACTTCGTCCATGCTGCCCGCGCGGTACCAGATCTGAGATACCACCACCGGGGCGCGAGGGTCTTCCTTGACGACGACCTTCAGCCCGTTGGCCAGCTTGTGTTCGTATGGGTTTGCCACGACCATGCCGGAAAGCCCGAGCAGTGCCATGCCCAGCAACGCTTTTC
>JBDKRR010000310.1:0-2661 GCA_039683315.1 Sulfuricella sp.
CGAAGCGCGTCATCAGTCCCGCCGTGAGAACGCCGGCGAGGGAGAACATGCCCAGTTGCGACAGGCCGGAAAAACCGGAGAGCAGCATGGTGAGGCTGCCGAACACGGTGGTCAGCACCGCCAGGCGCAGCGTGGGCCAGATGCGCTGCAGCGTCTGGCGCAGCGATTCGTGTGGCGCGCGCTGGGTGAACAGGTAGGTCGGGTAGTCCACCGCCTCGCCGATCAGGGTGGCGCCGAAGCCCATGGTGATGCCGTGTACCGTGCCGTAGCCCAAGCTGACCGCGGTCAGGCCGGCCAGCGCGCCAGTCGCGACCGGCAGCATGCCGAGTACCAGCAGGCGCGGCGAGCCGTAGGAGAGCAGCAGGATCGCCGCCACCAGGGCGGTCGCGATCGTGCTCAGGCGCCAGGCGTCGTCGTGGATGCGGTTGCGCGATTCCACGGCGAAAACGCTCGGTCCGCTCATGAGTAGCTTGATCTGGGGGGCGGTACGCGTCGCGGCGAAAATCCGCCGCACGTCGTCGCCGACTTTCTGCTGCGCTTCGATGTCGAAGGCCGGGGCCCTGGTTTCGGCAAGCAGGAGCGCGCGCTTGCCGTCGGCCGAGAACCACACCCCGCTTTGCACCCCGGGTCCGCTGCCCGCGCCGCCCCAGCTTTCCAGCAGCGCGAGCATTTCGCCCGTGGGGTCGTAGGGCAGCAGCTGCTTGATCATGGCGCCGGCCGGCGAGGCCAGCAGCTGCAGGCTGTCCTGCAGGGACTGTTGCAGCCCGCTGGCGCTGAAGTGCGCCGCGTCCGTGGCGGGGCTGAGCAGGTAGCGGTAGCGCATCAGCCGCTCGCGTTCCGCCGGGGTGAGGGCCTGTTCGCCGCCGCGTACGTAGCTGAAATGGCCGCTGGCCTCCAGCGCGCGCGCCAGTTTCTTGCTGTTCTGGGCCAGTTCGCCGGCTTCCGCGCCTTCCAGCGCAAACATCACCAGGCGTGAGGTCACCCCGTCGCGCAGCTGCTCGACCATGAGTTGCTGTGCCGGCGAGGCGCTGTTGGGCAGGAAGGCTGCCATGTCGGTGCTGATGCGGGTATGCGCCGCCACGATCCAGATGCAGAAGGTCAGCGCGGCGAGCCAGACGGCGACCGGCCAGCGCTTCACTTCGAATCCTCTTGCAGGGTCATCAGGGTGCGGTCGCCGCCGGCTTCCTCGATTTCCACTGTCGCCAGATGGGTCTTGCTGCCGCCGATGCGGATGACGCGGATGAACTGCGCCATGTCGATGTCCGAAGGCAGCAGCACCAGGCTCCATTGCCGTTCGTCGCCGTCGAGGCGTACTTTGTAGAAGCGCTGCAGGGTTTTGGCGTCGCCGTTGAGGGTGGCGCGCATGCTTTCGATGAAACCCCACACCACCGGGTAGTCGCGCAGCGCCATGGTGTGCTTTTTATGCGCCGCCGGTTTTTCCCAGGTCATGCGCTCGCCGTCCACGGTGAGGATTTCCTCGAACGGGGTCTGCACGTGTTTTTCCAGGTAGGCCGGTTTCCTGAAGCGCAGCGTGCCGCTCGACTTGAGCGGCTCCTTGAGCAGGGCGGAGGTCTTGGTTTCAGTGTAGCGCGACTGGCCGGCAGGACGCTCCGCCAGGGCTTTGAGCAAGGCGTCGGCCGTCCATTCGGCATGGGCGAGCGCAGGCCAGGCCAGTAGCGAGACTGTCATTGCGAGGAGCCGCAGGCGACGCGGCAATCTCGTTGTCATTCGATGGACGAAGAACGAGATTGCTTCGCTGCGCTCGCAATGACGGGTGCTAAAGCGGTTGCCAGTAGTCATAGAAGTTGAACCAGTTGTAAGGCGCAATGCGGCAATAGTGCTCGAGGCGCGCGACGTATTGCTGCAGGTAGCCGTGAATAGCCTCGCGGCGGCGCGCGCGCGGGGCGTCGATGGTCTCGGCCAGCAGCTCGAAATGCACGTCGTAGCTGCGCTTGCCGCGATACAGGCCGAGGCACAGGAAAACCGGCGCGTGGGTGATGCTGGCGAAGGCCAGCGGGCCGTCCGGCAAGGCGGCGTCCTGACCGAAAAAGCGGCACGGCAGGGTCTTGTCGCCCGGCCTGACGCGGTCGCTCAGCATCCCGACGATGCCGCCGGTGTCGATCACTTCCTTGGCGCGCAGCAGGCCGTCGGGCGAGCCCATGGCGATGATCGCGCCGGCCATTTCGGGGTTGAGGCCGTCGATGATGGCGTTCATCTTGTGCGCGTTGTCGGTGTGCATGAGCATGGCGAACGGCACCTTGCCGAACTCCACTGCCAGCGTGCGCAGCACTTCGAAGCTGCCGAGGTGCGCGCCCAGCAGCACGCAGCCTTGCCCGCCCCGCAGGTAGGCGAGCAGCGGCTCGACGCCGTGCACCTCGATGTCGAACAGGGTATGGCGCCCGGAGAGGAAATACAGCCGGTCGAGAATGGTGGCGGAAAAGCAATAGTAGTGGCGGTACACATCGGCCCAGCCGGGCTCGCGTACCAAGGCACGGCGCAGGTAGAGGCGCGAAGCCTGGCGCGCCTTGGCGGAAAACAGCAGGAAATACAGGCTGATCGGCACCAGCAGCAGGCGCGTTGCCGGACGGCCGAGGTTGAGCGCGATCCAGGTGATCAGGCGCATCAGCAGCAGGCTGCCGCGTTCCTGCTGTCGCAGCCAGT
>JBDKRR010000311.1:0-1823 GCA_039683315.1 Sulfuricella sp.
AGCGATGGCCGCCGAGCTGCTGATCGCCGCCCGAATCAAGCGCGAACACGATGCCCGCTGGGCCGCCCATCAAGCCAGCCAACTCCCGGAGGCCGCATGAAATCCGCCCTTATTTCCGCGTTGACCGCAGTCAAGCGCGCCTGGCTCATTTACCAGATCCGCTCGCTGGAAATCACCCTCGACGGCATCGCCGACTGCCTGCCGACCGTCCGCGATCCGCTGCTCCGGCGCCGGATGGAACTCTCGCGCGACGCCGCGCGCCGCGAAGTCACCAAGCTGCGCGCCGAGTACACCGCCACCCTCAAGCCCGGCCAGCGGGTGATCTGGAGCGCCGCGTAATGCCCATTATCGTCAGCGATTGCGTGTTTTGCGGCTCTCCAAACGTCGAGATCTATGAAGTCGGCCTCAATGAATTCGCGGTCAATTGCGAAGAATGCCGCTGCATCGGCCCGATCCAGGACACGGTGATGGAAGCCATCAGCTACTGGAACGACCGGCGCGGCATCGCCACCGAAAAGCCCAAAGCCGCGTGATGACCGCCGCCGAACACGAAGCGCGCGAACAGCGCTTCGCCCGCATCCTGAATGAAGAGGCCAACAAATTGATGAAAGCAGCAGCAGCGTCTACCCCAGTCGGCGGAGGGGATGTATCACCGACAGTCCCGGATCGTTCCACCTCCCTTGCAACAAGTAACTCGGGCGAGGCCGGGACCGTTGCGCCGCCAAAACCGGATGAGTCGCCGGTGGCGGCAGGCGCTGACGAGATCTGGCGCATTTCCGCCGTCGATCGCAGCCCGCGCCTGATCCTCAGCGCCAGCAGCGACGGCAGCCTGACCCTGATCCGGCGCGGCGACCACGCTTTCCGCCTCGCCGCCCGCGAGGTCGCCGAGCTGCACGACTTCATTACCGCAACCGCCACCATCCGAGGCCAGCAATGACCGAACCCACCCGCAAGACGGCCGTCATGGTCGACATCGAAACCTTTGGCACCACGCCCGCCGCCGTCATCACCAGCATCGGCGCCGTGCGCTTCGACCCGCAGGGCACCTGGATCGACACCTGGGATTTCCACATCCACGTTGCCGTCGCCAGCCAGCCGCGGCGCAGCATCGATGCCGGCACCGTCCTCTGGTGGCTGCAGCAGTCCGACGCGGCGCGCAACGCCCTGGTCAGCGGCCAGGACGACGCCGCCGACCTGACCCTCGCCCTCGAGGCCTTCGCCTCGTTCGTCGACGGCGCCGACGAGATCTGGTGCAACGGCGCCAGCTTCGACCTGCCGATCATCGCCCACGCCTTCGCCGACATCGGCGACAAGGCGCCGTGGGACTACTGGCAGGAGCGCGACCTGCGCACCCTCAAGGCGCTCAACCCGCAGCGCATCGAGCGCAGCGGCACCGCCCACCACGCCCTCGACGACGCGCTCCACCAGGCGCGCCTGGTGCAACACATCCTGCAATTCAACCCCGATCTGGATAGCTAAGGTCATTTCAACGCATCACAACCCAAGGAGCCACCATGGCCAAGCCTCTCAATGAAAACTTGCGCGACGTTCGCGTCCAAACCGACGACGGCGATCTCATCCCGATCATGGACTACGCCGGCGCCAAGTTCAGCGAATTGATTCACGCCGTCACGTCGCACAACAAGGCCGGCAAATTGACGCTGAAGATCGACATCAAGCCGTCGACCGCCGGCACACTGGCCGTCAAATCCGACTGCAGCATTACCAAGCCCAAGGGCATGCCGGCAGAGTCCCTGCTGTGGCCGACGCCGGAAGGCAACCTCATCGCTGAAGACCCGCGCCAGACCAAGCTGGAACTCAAG
>JBDKRR010000312.1:0-1933 GCA_039683315.1 Sulfuricella sp.
CGATGCTGGGCACGATGGACAGCACTTTGCGTTTGCCGGCGAATTCGCTCAGGGAAACGTCGGCCAGGTCCTTGTTCACCAGCATGAAACTGTGGGCGGTTTCGCCTATCTGCGGGAAATGTCCGCCGACGTTGAGCGGTTCGCCTTCAAGAGTTACGGTAGTCATTGCGATCTCCTTTTCTCTGTTACCACTTGCTGTTGGGACCCGGCACCAGCTTCGTGCAGCTTGGGCCTGCGTTGCGACGTTCCACGATGCGTTTCAGCTGCTCCGTGAATTTTTCGATGTCTGCCGCGGTTTTGGTTTCGGTGGCGCACACCAGCAGCGCCTGACCCAGTTCCGGGTAATGCGGCGTCAGGTCGAAACCGCCGATGATGCCCTGGGCTTCGAGTGCGCGCAGCGCGTCTGCCACGG
The DNA here is from genome assembly GCA_039683315.1 of Sulfuricella sp. Classification (GTDB taxonomy): domain Bacteria; phylum Pseudomonadota; class Gammaproteobacteria; order Burkholderiales; family Sulfuricellaceae; genus Sulfurimicrobium. The sequence continues at coordinate 413 of JBDKRR010000312.1, forward strand.
GGATGTTCAATTGCAGCACGGTTTCGTGAAAAACGCTTTGCGCGAACGCCTTTTTGACACCGGAAATGGCGCACAGTTTTTCCGTCAGCGCGACGGTATTGGCGTGACTGGCCGATGCCACCCGCTCCAGCCCGTCCGGGCCGAGCAGCGCCATGTGGATGGTGGCCGCCGTGGCCATCAGTCCCTGGTTGGAGCAGATGTTGGAAGTCGCCTTGGCGCGGCGGATGTGCTGTTCCCTGGCCTGCAGCGTCAGCGTGAAGCCGGGCTTGCCGTCGAGGTCCACGGTGCGGCCGATGATGCGCCCCGGCATCTGGCGCACCAGCGCCTGTTTGCAGCACATGAAGCCGAAGTAGGGGCCGCCGCTGGAGAGCGGCGAACCCAGCGGCTGGCCTTCCCCGATCGCGATGTCGGCGCCCTTGTCGCCCCATTGCCCCGGCGGCGTGAGCAGCGCCAGCGCAACGGGGTTCACCAGGCCGATCACCAGGCCGCCTTGGGCGTGCGCCCAGTCGGTGAGCTGGTCGACTTCTTCCAGGCAGCCGAAAAAGTTGGGCTGGGGGATCACCAGCGCGGCAAAATCCTTCTCCTGCGGCAGCGCAGTGATGCCCTTGGCCGGATCGTAATCCAGCTCGACCAGCTCGATTTTCTGGTGCTTGACGATGCTGTTCACCACCTGGCGATAGAAGGGGTGCACCGTCTTCGGCAGCAGTACCCGGCGCGAAGTCTTGTGCGCGCGCACGGCCATCAGCACCGCTTCGGCCAGGCCGGAGGCGCCGTCGTAGAGGCTGGCGTTGGACACATCCATACCGGTCAGGGAGGACATCATGGTCTGGAATTCATACAGCAGCTGCAGCGTGCCCTGGCTGGCCTCGGCCTGGTAGGGCGTGTAGGCGGAGTAGAACTCGCCGCGCGTGGCGATCTGCCAGACCGCCGCCGGGATGTGGTGTTCGTAAGCGCCCGCACCGGCGAAGTTGAGGAAGCGCCCATCGCTCTCGGCGCGCTCCGTCATGAGGCGGGCGATGTCCATTTCGACCATGCCTTGCGGCACGCCGGTCAGCTTGCCGCTGCGCAGCGCGGCGGGGATTTCGTCGAACAACTGGTCGATGGAGGGCACGCCGATGCGCGCCAGCATTGCCTGGATATCGTCTTCGGTGTGGGGAATGAACGGCATAAAGTTTCCGGGTGAGGGGTTAGGCGTGAGGGGTGAGGAGTAAAAGCGAGAGAAATCGCATCACCTGCCGCTCTTTACGTCTTACCGAATTAGTGTGCTTCGCTGTCAACTATGGCCTGGTAGGCGGCGGCGTCGAGCAGGCCGTCGAGGTCGGCGGCGTTGTCCGGCTTGAGCTTGAACATCCAGGCGGCGTAGGCATCCTGGTTGATGGCTTCCGGGGCGCCTTCGACGTCGGCATTGGCGGCGATGACTTCGCCCGCGATCGGCGCATAAACGTCGGAAGCAGCCTTGACCGATTCCACCACGGCGCATTCCTCGCCCTGGGTCAGCTTGCGGCCGAGCACCGGATTTTC